>JBFKAV010000139.1:0-8981 GCA_041621405.1 Paracoccaceae bacterium
CGATCCCCGCCGCGGCGCCGCCGGGCAGGCCGTAGAAGCGGTGCATCTGGGCGCAGCCGGCGGTCAGCAGCGCCTGCTCGGCCGAGCCGCCCGACATCGCCCCGGTCCTGAGATCGGAGACGAAGGGCCAGGTGCCGAAAATCGCAGGGAAGCCCGGGATCATCGCGTTGACATAGACGACGCCGGCGAGGCACTCCGCCACCGCCTGCACGATCGTCGTCGCGATCGGTGCCGGTGCCGTCGCACCCGCCTGTCCGGCCGACAGCAGAAGCACCGGCATCCCGGCCCGGATGCAGGTCTCCATCGTCTGGCAGCTCTCTTCAGCGAACTTCATAGGAGGCACGACGAAGCAGTTGGAATTGCTCACGAAAGGCCGTGCGCGATACTCCGCCTCGCCGCCGGCCACGAGGTGGATGAGCTCCATGCAAGGGCCGACGTGATGCGGCTCGGAGAACGAGGTGCCGATGTGCTTCCGCGTGCCCGAGAGGCAGGCGTAGATGGTGTTGAGGTCCATCTCCAGGTTGTCGGCGATGTCGCGGCAGACCATCACCCGCTGGAAGAAATGGACGTTGTCGAGCGCCTCGGCGAGCCGCGCCGCCTCCCAGAGGTCCCTGGTAGTGGACTCGCGATAGGCGCCGGTCTCCAGATCGACCACATGCACCGCCGCCCCGGCGGTGCCGTAGTGCACCCGCGTGCCGGACAGAAGCAGGTCGTGCTTCGGGTCGCGGCCGTGCAGCGTGATGTCGCGGGCCGCCACCGCCAGCATGTCCTCGACCAGCGCGCGGGGGAAACGGATGCGCCCGTCTTCGCCCTTGACCGCGCCGGCGCCGGTCAGTATCTCCACCCCCGACGGCGGCGCGTTGGCGAGCCCGATCTCCTCCAGCGCGACCAGGGCGGCCTCGTGGATTCGCTTGACCCCCTCGTCGCTTAGCGGGCGATATTGACCTCCCTCGAGGCCCGCCCGCACCGGCCGGGCCTCCGCCGCCACCGGGGCCGCGCGCATCGCCCGGCGGGCCTCGCGCCCGCCCGACCGCCGCGCCTTCTGGTCGCTGACTTCCACCATCCTACATCCTCACGCGCTGACCCTTGGGGTCGTAGAGGGCCGCGAGCGAGGCCCGCGCCCGGTAGCGTTTCCCGGCGATCTCGATCTCCCAGATCGAGCGCATCGTCTCCTCCGGCGTCTCGCCCGCCCTGACCGGCGCGTAGCCCATCCCCACCGCCGCCCCGAGCGCATGGCCGTAGGCGCCGGAGGTGAGGATGTCGACGATCTTCCCGTCGCGCAGCAGGGGCTCGTTGTGAAAGAGCATCGGCCCGGGGTCGTCGAGCAGGAACTGGACGAGCCGCCGCGAGACGCCCGCCTCGCGCTTTCTCAGCACCGCCTCGCGGCCGATGAAGTCGCCCTTCTCCACCTTCACCGCCCAGCCGAGGCCCGACTCCTCGATATGGTCCTCGTCCGAGATGTCGTGGCCCCAGTGGCGGAAGCCCTTCTCGAGCCGGCAGGAATCGAGCGCGTGGATGCCGGCGAGCTTCGGCGCGGGCTCCGCCGCAAGGATCGTCTCGAAGACGTGCGCCGCCATATCGGCCGAGACGTAGAGCTCCCAGCCGAGCTCGCCCACGTAGGACACCCGGTGGGCCCGCGCCAACCCGAGGCCGATCTCGATTTCCCGTTCAGTGCCAAAGGGAAATGCGGCGTTGCTGAAGTCGTCGGGGCTGACCGCCTGCATCAGCTGCCGCGCCTTCGGCCCCATCACGCAGAAGACCGCCTCGGCCGACGTGACGTCGGTGATCACCGCCCGGTCCTCGCCGAGGTGCCGGCGGAGCCAGGCCAGGTCGCGCCTGAGCGTGGCGGCGGGCACGACCAGGAAATAGGCCGTCTCGGAAAGCCGCGTCACGGTCAGGTCGCACTCGATGCCGCCCTTCTCGTTCAGCATCTGGGCATAGACGATCCGGCCCGGGCGCACCGCCATCTGCGCCGCGCAGACGCGCTGCATGAACCCTTCCGCATCAGGGCCTTCGACGCGGATCTTGCCAAACGAGCTCATGTCGAAGAGCGCCACGGCCTCGCGCGCGGCCATGTGCTCGGCGCGGTGGTTGTCGAACCAGCTCTGCCGGCCCCAGCTGTGCCGGTACTCGGCCGGCTCGCCCGGGGCCGCGAACCAGTTCGCCCGCTCCCAGCCCGCCACCTCGCCGAAGACCGCGCCCCGCGCCTTCAGGTGCTCGTGCACCGGCGAGCGGCGCACGCCGCGGGCGGTCTCGACCTGCCGGTAGGGGAAGTGGTCGGCGTAGAGCAGGCCGAGGGATTCTCCAACCCTTTCGCGCAGATAGCGGCGGTTCCTCTGGAACGGCTGGGCCCGGCGCAAGTCCGTGTCCCAGAGGTCGAACGGCGCCTCGCCCTCGTCGATCCAGGCGGCGAGCGCCATGCCGGCGCCGCCCGAGGAGACGATGCCGATCGAGTTGTAGCCGGCGGCCACCCAGTAGCCCTCCAGCTCGGGCGCCGGTCCCAGGTAGTAGCGGTTGTCCGGCGTGAAGCTCTCGGGGCCGTTGAAGAAGGTGCGGATCCCGGCGGTCTCGAGGATCGGCAGTCGGTTGGTCGCCGCCTCCAGGATCGGCGCGAAATGGTCGAAGTCGGGCGGCAGCTCGTCGAAGCAGAAGTTCTCGGGGATGCCCTCCATGCCCCAGGGCTTGGCCTTGGGCTCGAAGGCGCCGATCAGCATCTTGCCGGCGTCCTCCTTGTAGTAGGCGAATTCGTCCGGGATCCGGAGGACCGGCAATTGCGGAAGCCCGTCAATGGGTTCGGTGACGATGTAGAAGTGCTCGCAGGCGTGGAGCGGGACCGTGACGCCGGCATCGGCCGCAAGCTCCCGCGCCCACATGCCGCCGCAGTTGATCACCACCTCGGCCCGCGTCGCGCCGCTCTCGCCGTCCGCCTGCCACTCGACGCCGGTGACCTTTCCGCCCTCGGTCCTCACTGCCGTCACCTTGGCGTCCTCGACGATTCTGACGCCCTTGGCGCGCGCGCCCTTGGCCAGCGCCAGCGCGATGTTGGCTGGGTCGCACTGGCCGTCGCCGGGCAGGTAGACCGCCCCGGTCATGCCCTCGGTGTTGACGCCGGGATAGAGCCGCTTCACCTCGGCCTCGCCCACTTCCTCGACCTCGATGCCGAACGCGCGGGCCAGCGAGGCGCCGCGCAGCAGCTCCTCGCGCCTCGCCTCGGTCAGCGCGATACTCACCGAGCCGGTGGTCCGCATCCCCGTCGCCAGCCCGGTCTCCTGCTCGAGCCGGCGGTAGAGGTCGGCCGAGTACTTGGCGAGCCGGGTGAGGTTGCGCGTGGCGCGGAGCTGGCCGATCAGCCCCGCCGCGTGCCAGGTGGTGCCCGAGGTCAGCTTCTGCCGCTCCAGAAGCACGACGTCGGTCCAGCCGCGCTCGGCCAGGTGATAGGCGACCGAGCAGCCGGATACGCCGCCGCCGATGATGATGGCCCGTGCCCGATCCGGGATCATGCGATCTCGTGTCCTTCTTCCCTCAGCCGCCGGGCGATCTCGGCGATATGCGCCGGGGTCGTCTCGCAGCAGCCGCCGACGATGGTCGCCCCGAGGCCCACCCAGTCCAGCGCGAACTCTGCATAGCGCGCGGGCGTCATCTCGGGGCGCGCCGAGAGCGCGTCCGCGGTCGGGCTGTCCGCCAGGAACGCCTTGGTGATCTCGCGGAAGGCGTTGGCATAGGCGCCGTAGGGGAGCCCGAAGCGCTTGAGCTCCGCCAGCGCGGCCGCCATCGCCTCGGGCGCCGAACAGTTGGCCAGCACCGCCTCGGCGCCGTCGAGCACCGCCCCGAGCCCGGCCACCGGCTCGCCGGAGCGCAGCCTCGATCCGTCCTCGTCGTCCACCGTCACCGACAGCCAGACCGGCCTGCCGGCCTCGCGGGCACCTTCCAGCACGGCCCGGGCATGGGCAAGGGAGGCCACCGTCTCGCAGAGGATGACATCGACCTCGGGGCCGAGGATACTCGCTATCTCTGAGTAGCTTGCTACCGCTTCTTCATACGGTGGATGGGTCTCCGGCCGGTAGCTCGCCACCAAGGGACCGATCGCGCCGGCGATCCGCCCGCCGCCCGCCGCATCCCGCGCCGCCCTCGCCTCGGAAAGCGCCTGCGCGTGGAGCGCCCCGAAGCGGTCGTCGATCCCGGCCCGCCTCAGCCGATCGTGGTGGATCGCGTAGGTGTTGGTCGTGGCCACCGTCGCCCCGGCGGCAAAGTAGTCCGCATGGATCTCCTGCACCAGCCCCGGGTGGTCGATCATCACCTGCGTCGCCCAGAGCGGCGTCGGGCCGTCGCCGGAGCGCCGCAGAAGCTCCTGGCCCATGCCGCCGTCGAGCAGGGTGACCTGGCTCACGCCCGGAGCCTCTCGTTCTTCGCATCCCAGTGCGGGCCGTCGTGAACGACGGCGGGATACCACTTGCCGAAGATCCCGATCTCGAGCTCTGTGCCGGGTGCCGCGAGGTCGGCCCGCACCGTGCCGAGCGCGATCGACCGCCCAACCCGGTGGCCCCAGCCGCCCGAGGTGACCTCGCCGACGATCTCGCCGCCCTTGCGGAGCGAGGACATGTAGGGCGCGTCGTGCTCGTTGCCGGTGACGGTGAGCGAGACGAGGCGCTTCGCCACGCCCCGCTGCTTCTCGGCCATCAGCGCCGCCTTGCCGGGAAAGTCCTTCGACCAGTCGATGAAGCGCTCCAGACCACCTTCCAGCAGCGAATAGTCAGTCGAAAGGTCGCCCTTCCAGGCGCGATAGCCCTTCTCGATCCGCAAGCTGTCGAGCGCGAACATCCCGAAGGGCACCGCGCCGCCGTCGATGAGCGCCTGAAAGATCGCGGGCGCGTCGGCGCGGTCGCAATGCACCTCCCAGCCGAGTTCGCCCGCGAACGACACGCGGACCAGCGCAACGTCCCGCCCCGCGAGCTTCGCGAAGTACTGGACCGAGAGCCAGGGCAGCGACAGATCGGCCTCGGTGATGGGCGCGAGAAGGTCGCGTGCCTTGGGGCCGGTGACGATGAAGCAGTGGATGCGCTCCGACCAGTCCTCAAGCGCGACGCCGTCGGGAAGACCCCGCCTCAGCCCCTCGGCATCGTGCGACTGCGCGACGGCGGCGGTGATGACGCCAATATCGTCGTCGGCGAAGGGGAGCACCGTCATTTCGGTCACGATCCGGCCACGCGGGTCGGCGAAGTAGAGAAGCCCGGTGCGTGCCACGCCCCCATCGGCGTTCGCCGGCAGGCGCGAGCAGGTCAGGCTGTCCAGATGCGCCCGCGCGCCCTTGCCGGTCAGCCGCAGCCGGGTGAAGCCCGGCAGGTCGAGAACGCCGACGCCGTCCCGGACCGCCGCGCATTCCTCGGCCACCGCACCCCACCAGGGGCCCTCGCGGTCCCAGGTGCGCTGCGCCTCCTCTGAGGTGTCGTCGCCGGGGCGGGCGTACCACATCGCCCGCTCCCAGCCGTTGTAGGCGCCGAACTGGCCGCCGAGCGCCTCCAGCTGGTCGTGCACCGGGCTCGTCCTCACCGGCCGGCCGGCGGGCCAGGCATGGGTCGGGAAGTGGATCGCGTATTCGTGGCCGTAGACTTCCATGCCCTTGGCGACGCAGTAGTCCTCGGTCTCGAAGCCGGTGAAGCGGCGCGGGTCGCAGGACCACATGTCCCATTCGGTGGCGCCCTCGGTGATCCACTCGGTCAGGACCTTGCCGGCGCCGCCGGCCTGGCAGATGCCGAAGGTGAAGACGCAGGCCTCGTAGGCGTCCGGAACTCCCGGCATCGGGCCGATCAGCGGATTGCCGTCGGGCGTGTAGGGGATCGGGCCGTTGATCACCTTGGAAAGCCCCGCCTCGGCCAGCAGCGGCACACGGGCCATCGCGTCGGCGATGTAGAACTCCAGCCGCTCCAGGTCGTCGGGGAAGAGCTGGAACGAGAAGTCCTCGGGGAATGGATCGTCGGGCGTGACCCAGTGCGCCCTGCAGCCCCGTTCGTAGGGGCCGAGGTTGAAGCCCATCTTCTCCTGCCGGAGGTAGTAGGAGGTGTCGACGTCGCGCAGGAGCGGCAGCTTCCTGCCCTCGGCCTTCGACCAGGCCTCGAGCTCTGGCACCGTCTCGAAGAGCAGGTACTGGTGGCTCATCACCATCATCGGCACCCGCCGGCCGAACATCGCGCCGACCTGCGCGGCGTAGTAGCCGGCCGCGTTCACCACCTTCTCGGCCCGGATCTCGCCCTTGGGCGTCGAGACCACCCACTCGCCCTTGTCGCGGCGCACCGCCGTCACCGGGCAGAACCGCACGACCCTTGCCCCCATCGCCCGCGCACCCTTGGCCAGCGCCTGGGTCAGCTGGGCGGGATCGATGTCGCCGTCGGTCGGGTCGTAGAGCACGCCCGAGAGGTCGTGGGTCTCGACGAAGGGATAGCGGCCCTTGATGTCGCCCGGCGCCAGCATCTCCATCTCGATGCCCTGGTGGCGGCCCATCTGCACGACGCGCTCGAACTCCAGCCGCCGCTCGCGGCTGTGGCCGAGCCGGATCGAGCCGGTCACGTGGTAGTTCATCGGGTAGTCCACCGCCTCGGCCAGCCCCCGGTAGAGCTCGGTCGAGTAGCGCTGCATGTTCATCACCGACCACGAGCCCGAGAAGGTCGGCACGTTGCCGGCGGCGTGCCAGGTGGACCCGGCGGTCAGCTCGTTCTTCTCCAGGAGCACCGCGTCGGTCCAGCCGGCGCGGGCCAGGTGGTAGAGGCACGAGGCCCCGACCGCGCCGCCGCCGATGATCACCACGCGCGCCTGTCCGGGCAATTCGCTCACGATCCCATCCCCAGTCGTTGCGCGACGATCTTTGCCCGGCCGCGAAACCGCTTTCAATCGGCGCATCCCGGTTTTATTGATCGACAATCCCGATCAGGCCCGAGATGAACCCCGAGCTCCTCGAAACCTTTCTCGACCTTGCAGAGACCCGCAGCTTCAACCGCACCGCCGAGCGCCTCGGGGTCTCGCAATCCACCGTCTCGGCCCGGGTGCGGGCGCTCGAGGAGGCCCTGGGCGAGCGGCTCTTCACCCGCAGCCGGGCAGGCACCGAGCCGACGGCGGCGGGCGAGCGTTTCGAAGGCCACGCGCGCGGCCTCCGCCACGGCTGGGCCGAGGCGCGCCGCGCGGTGACAAGGGCCGGCCAGCGCGAGGGCGCGCTTCGGATCGGGCTTCAACACGACCTCGCCGCCGGGACCATCGCCGACTGGGTCCGCGACATCCGCGAGACCTTCCCCCGGACCGAGCTCTATATCGAACTCGACTACTCGATCCAGATGTGCCTCGACGTACTGTCCGGCGCGCTCGATTTCGCAGTCGCCTACACGCCGCGCCCGCTGCCCGACCTGCACTACGAGGCGGTGGGCGAGGTCCGCTTCGCGATGGTCTCGACCCATGCCGCGACGCTGGCCGAGGTCGATCCCGCAAGGACCATCCGTGCCAGCTACGCGCCGGCCTTCGACGCCGCCCACCGCGCGCTCCACCCCGCGCTCGACGCCGCCCCGGTCGGCTCGGGCCAGAACGCCGCCGTCGCGGCGCTACTCGCCGCGCTCGGCGGCAGCGCCTACGTGCTCGCCGAGACCGCGGCCGAGCTCGCGGCGGCGGGGGTCGCCCGGCCGGTCGCCGATGCGCCCGAGATCGCCCAGCCGGTGCATGCCGCGCTGCACCTGCGCAACCGCACCAATGCGCTGCACCGGCGGCTGGTGGCGCTGGCGAAACGGCATTTCGCCGACCAGGCGAAGTGACGGGCGGAAAAACCGACCATTCTGCTCGGACATTCTTGACGACCTCCACCGGCCGCGCTAACGCTGCGCAGACCTCCGACAAAAACAGTCGGACTTTTGCGAAGCAACAGGAGACCTCCATGCGCCCCGCTGCCGCCCTGGCAACCGCCCTATTCGCCCTTTTCTCGCTTTCGGCCGCGGCCGAGGCGCAGGGCGAGCTCAACATCTATTCCTCGCGTCACTACGACACCGACGAGCGGCTCTATTCCGACTTCACGGCGACGACGGGGATCGAGATCCACCGCATCGAGGGCAACGCCGACGAACTCATCGCCCGCATGGAGGCCGAGGGCGTCAACAGCCCGGCCGACGTGCTGATCACGGTCGACGCCGGCCGGATCTGGCGCGCCGACCAGAAGGGGCTATTGCAGCCCGTCGAATCGGCGGTGCTGGAAGAGCGCATTCCGCCTGCGCTGCAGCACCCCGAGAACCGCTGGTTCGGCTTTTCCAGCCGCGCCCGGGCGATCTTCTACGCCAAGGACCGGGTGGCGAACCCGCCCCAGACCTATACCGCGCTCGCCGATCCGGCCTACGAGGGCCAGATCTGCGTGCGCTCGGCCACCAACATCTACTCGCTTTCGCTCCTGGCCTCGATCATCGCGCACGAGGGCGAGGACGCCGCCCGTGCCTGGGCCGCAGGCGTGAAGGCCAACCTCGCCCGCGCGCCGCAGGGCGGCGACACCGACCAGCTCAAGGGGCTGATCTCCGGCGAATGCGACATCGCGCTCGCCAACACCTATTACTTCGCCCGCGCGCTGCGCCAGCCTCCCGTCGACGGGCTGAGCGAGGGCATCGACACCATCGGCTGGGTGCTGCCGAACCAGGAGACCACCGGCGCCCACATCAACATCTCGGTCGCCGGCGTCGCCGCCCACGCGCCGCACCGCGACAACGCGGTCAGGTTCCTCGAATACCTCGCCTCCGACCAGGCGCAGGAATATTTCTCCGCCGGCAACGACGAGTTCCCGGTGGTCGCGGGCGCCGCGCTGGCGCCGAACGTGGCCGCCCTCGGCACGTTCCGGGCCGACGAGCTCAACCTCTCGGCGCTCGGCGAGAACCAGGCCCTGGCCGAGCGGATCTACAACGAGACCGGCTGGGAATAGCCGCGGCCGGATCCAGCGGCGCGCCTTCGGCGCATTGCTTCTAGTGGCGGCC
>JBFKAV010000140.1:0-8962 GCA_041621405.1 Paracoccaceae bacterium
GAAGGACCTTGCCGAGCTCGACGGGCTCTTTTCCAAGCTCGGCCAGATGCCCGAGCACGCGGCCTGGGGCGAGAAGCTCGAGCCGCACATCGTGTCGGGCTCGAACCACTGGGAGGTGCTGCGCGTGATCGAGTAGCCCGCTAGCCCGCGCAGAAAGCAGACCTCCTAGCTCTCCTCGTCTTCACGCAGGTGCTGGTCGAGCAGCCGTCTCGCGCGCTCCTGTCGCGTCGCCTCGAGCACGCGTTCGGACTTGGATCGACCGAACTTCGCGGCGTTGGCGTCGGCCCGGGCCTTCGCCGCCGCGCGCGCCTTCTCCTTGCGGACCCGGTTGAGGTTGACCGGGCCGCCCGCGTCCCCGCCGCTCATTCCGACGGCCCGACCATCTTCTCGGGTCGCACGATCTTGTCGAAGGTCTCGGCGTCGACGAAGCCGAGCGCGATCGCCTCCTCCTTCAGCGTGGTTCCGTTCTTGTGCGCGGTCTTGGCGACCTTGGTGGCGTTGTCGTAGCCGATCGTCGGCGCCAGCGCGGTGACCAGCATCAGGCTCTCGCGCATCAGCTTCTCGATCCGCGCGGTGTTGGCCTCGATCCCCGCGACCATGTTGTCGGTGAAGGCCGAGGCGCTGTCGCCCAGAAGCTGCATCGACTGCAGCACGTTGTAGGAGATCATCGGCTTGAAGACGTTGAGCTCGAAATGGCCCTGCGAGCCGGCGAAGCCCACGGCGGCGTCGTTGCCCATCACGTGGGCGCAGACCATGGTCAGAGCCTCGGCCTGGGTCGGGTTGACCTTGCCCGGCATGATCGACGAGCCGGGCTCGTTCTCGGGCAGGATCAGCTCGCCGAGCCCCGAGCGCGGGCCCGAGCCGAGGAATCGCAGGTCGTTTGCGATCTTGAAGAGGCTCGCCGCCACGGTCTTCAGCGCGCCGGACATCTCCACCATCGCGTCGTGCGCGGCGAGCGCCTCGAACTTGTTCGGCGCGGTCACGAAGGGCAGGCCGGTGATCGCGGCGATCTCACCCGCCACGGCCGTGTCCCAACCCTTCTTGGTCGAAAGCCCGGTGCCGACCGCCGTGCCGCCCTGGGCGAGCTCGTAGATCGCAGGCAGCGCCGCCTGCACCCGGCGGATGCCCATCGCCACCTGGTGCGCATAGCCGCCGAACTCCTGGCCGAGCGTCAGGGGCGTCGCGTCCTGGGTATGGGTGCGGCCGATCTTGATTATGCCCGCAAACGCCTCGGATTTGGCCGCCAGCGCCTTCTGCAGCTTCTCCAGCCCCGGCAGCAGCACATCCCGCGCCACCATCGCGGTCGCCACGTGCATCGCGGTCGGGAAGGTGTCGTTCGACGACTGGCTCATGTTGACGTGGTCGTTGGGGTGGACCGGCGCCTTCGAGCCCATCTCGCCGCCCAGCATCTCGATCGCCCGGTTCGAGATCACCTCGTTGGCGTTCATGTTCGACTGGGTGCCCGAGCCGGTCTGCCAGACGACCAGCGGGAAATGTTCGTCGAACCGGCCCTCGTAGACCTCGGCCGCCGCCTTCTCGATGGCCTCGCCGAGCTTCGTGTCCAGCTTGCCCTGCGCCACGTTGACCCGCGCCGCCGCCTGCTTGATCGCGCCCAGCGCGCGGACGATGGCGATGGGCTGGCGCTCCCAGCCGATCGGGAAGTTCCGGATCGAGCGCTGGGTCTGCGCGCCCCAGTAGCGGTCGGCGGGCACCTCGAGCGGGCCGAAGCTGTCGGTTTCGGTGCGGGTCTTGCTCATCGCTGGCTCCTCGGCAGGGGTCGCCGCCCGTCATAGTGCTTCGCGTTGAAAGATCAATCCGGGCGAGCGTCGTTCGCAGTTTGCCGCGGCACGGGCAGGGGAGCGCCGTTGGCAGAGGGACCGGGGCGCGGAAGCTGCTGGAAACGCCGCAGTATCACCACGTCGGCGCAACAATCGCAGATCCGGCACGCCGCCTCCGCGCGCTTGCCGGGCAGGCCCGATCCATGCATTCTCAACCGCGACCGTCGCACCCGTCCCTCGCGCTGCCGGGGCGGACCGGCCGCGAAGGAGCACCTCCGATGGCGGACCCACCCGCTCCGACCCGACTGCAGATCGCGCCCGGCCACCTGTCGATCCTGCTTCTGCCGATCCTGGTGCTGACGGTTTCCGAGTACCTGCTCGGCACCTTCGCCGACACCTCGGTCGCCCTCGACGGCCTCGCGATTGCCGACACCGTCCCGCAGGTCGAACTTGCCGCCCGCTACCGCTTCCTCTCGGCGTTCCTGTTCTATGCCGCCGTCGCGGTCACGCTGATCGCGATCTTCGCCTTCGAGCTCTACGCCCGTCACACCCGACGCTCGGTCGCCTTTACCCTCGTTGCCTTCGTTGCCGTGGTCATCATCTCGCTCCTGTTCTCGACCTTCGAGCCGGCCTGGATGAGCAGCTTCGAATCCTACCAGCTCCTCGGCGAGGACCTGTACCGCCAGGCGCTCGGCTCAGGTCAGGTCTCCGGCTGTGCCCCCGCCTCGCCCCTCAACGAGGCCTGCGACGGGCAGGGCGCATTCTTCGCCATGACCTTCCTGCTCGACCGGACCAACGTCCTGGCCAGCGTCGCCTCGGCGGCGGTGGTCTTCGGCATGGTGCTGGCGCTCGCCCGCCCCGTAGGGGCGAATCTCGACGGCCCCGCAGGCCTTCGCGCCGAGGCACGGGCGCTCAAGGACTCGGTCGACGCGACCCGGCGCTACCTCTACCTCTCCGGCGTGCTGCTCACGGCCGGAATGATGCTGGTCATCGCCTGGATGGCCTGGCCCGGCGAGCTGATCGCGGACCCCGACATGCACCTCGCGCACGACAAGCTGGTCAGCGCGATCTCGCTCTACCGCGGGGTGTCCTACACGGTGCTTATCCTGTCCTACTACATGCCGGTCAGCCTGATCCTGATGGTGCGCATCGACCGCTTCCGCGATGCCGTGGACCAGGCCGGTTCGCCGGAGCTGGCCGAGGATATCTCCGGCTTCAGCATCGAGCGCATCGGCAGCCTCGACGCGCTGAAGGCCATTCTGGCCATCATCTCGCCGATCCTGGCCAGCGCCGTCGGCTCGTTCGTCGATCTCTCGGCTTTCGGTTGAGACGAAGCGCGCCCCGGCGTTACTTGCGCCAGCTGTCGAGGCTGACGATCTCGGCGTCCTGGTGCGCCGCCTCGTCCGTCTCGGGCTCCGCCTGCGCGCTATCCGTTTCCTCCTCGTCCGCGTCGGGCTCGTGCGATTCGAACCTGAGCCCGAACTCGACGGAGGGATCGACGAAGGTGCGGATCGCGTCGTAGGGCACGTAGAGCCGCTCGGGGTTGTCGCCGAAGTTCAGCGTCACGCCAAAGCCCTCCTCCGCGGTCTCGAGCCCGTCGAACCAGTGCTGGAGGACGACGGTCATCTCTTCGGGGTAGCGCTCCCGCAACCAATCGGCGAGCTTGGCATTGGGGTGGCGCGTGTCGAAGGTGATGAAGAAGTGGTGCGCCCCGGGCAGCCCGTGCTCGGCCACGTCGGTCAATACTTCGTCGATCAGACCGCGCAGCGCACGGTGCATGAGCGAGCCGTAATCGATCGAGCGTGACATCTCGAAACCTTTATTCAACGCGGTCAGCATAGGGGATTCGTTCCGCAAGGGAAGCCGCGATGCGGCCGCTCAGGCGATGCTGCCGAGCACCGCGCCGAGGGCTGCGGAGACGGCCAGCACCAGACCGAGCCCCAGGTGCAGGCGAAGGAGCAGGAACCCCGCCACGACGGCGATGGCGAGCGCCCGTGGATCGAGCGTCGACGGGTCGGGCGCGATCGTGGCGAAGGGACCCCAGTCGACCCGCGCAACCTCGGCGAAGAACACGTGCGCGGCGAACCAGAGCGAGAGGTTGAGGATCACCCCCACCACCGCCGCCGTGACCGCGGCCAGGGCTGCGGTGAGCCTCGGCCGCGCCGCGATCGCGCCCATCCAGGGGGCGCCGGCGAAGATCCAGAGAAAGCAGGGCGCGAAGGTCATCCAGACCGTGACCACCGCGCCGGCGAGGCCGAGCGCGAGCCCGCCCTCGCGGAATGCGGCGAGGAAGCCCACGAACTCGGTCACCAGGATCAGCGGGCCCGGCGTGGTCTCGGCCAGGCCGAGCCCGTCGACCATTTCGGCCGCGGTGAGCCAGCCGCGGCCCTGTACCACCTCCTGCGCCATGTAGGCGAGCACCGCGTAGGCGCCGCCGAAGGTGACGACGGCGAGCTTGGAGAAGAAGAGCCCGATCTCGGCCAGAAGCCCGCCCGAGGCGATGAGCACGGCGAGCGGCACCAGCCAGGCGGCGCCCCAGAGCGCGACGCTTCGAAAGGTCGCGGCGAGCGAAGCCGCCGGGACAGGGGCCGCGGGCGGCTCTTCCCGCGACGCCAAGATCGCACCTGCCAGCGCCGCCGCCGCCACGATCGCCGGGAACGGCACGCCGAAGGCGAAGATCGCGACGAACGCGAGCCCCGCCACCGCCCAGTCGAACGGGCCCCGGAGCGCCCGCCTTGCCACCCTGAGAAGCGCCTCGATCACGATCACGACGACCGCGGCCTGCACGCCGAGAAATAGCGCCTGCACGAAGGGCAGTGCGCCGAGATAGGCGTAGAGGATGGCGAGCCCGAGCACCACCGCCGCCCCGGGCAGCACGAAGAGGAGCCCCGCGATCATCCCGCCCGGCACGCCGCGAAACTTCCAGCCGGCGAAGGTGGCGAGCTGCATCGCCTCGGGGCCGGGCAGCAGCATGCAGAACGACAGCGCGGAGAGGAACTCCTTCTCGCCGAGCCAGCCGCGCTCCTCGACGAGCTCGCGGTGCATGAGCGCGATCTGCGCCGCCGGTCCGCCGAAGGAGAGCACGCCGATCCGGCCGAAAACGCGGGAGATCTCCGCGATCCCGGGGGCGCTCACGCTGCCCGCCCGCCGGGCCAGTCGTGGCCCTCGCCCTGGCCGTCGCGCGCCCAGCGGTAGAGCGCGTCGTAGAGCGCCATCCCGGCCTCGAGCTGCGCCAGGTCGTCGCGGTACTGCCGCGACAGCCCGACCGAGAGCGCCAGCAGCCCTGCCGCCTCGGGGGCGAGGTCGTGGCGGTCGGTGTCGGCGCCGCGGATCACCCGGGCGAGGATCTGCAGAGGCTCGGTCTCGAGCCCGAACTCGGCGAGCATGGTGTCGAAGCTGCAAAGCTCGCCGCGGTGGCTCCAGAACGCGCCCTCGACGTCGAACGGCGTGGCGCCGAAACGCTCGGCCACCGCGAAGACCTCCGATGGCGGCACGAACAGGAACTGAGCCCCGGGGTCGACGAAGCGGCGGATCAGCCAGGGGCAAGCTATGCGGTCTATCTTCGGGCGGTGCCGGGTGACCCAGACCGGCGCCGGCGGCAGGCGCTCGGCCGGCACGCAGGGCAGCCCCGCCTCGGCCCAGGCGAGGGTGCCGCCGGTAAGCGTTTCTGCCTCCACGCCCGCGGTCCGGAGCATCGCCGCCGCGCCGTGGCTGAGCTTCAGCCCCTTCTGGCAAACGACCACGACCCGCCGGCCGGCCAGGCCGGGCAGGTCGGCGACCGCGTCATGCGCCACCCGCCGGGCGGTGGGGATCAGGTTCGGGTCGGCGTCGAAGTCCTGCGCGGTGCGGACGTCGAGCACCACCGGCGCATCGGCAAGGCCGATCAGGCGGAAGAGCTGTTCTGGCGAGATTTCAGTGAAGGCCGGCATGGAGCACCCCTCTCTCTCCGGACGGAGCCCGGATCGGGATGCGACCCTTGGGCCGGAGCCTCACGGGGCGGTCGCGTCGTCCCCCTGAGCCAAGGCTAGCACCGCGCCGGGCTGTCCGTAAAGCCGTCCCCGAGGCACGGCCTGGAAGCGGCATTCCCCTGGGCCGCCCTGCTTCACCCTCGTCCAAATATCCTCGGGGGGAGTCGCCGCCAGGCGACCGGGGAGCAGACGGCCCCCCGTCCCCGGGCCGGAACGGGAGCCACGGGCAAGGCCTCGCACTCGCCGGAGGCTTTCTTCCAAAAGAAATTAATCGCAACGGTTTGTGTGGCTTTCCTCGCGCAAATCCCCGGCGCTCAGATCGACAGCCTGACGCCCTGCGTCCCGCGCTCCCGGTAGGGCGTGGTGTTGTAATGCGCCCGGTAGCATTTCGAGAAATGCGACGGCGAGGCGAAGCCGCAGGCGAGCGCCACGTTGATCACGCTCATGTCGGTCTGCATCAGGAGGTTCCGCGCCTTCTGCAGCCTCAGCTCCATGTAGTAGCGCTTCGGGCTGCGGTTCAGGTAGCGGCGGAACAGCCGCTCGAGCTGGCGCGTCGACATCCCCACCTCCTCTGCCAGCACCGCCGGCGAGATCGGCTCCTCGAGGTTGTGTTCCATCATCTGGATCACCTGGGAGAGCTTGGGGTGTCGGACCCCGATCCGGGTCGGGATCGACAGCCGCGGTGTGTCCTGGTCGGTGCGGATCGAGGAATAGATCAGCTGGTCGGCCACCGTCGAGGCCAGCTCCTCGCCGTGGTCGGTAGCGATGATCTTCAGCATCAGGTCGATCGAGGCGGTGCCGCCCGCGGTGGTGTAGCGGTTGCCGTCCATCACGAAGACCGACTTGGTGAGCTTCACCTCCTCGAATTCCTCGGCGAAGCTGTCCTGGTTCTCCCAGTGGATCGTCGCCTTCTTGCCGTCGAGCAGCCCGGCGGCAGCGAGCGAATGCGAGGCGGTGCAGAGCCCGCCCATCGTCGTGCCCCGCCGCGCCTCGCGGCGAAGCCAGTTGACGAGGCGCTTGGTGGTGGCCTTCTGCACGTCGATCCCGCCACAGAGCAGGATAACCGCCTCGCGGTTCACCTCGTCGAGATCCATGTCGAGCCTGAAGGAGGTGCCGTTCGAGCAGACCGCCTCCTTGCCGCCTTCGCCCGCGAGCGACCAGCCGTAGAGCGTCTTGCCCGACATCCGGTTGGCGATCCGCAGGCACTCGATGGCGCAGGCGAAGCAGAGCATGGTGAAGTTGTCGAGGAGGACGAAGACGAACTGCTTCGGCTTCTTGCCGCTGCCCTTCACCTCAATCAGGAATTCGCCCTGCAGCATGATGGCTCGACTCCTCAGCCCGCGCCGCAGTTCAGCGAAATCAGGAATCCGGGGCAAGATCAAGGGGCAGCGGTCCGTATGCGACACCAAATCGTCGCTTTTCACACGGCTTGCGGCGAATCGGATGTTTGCACGGCCGCGAAGCGACGCTTATAAGCGCGCGGTGGCGCTCACGGGTGGGCGAGGAGACGCGAGATGACAAAGGGCTGGACGAAATCCGACTGGCGGGCCAAGCCGAGGGTGCAGATGCCCGACTATGCCGACGCCGCCGCGCTGGGGGCCGTCGAGGCGCAGCTCTCCAAGTATCCGCCGCTGGTCTTTGCCGGCGAGGCGCGGCGATTGAAGCGGGCGCTCGGGGCGGCGGCCGAGGGCAAGGCGTTCCTCCTTCAGGGCGGCGACTGCGCCGAGAGCTTCTCGGAGTTCTCGGCCGATCTCATTCGCGACACTTTTAAGGTAATGCTGCAGATGGCGGTGGTGCTGACCTACGGTGCCAAGGTGCCGGTAGTGAAGGTCGGCCGCATGGCCGGCCAGTTCGCCAAGCCGCGTTCTGCGCCGACCGAGACGGTAGCGGGCGTCGAGCTGCCTTCCTACCGGGGCGACATCGTCAACGGTTTCGACTTCACCGCCGAGGCCCGGCTGCCCGAGCCTGCACGGATGCTTCAGGCCTATACCCAGGCGGCGGCGACGCTGAACCTCCTGCGCGCCTTCTCCTCGGGCGGCTTCGCCGACATCCACCGCGTGCATTCCTGGACGCTGGGCTTCGCCGAGGGCGAGAAGGCGGAACGCTACCGCGAGCTCTCGAACCGGATCGCGGATGCGCTCGACTTCATGACTGCGGCGGGGGTGAACGCGGACACCAACCACGACCTGGCCACGGTCGATTTCTACACCAGCCACGAGGCGCTGCTCCTGGAATACGAGGAGGCGCTCTGCCGGATCGATTCCACCACCGGCCTGCCGGTGGCGGGCTCGGGCCACCTGATCTGGATCGGCGATCGCACGCGGCAGCCGGACGGGGCGCATGTGGAGTTCGCCCGGGGCGTGCAGAACCCGATCGGGCTGAAATGCGGGCCGTCGCTCACGACCGACGACCTGAAGCTGCTGATCGAGCGGCTGAACCCGGCGAACGAGCCGGGGCGGCTGACGCTGATCGCGCGGTTCGGGGCCGGCAAGGTCGGCGACCACCTGCCGCGGCTGATCCGGGCGGTCGAGGAGGAGGGCGCGAAGGTGCTCTGGTCCTGCGATCCGATGCACGGCAACACGATCAAGTCGGCGTCAGGCTACAAGACCCGGCCGTTCGAAAGCGTGCTGCGCGAGGTCAGGGAGTTCTTCGACGTCCACAATGCCGAAGGCACGATCCCGGGCGGCGTACATTTCGAGATGACCGGCAAGGACGTCACCGAATGCACCGGCGGGGTCCGGGCGGTGAGCGAGGAGGACCTCTCGGACCGCTACCACACCGCCTGCGATCCCAGGCTGAACGCGAGCCAGGCGCTCGAGCTCGCCTTCCTGATCGCCGAGGAGATCTCGGAGCGGCGGGCAATCGCCCAGGCCCGCGCCGCCGAGGGCTGAGCCGTCCGAGACGTTTCAGGGGCGGCGCAACACCGGGTTGCGCCGCCCTTTCTCATTTCGGTGCAAGGCCTTGGCTTGATCCGTTGACCCGACCCTGAGACCTGTGACACGGCGCGCCGGGCGCGATCAGTCCCGCGAATGAACGAGGCGCAGATGCGCGCCGCGGGGCTTCTCCGGGGCCGGGTCGAACGGCGCGACGGGCTCGAAGAAGCCGGCGGCGGGCGGCGCGGGCTGGAGTTGGGCGGGCTCCTGCGGCCGCATTGCCGGCGGCGCCACCGCCACCGAGGCTAGCCGGAAACGCCGCGGGGCGCGGCCAATCTTGCCC
>JBFKAV010000141.1:0-8957 GCA_041621405.1 Paracoccaceae bacterium
CGGCCGCGAAGGGCGAGCGCGAAGCAGACCCGGCCCTCGGGCTTCGCGCCCGAGCCGCCGGGGCCGGCGATGCCGGTGACGGCGACCGCCAGCCCGGCGTTGGAGCGGGCAAGCGCGCCTAGGGCCATCTCCCGGGCCACCGCCTCGGACACGGCGCCGTGGGCCTCGAGGGTGGCGGGGCGGACGCCGAGCATCTCTGTCTTGGCCTCGTTGGAATAGGTGATGAAGCCGCGGTCGAAGACGTGTGAGGCGCCGGCGAGATCGGTGATCGCGGCCGCGACCATCCCGCCGGTACAGCTTTCGGCCGTGGCCACGAGAACTCCGGCCTCGCGCGCCTTCGCGACGAGGTTCGCCGCGATATTCATGCCCTGAAGAAGCCGTGGGCGAGGGCGGCCGCCAGCGCTACGACGAGGGCGGCGAAGAGCCCCGCAATCACGTCGTCGAGCATCACGCCGAGGGCGCCGCCCTGGCGGTCCGCCCAGCCGACGGGGCCGGGCTTCCAGATGTCGAAGAGGCGGAACATCAGGAACGCCCCGATCCAGCCGGGATAGGGGAAGAGCCAGGGCTCGCGGCCGGCGAGCCAGAGCCCGAGCGAGAGCGGCCAGAGCGCGATCCACTGGCCGACGAGCTCGTCGATGACGATCTCGGAAGGGTCGGGGTCGTCGGTGAGCGCGAGCTCCTGGGCGGTCGCCCACCAGCCGAGGCCGAAGGCGACGAGGGTGCCGGCGGCCAGCGCCGGGAAGCCGCCGAGGCCGTGCAGCACCCAGGCCAGCGGGATCGCCGCCAGCGAGCCCCAGGTGCCGGGTGCGGGGCGCAGGCGGCCGACGAGAAGCAGGGTGGCGAGGAGATGGCTCATGGCGCGACCAGCGTGGCGCTGGCGAGCGCGGCGATGCCCTCGCCGCGGCCGGGAAAGCCGAGCCGCTCGGTGGTGGTGGCCTTGACCGAGACACGGGTCGCCTCGATGCCGAGGACGGCGGCGAGTTTCTCTTGCATCTCAGCGGCATAGGGGCCGATCTTCGGGCGCTCGCAGATCAGCGTGAGGTCGCAGTTGCCGATCCGGAAGCCGCGCTCCCGGGCGCGGCTGGCGGCGTGGGCGAGGAAGGTCTTGGAGGCCGCGCCCTTCCAGCGCGGGTCGGACGGCGGGAAGTGGCGGCCGATGTCGCCCTCGGCCAGCGCGCCGTAGATCGCGTCGGTCAGCGCGTGCATGCCGACATCGGCGTCGGAATGGCCGACGAGGCCCTTCTCGTGCGGCACCCTGAGGCCGCAGAGCATGACGTGGTCGCCCGGCCCGAAGGCGTGGACGTCGAAGCCGGTTCCGGTGCGGATGTCCATGGCCCCTCCCATGAGCCGCCGGGCGCGGTCGAAATCCTCGGCGACCGTGATCTTCAGGTTGTCGGGCTCGCCGCGGACGATGGCGACGGCATGGCCGGCCCAGCGCGCCACCTCGACGTCGTCGGCCGCGCCGCCGGGGTGGCCCCGGTGGGCAGAGAGGATCGCCTCGAAGCGGAACCCCTGCGGCGTCTGCGCGGCGAAGAGGTGGCTGCGGTCCACGGTGCCGCCGACGAGGTCGTGTTCCTCGCGCCAGAGCGCGTCGCTGACCGGCAGGCCGGGGGCGGCGCCGCTGTGCTCCTCGAGCGCAGCGAGCACCCGGGCGATCAGGTCGGGCGTCACCAGCGGGCGTGCGGCGTCGTGGATCAGCACCCGCTCCACGCCCTGGCCCTCGAGCGCCTCGAGCGCGGCGCGGACGCTGTCCTGTCGCGTCGCCCCGCCCGGGACCAGGGTCGCGCCCTCGGCCACGGCCTCGGCGCGCGCGCGGTCCCCGGCGTGGTGGACCAGCACCAGCCGGTCGATGCCGGGGGCGGCACGGAACGCAGCCAGCGCCAGGCCAGCGACCGGCCGCGCGCCGAGCGGCCGCCATTGCTTCGGCACCTCGCCCCCGACGCGGGTGCCGCGCCCGGCGGCGACGATGATGGCGGCGGTGGTCATGGCCGATCTTTAGGTCGTGGCGCGGGGCGAGACAACGGGCGTTCGCCTGCGCGGAGATCTGCTGAAATATGAGGCGGATCAGGTCTGGCCGGCCTTTGCGGTGCCGACACTGTTGCAAAGGGCGGGGCTGGGCTCTACCACCCGTAGTCGCTCAAGGATTAGGCAGCTGACCGATCAGGTGGCGGATATCGCGATCTCTCCCCCGGTGGCGCTGGCGCCGCTCGCCGGGATCACCGACCTGCCGTTCCGGCGTCTGGTGGCGGGGTTCGGGGCTGGGCTCGTGGTCTCCGAGATGGTCGCGAGCCGCGAGGTGGTGGAGGCCCGCCCCGAGGCGAGGGCCCGGGCCGAGCTGGGTCTGGGCGAGGCGGCGACCGCGGTGCAGATCGCCGGGCGCGAGCCTTACTGGATGGCCGAGGCGGCGAAGCTCGTCGAGGCGATGGGTGCGCAGATCATCGACATCAACATGGGCTGCCCGGCGAAGAAGGTGACCAACGGCTGGTCGGGCTCGGCCCTGATGCGCGACCTGCCGCACGCGCTCCGACTGGTCGAGGCGGTGGTCGGGGCGGTCAAGGTGCCGGTCACGCTGAAGACCCGGCTCGGCTGGGACGGCGATTGCCTCAACGCGCCCGAGCTCGCGCGGATGGCCGAGGCAGCGGGGGTCAGAATGATCACCATCCACGGCCGCACCCGGCAGCAGTTCTACAAGGGCCGCGCCGACTGGGCCGCGATCCGGGCAGTGAGGGCGGCGGTGTCGATCCCGGTCCTGGCCAATGGCGACATCACCGACGAGTCCACCGCGCGGGCGGCGGTTGCTGCCTCTGGCGCCGACGGCGTGATGCTGGGGCGGGGGGCGCAGGGCCGGCCCTGGCAGCCTGCGCTGATCGCGCACCGGCTCTATCGCGCACCGGCGCCGCGTATCCCGCAGGGCGCCGCCTTCGCCGAGATGGTGGCCGGGCACTACGAGGCGATGCTCGGCTTTTACGGCGCAAGCCTCGGGCTCAAGGTCGCGCGCAAGCACCTTGGGTGGTACATGGACGAGGCCGACACGCCCGCGCCGCTCCGCCGCGAGATCCTGACCGCGGCCACACCCGCGGCCGTGTTCTCTCGGCTTCCGGCGGCGCTCGGGCAGACCGCGATGGCGGCATGATGCTCGACGCTGAAACGCTCTGGGGGTCGCTGCCGCTTCCAGCCTTCCTGATCGACGGCGAGGACCGGATCGAGGAGATCAACGCCTCCGCCGAGCAGTTCATGAACGCCTCGGCCCGGTCGCTCCGCGGCCATCCGGTCTGGGACCGGCTCCTGGTCGACGCGCCGCTCGACAACGCCTTCGCGCGGGTCCGGGCGAACCGGTCGCCTCTCTTTGTCAACGACGTCGATCTGACAGCCGGCGACCGGCCGCCGTTCCACTGCTCGCTCCAGATCGCGCCCGTCGCCGATGACCCGGCGCGGCTGCTGCTCACCATCACCTCGCGCGAGATCGCCGACCGGCTGGAGCGCTCGCATTCGGTCAAGGCGGCGGCGAAGTCGGCGATCGGCATGGCCGAGATGCTGGCGCACGAGATCAAGAACCCGCTGGCCGGCATCACCGGCGCGGCGCAGCTCCTGTCGATGAGCCTCAAGGGCGGCGACCGCGAGCTGACCGACCTAATCGTCGAGGAGACGCGGCGGATCGTGAAGCTCTTGGAGCAGGTCGAGCAGTTCGGCAACCTGCGCCCGCCGGAGCGGCGCGCGGTCAACGTGCACGACCTGCTCGATCGGGCGCGGAAATCGGCGCAGGTGGGCTTCGCCGCGCATATGGCGATCGTCGAGGACTACGACCCTTCGCTGCCCGCCACCTGGGCCGATCCCGACCAGATGCTGCAGGTGCTGCTGAACCTCCTGAAGAACGCCGCCGAGGCGAACCCCAAGGGCGGCACGATCCGGCTTCACACCTACTACGACCTCTCGCTGCGGCTGCGCCGCACCGATGGCGGCGGCCTGGCGCTGCCGCTCGTCGTCGAGATAGTCGACGACGGCCCCGGCATCCCGCTGGAGATCGCGGCCGACATCTTCGATCCCTTCGTCTCGGGGCGAGAGAACGGCACCGGGCTCGGCCTCGCGCTGGTCTCCAAGGTCGTTTCCGAGCACGAGGGGTGGATCAGCGTGGACTCGGGCCCCGGCCGCACCGCGTTTCGCATCTCGCTGCCGATGGCGCCGAAGGAGGATACCTAGATGGACGGCACCGTTCTTGTCGCCGACGACGACCGCACGATCCGCACCGTACTGACCCAGGCGCTGACCCGCGCCGGTTGCAAGGTGCACGCCACCTCGTCCCTGGTCACGCTGATGCGCTGGGTCGAGGAGGGCAAGGGCGACCTGGTGATCTCGGACGTGGTGATGCCCGACGGGAGCGGGCTCGAGGCGCTGCCGAGGATCGGCGAGAAGCGGCCCGGGCTGCCGGTGATCGTGATCTCGGCGCAGAACACGATTATGACGGCGATCCGGGCGGCCGAGAAGGAGGCCTACGACTACCTGCCCAAGCCCTTCGACCTGCCCGACCTGATGAAGCGCGCCGCCCGGGCGCTCGAGGTCAAGCGCCGCGCCCAGCCGAAGCCGCAAGCGGCCGAGGCGCAGCCGGCCGACGATTTGCCGCTCGTCGGCCGGACCGCGGCGATGCAGGGGCTCTACCGGCTGGTGGCACGGGTGATGAACACCGATCTTGCGGTGCTGATCACCGGCGAATCCGGCACCGGCAAGTCGCTGATCGCGCGGGCGATCCACGATTTCTCCGACCGCCGCACCTTGCCTTTCGTGGTGGCGCAGGCGGCCGACCTGCAGGGCATGGACGGGCCGTCGGCGGTGCTCGCCCGCGCGAGGGGCGGCACGCTTCTCTTCGACGAGGTCGTCGACCTCGACGCCGAGACCCAGGCGCGCGTGGTGCGGATGCTCGACGCGCTGAGCGACACCGCGCCCCGGATCATGGCCGCCTCGCAGGCCGACCTGGTGCAGAGGATGGAGGCGGGCGAGTTCCGGCAGGATCTCTACTACCGCCTGGGCGGCGTGACGCTGCACGTGCCGAGCTTGCGCGAGCGGGTCGACGACATCCCGCTTCTGGCCGAGCATTTCCTGGCCCGCGCCGAGCCCGGCGGCACGGTGCGGCGGCTCAAGCCCGAGGCGCTGGAGCTCGTCCGCGCCTATTCCTGGCCCGGCAACGTGCGCCAGCTGGAGAACGCGATCCGCCGGCTGGCGGTGACCAGCCCGGCAGAGGAGATCGGCCGCGCCGAGGTGGAGGCGGTCTTGGGCAACCAGCCGGCGGTGGAGGTGCTGACCGGTGGCGACGAGGGCGACAAGCTCGCGGCCTCGGTCGCCCGGCACCTCAGACGCTATTTCGACCTGCACGGCGGAATGCTGCCGCCGCCCGGGCTCTACCAGCGCGTCCTGCACGAGATGGAGCTTCCGCTGATCGAAATCGCGCTCGACGCCACCGCCGGCAACCAGGCGAAATGCGCCGACCTGCTCGGCATCAATCGCAATACTTTGCGCAAGAAGATCACCGACCTTGATATCCGCGTGACACGGCGGCGGAAGTTGATGTAAAAGCGCAACAGAAGCGTGGCGCGGGAGTCGCAGGCCCGGATCGGAGCCACGCCATCTGGCGGTAGCCGCCGCGAGCGGCACAACATCGTGAGGCACCTTTGGCAAGCCCGGCGCGCGGCGCATCCTGGGAGCGGCTGAACCGCTGGCGAAAGCAGCGCCGGGTCCAGACCTGGGCGACCCTGGGGCTCGTGGTCCTGGGGCCGGCGCTCACGCTTGTGACCTTCCTGATGCTCGGGCCCCTGGAACAGGGCGCCGCCTCGCGCGCGCTTCGACTCGTGCTGCTTGCCGACCTCGTCTACGTTCTCCTCGTCGCCGCGCTGGTTGCGCAGCGCGTGGCGCGGATGATCGCCGCGCGGCGGGCGCGCTCGGCGGGCTCGCGTCTGCACATGCGGCTCACCGGCGTCTTCACCGGGCTGGCGCTGGGCCCGACGATCCTGGTCGCGGTCTTCGCGGCGATCACCGTGAACTTCGGCCTCGAGGGCTGGTTCTCCGACCGGGTCCGCGCCGTGGTGGGCAATTCGCTCTCGGCGGCGGAGGCTTACGAGGACGAGCACCGCCGCGACCTCTCCGCCGACGCCGAGGCGCTGGCGCGCTACCTGGAGACCGCTCGGCGGATCAGCGCCTTGATCGGCGATGGCGAGCTCCGGCAGTTGCTGACCCAGGGCCAGGCGCAGATCCAGCGCGGGCTGAAGGAGGCCTACGTCATCGACGGCTCGCCGCAGATCCGCGCGCGCGGCGAGCGCTCCTACCTGTTCGACTTCGAGCCGCCCGACGCCGGCGAGCTGGAACGCGCCGCGCAGGGCGAGACCGTGATCATCGAGGACTGGGACATCAACGAGTTCCGCGCGCTGATCGCGCTGGAAGGCTATGTCGACCGTTTCCTCTACGTGAGCCGCGAGGTGGACGGCGAGATCCTCTCGCTGCTCGACGAGACCCAGGAGACGGTGAATCTCTACCAGCAGCTCGAAAGCGAGCGCGGCCGGCTCCTGTTCGAGTTCGGCCTGCTCTACCTCGGCTTCGCGCTGATCCTGATCCTGGCGGCGATCTGGATCGGGCTGTGGTTCGCCGAGCGGCTGTCGCGGCCCGTCGGGCGACTTGCCGGCGCGGCGCAGCGGGTCGGCGGTGGCGATCTCGACGTGCAGGTGCCCGAAGAGGAGGGCGAGGACGAGATCGCGATGCTCGGCCGGGTGTTCAACCAGATGACCCGGCAGCTCCGCGGTCAGCGCGACGCCCTGATCGAGACCCACCGCGAGACCGAGGCGCGACGGCGCCAGTTCGATTCGGTCCTGTCCTCTGTGACGGCCGGAGTGCTGGGGCTCGACGCCGAAGGCCGGATCGATTTCGTCAACCGCTCGGCCTGCCGGCTCCTCGGCCTCGACGAACAGGACGATCACAGCCGGCCGCTTGCCGCGGCCGTGCCGGAATTCGGCGCGCTGTTCCAGCGCCTCCGGGAGGGGCCGGGCGAGACCCAGCAGGAGGAAGTCCGGGTCAGCCGCGACGGCTCGCTCGAGAACCTCTTGGTGCGGATGGCGCTGCGGCGGAACGCGGACGGGCGGCTCGAGGGCTACGTGGTGGCCTTCGACGACGTGACCGACCTGGTCAGCGCCCAGCGGATGGCCGCCTGGGGCGACGTGGCGCGCAGGATCGCCCACGAGATCAAGAACCCGCTGACCCCGATTCAGCTTTCGGCCGAGCGGCTGCGGCGGAAGTTCCGCCCGCTGGTCGGCGCCGAGGCCGAGACGCTGGAGCAGATGACCGAGGTGATCGTGCGGCAGACCGCCGATCTCAGGCGGATCGTCGACGAGTTCTCTAAGTTCGCCCGGATGCCCGAGCCCGAGCGGCGCGAGGAGGATGTCGCGCGGCTGGTCCGCGACGCGGTGCTGTTGCAGGAAGGCGCGCTGGGCGGGGTCAAGCTGGTGGCCGACATTGCCGAGGGGCCGCTGCCGGCCGAGCTTGACCGCACGATGATCTCGCAGGCCCTGACCAACCTCATCAAGAACGCAGCGGAAGCGATTGAAGCGCTTCAGGAAAAAGGTGCGCCAAAGGGGTATGCGCCGGAACTGCGGGTGAGCCTTGAGGCTCAGGACGGCCTGGCGGTGATCCGCATCGTCGACAACGGCGTCGGCCTTCCCGAGGACCGGGCGCGGCTGTTCGAGCCCTATGTCACCACCCGCGAAAGGGGCACCGGGCTCGGGCTGCCCATCGTGAAGAAGATCATCGAGGAACATGGCGGCACGCTGACGCTGACCGACGCGCCGCCCTTTGCGCCGGGCGCCCATCGCGGCGCCATGGCCGAGATAAGGCTGGCGCTGCGCGTGCCGCGCGCGGCTCCGGCGGAACGGGAAGCGGTTTGACGAGGAGGTTTCGATGGCAGACATTCTGATCACCGACGACGAGCGCGACATCCGCGAGCTCATCTCGGACATCCTGAAGGACGAGGGCTACAGCACGCGCCTCGCCGCGAATTCCGAGGAATGCATGGCGGCGATCAACGCCGAGCCGCCGGCGCTGATGATCCTCGACATCTGGCTGAAGGACAGCCAGATGGACGGGATCGACATCCTGAAGAAGGTCAAGCGCGACAACCCCGATGTGCCGATCGTGATCATCTCGGGCCACGGCAACATCGAGATCGCGGTGGCGGCGATCAAGCAGGGCGCCTACGATTTCATCGAGAAGCCGTTCAACATCGACCAGCTTCTGGTCGTCATCGGCCGGGCGATGGAGACCTCGCGCCTCCGGCGCGAGAACTTCGACCTTCGGCGAAAGGATGTCGCGGCCGGCGACATGATCGGCAGCTGCGCCGCCTTCCGCGCGATGAAGGCCCGGCTCGAAAAAGTGACCAAGTCGAACAGCCGGGTGATGCTGACCGGCGCCCCGGGCTCGGGCAAGGAGGTTGCGGCGCGCTTCATCCATGCGCAGTCGAACCGCGCCGGCGGCCACTTCGTCACCGTCAATTGCGCCACGATCGAGCCCGAGCGGATGGAGGAGGTGCTGTTCGGCCGCGAAAGCGCGGGCCGCGGCGTCGAGCCCGGGCTGCTCGAGCAGGCCCATGGCGGCGTCATCTACTTCGACGAGGTGGCCGACATGCCGCTCGGCACCCAGTCGAAGATGCTGCGAGTCCTGGTCGAGCAGCAGTTCCAGCGTGCGGGCGGGGCCGACAAGGTCCGGGTCGACCTGCGCGTGATCTCCTCGACCACGCGCGACCTCGAGATCGAGATCGCCGAGGGCCGCTTCCGCCAGGAGCTGTTCCACCGCCTCAGCGTGGTGCCGATCGCCGTGCCCTCGCTCGAAGAGCGGCGGGAGGACATCCCCGAGCTCGCCAGCCACTTCATCGAGATCTTCCACAAGACCCAGGGGCTGCCCCTGCGCGAGCTCAGCGACGAGGCGGGCGC
>JBFKAV010000142.1:0-8905 GCA_041621405.1 Paracoccaceae bacterium
GGGCGCGTCAGCCGGCGGCTCAGGGAGATCTACCTCGAGGAAAGCCGGAAGTCGGCGATCTGAGGGGGCGTGTTACACAAGGGGGCGCGTCACAGTGAAACGCTCCTGCAAGTCACTGAGTCCGTTCCGTTTAGCGCTATCGGATTCACCAAATCTCAACCCGTTTCGCGCCCAGTCTCATGCCATCGAGCGCTCCGATCCACGACGGGAGACGAGAAATCGCCCGATATCGGGGAAAGAATGCGGGGTCGAGGAAGCGTCGGGGCGGTTGGTGGACGACTGCCGGCCAACCGTTCACGTGGAGGCGTCGGCTCTGGATTGTCCCCGCCCTCGGCGTTCCGTAGGAAGGACCTGGTTGGAACCGCCCGGATCGATCGCCCATGGCGGCGGCGCGACGTTCCTCCGGCCGAGGGGTCTGTGCTAGCTTCGGCCAATGCGGGGCGCCGCGCGGTGCTGCCGCCGGGCGGCGGGCAAACACATGAGGCTCGACCATGGACACGGCCACCCGACCCTCCGCATCCCTGACCGAAGGGGAGAGAGCGGCGATGGAGGGCGCAGCGGCGGCGGCGGTGGATTACCGCGGCTCGATGAACCAAAGGCCGGCGCGGCCGACGGTCGGGCTTGATGCGGCTGTTGCGCGGTTTCGCACGCCGCTGGCCGAGGCGGGTATGCCGGCGCCCGAGGTCATCGACCACCTCGTCCGCGATGCGGCGGGCGGGCTGCACCAGATGGCGGCCCCGACCTTCTTCGGATACGTCCTTGGTGGCTCGCACCCTGTTGGCGCGGCGGCCGACATGCTGGTCGCCGCCTGGGGTCAGAACGCCGGATCGGCGTTCGAGACCCCCGCCGTGACGGGCATGGAACGCGCCGTCTGCGACTGGGTGATCGACCTCCTTGGCCTGCCGGACGGCTGCGGGGCCGGACTCGTCACCGGTGGCAGCGTGGCGAACATGGTGGGGGTGATGGTGGCGCGGAATGCGCTTCTGGCCGCACAGGGTTGGAACGTCGAGGAAAGAGGCCTCTTCGGCGCGCCGGAGATCCCGGTGCTGATCGGCGCCGACGCGCATTCGGCCCCCTTCGCGGCCCTGCGCTACGCTGGGCTCGGGGCCGGGAGGGTCAGCCGCGTGGCCACCGATTCCGAGGGCCGGATCGAGGTCGGCGCCTTCGAGGCTGCGCTGGCGCGCTGCGCGGCGCCGCCGCTCGTGATCCTGCAGGCGGGGCAGATCAACACCGGCGCGTTCGATCCGTTCGAGGAGCTGGTACCGCTGGTCCGCGCGCGCGGCGGCTGGGCGCATGTGGACGGCGCCTTCGGCCTCTGGCTCAAGGCGGTGCCGGAGCTTGCCGGCCGCCTCGCCGGGGTGGAGGCGGCCGACAGCTGGGCCGTCGACCTGCACAAGTGGCTGAACGCGCCGTTCGATGCCGGGATGGTGGTGGTGCGCGACCGGGCGCCCCTGGTGGCCGCGATGTCGGCGCGCGGGGCCTACCTGCCGGCGACGACCGACCATTGGGAGCCGTCGGATTCCACCCCGGAGCTTTCGCGGCGGGCCAGGGGCGTCCCGAGCTACGCCATCCTCCGGCATCTCGGACGCTCCGGCGTGCGCGAGCTGGTGGCGCGGCATTGCCGGCTGGCGGAACGGATCGCGAAGGCGGTTTCCGCCGAGCCCGGGCTCAGGGTTCTGAACGAGGTCCACGCCAACCAGGTCGCCATCGCCTGTGGCGACGGCGCCCGGGGTGACGCGCAGACGGAGCGGGTGCTCGCGCGGGTGCAGGAGCGCGGCCGGGTCTATCCGACGCACGGCGAATGGGCCGGGCGGAGGATCATTCGCGCCTCGGTCATCGGATATGCGATGCACGAGGCGGATGCCGACCTCCTGGCCGCGGAGGTCGTCGACGCCTGGCGCTGGGTGCAGGCGAACCCGGAGTGAGCGAAGTGCGTTGACGCGGTCGCATCCGCCGCGGGGGATGGTCGTGGACTTTGTGGAACGATCGTTCTAAGAAGGGATCCGGAGGGTCCCGCCGCTGCCGTTGACCAAGCAATATGACCGGACCGAAGTGCTGGAGAAGGCCACGCTGGCCTTCTGGCGGCGCGGCTACGAGGCGACCTCGATCAGCGATCTCGTCGAACAGACCGGGCTGAACCGCGGCAGCCTCTACACGGCGTTCGACGGGAAGCGCGGGCTCTTCGTCGAGTGTCTAGCGCATTACGACAGCCGACACCGGCTCGACTTCCTGGACGAGGTATCGAAGGGCACGGGGCCGCGGGAGGCGATCCTGGCGGTGTTCGAGGCGGCGGCGCGGCCGTCGCGGGAAACCGGGCTTCCGCCCGGCTGCCTCCTGGTGAACTCGGCCCTGGAGGTCTCGCCGCACGACCCCGAGGTCCGCGAGATCGTCAACCGGTGCCTGGCCGAGGTCGAGGCGTTCTTCCGCGCCAACGTGGCCGCGGCGCAGGCCGAGGGATCGGTCGCGCGTGACCTCGACGCCGGCCGGGCGGCGCAGGTGCTTCTGGGCCTGTTCCTGGGGCTGCGGGTGATCGTTCGCTCGGGGCTGGAGGACGGCGCCGCCGGCGCGGTGGTCGATCAGGCGCGGGCGCTGCTGGGATGAGGCGACGGGAACTCGAAGACAGCAAGGGAGGAGACGATGACGGTATCCTACGTTGAGCGCGAGAGCGCGGGCCCCGAGACCTTGGCCTTCTACGACAGGGCCGAGGACCGGTTCAAGGCGCTCCTCAACATCTTCAAGGTGTTCGGGCACCAGCCGGAGTACGGCGAGGCCTTCACCCAGTCGGTGATGGCAATGCTCAAGGACGGCGAGATCGACTGGCTGACCAAGGAGCTCCTGATCCTCAAGGCGACCCTGGGCAACGAGTGCCAGTATTGCGTAGTGCAGCACGAGCGGCTCTGCGACATGCTGGGGATGCCGGCCGAGAAGGTGGCGGACCTCGAGGGGTTCAAGTACCGCAAGAGCCCACACTTCACGCCGGGCGAGGTGGCGCTCCTGGATTTCTGCGTGCAGATCGGCGAGGACGCCAACCGGGTGCCGAAGGAGCTCTGGGACCGGCTGCACAAGCACTGGACCGAGCCGCAGATCGTCGACGCCGCCTACATCATCACACAGTACATCGCGATCTCGAAGTTCGGCGACGCGCTGGGGGTGGAGCTGGAGCCGATGTTCGACGGCGTCAAGCCGCAGCTGAAGGTCAGCCACTGAGGACGGCGGCAGGGGGCGCGCGCGCGCCGCGACCGGCCGCCGAGGGGAGGGTGCGATGGACATCGAGATCTACACCGGCCCCAACTGCGCCTATTGCACCGCGGCCAAGAAGCTCCTGGTGGAGCGGCAGCTCGCCTATGTCGAACGGGACGTCAGCGACCAGGCCGTGGTGGCGGAGTTCCGGGACCGGCTGCCGCGGCAGAAGTCCCTGCCGCAGATCTTCATCGACGGCGAGCACATCGGCAGCTACGAAGACCTCCGGCTGCGTTTGACGTAGCCGGACGAAGCGGTTTACCGATGCGGTGGCGGCGGGCCCTTGCGCCGCGCGTGATCGTGTCGAGACGGGAGGATGCGCCGATGATCCTGCGCCTTGCCTTGATTGCCCTCGCGGTGCTCTGCCTCGCACCTCTCGCCGCGGCGGCCCAGACCGCGCCTTCGGCGGCGGAAGCGGCGGCTTACGAGGGATTGCACCGGGCCGCGCACGAAGGCGACGCGCCGGCGATCCGGCGGCTCGCGGCCGAAGGCGCCGATCTCGAGGCACGCGACGGCAACGGGCGCACCCCGGTTCACGTCGCGGCCTTCGCCTCGCAGGAGGCAGCGCTCCGGGCTCTGGCCAAGGCCGGCGCCGACCTGAACGCACTCGACGGCGATGCCTACGACGCGGTGACGATCGCCGCGGTGGCCGACGATCCCGAGCTGATGTCGGCGGCGCTGGACCTCGGCAACCGGCCCGACCTGGTGACCAGCCGCTGGCAGGGCACTGCGCTGATCGCGGCGGCGCATCTCGGCCACGGCGAGGTGGTGCGCCGGCTGATCGACGCAGGCGCGCCGCTCGACCACGTGAACAATCTGGGCTGGACGGCGCTGATCGAGGCGGTGGTGCTGGGCGACGGCGGGCCGGCGCATCAGGAGGTGGTGCGGGCGCTGGTCGCGGCCGGCGCCGACACCGGCCTCGCCGACCGCGCAGGCGCGACGCCGCTCGAGCTCGCCGAGGCGCGCGGATACGAGGAGATCGCCCGGCTGATCCGCGCGGCTAGGCAATAGGCGCCGGGCTCGGAGGGACGGCCGGCTGGGCTCAGGCGAACTGCACGGCCGCGGCCTCGATCCTCGCCTCGCGGACCAAGCAGGTGTGACGGCCCCTGCCGCCGCGGGCCTCGTGCCGCCAGTCATCGCCCGGCCCGGTTTCGCCGTCGCTCGAAGCGACGCGGGGGCCGCAGGCGGCCAGGCGCCTTACTTTTGCGCCTTCCAGAGCCCTTCGTATTCCCGCACGATGCCCTGGGCGTCGACCTGGAGCCGCGCCGAGACGCCGCTGCCGGAGCTGTAGCAATACTCGCGCTCGCCGGTGCGGCGGTAGCTCTGGCGCATCGGCTTCAGCCGCTCGGTCTCCGGGTCGAACCAGGCGGCCACGATCTCGGCCTCGCCGCCGACGCCGAGCTTCAGGCGGCGGATCGCCAGCGTGTTGGTCGCCGGCGTGAAGCCGAGGTCGATGTCGAGCGCCTCGGCCACCTCGGGCACGGGCGTGCCGTTGATGGTCCAGACCCCGTCCGGCGCGCGGCGGATGAAGATGCGGCTGTCGGCGCCGATCCGGGCGCGGCGAGTAGTGCCGTCGTCGCGGGCGCGGACCCGGTAGCGGACCACGTTCCAGTCGGCATCGGTGGCCGAGCCGTCGATCAGGAAACCGCCCTCGGCCTCGGCGAAGCGGCAGGCGTCGTTGCCGGGCTTGTCCTGGCGCAGCCAGATCACGGCATGGGTGCCGGCGATCATAGGGGTTTTCCGACGTTCTCGGCGAAGGCCTTCTCGAAATCGGCCTTGCTGGCGTCGTCGGCCTCGCTCTGGTGCTGCGCGCGCCAGTCCTCGTAGGGCATGCCGTAGAAGATCTCGCGCGCTTCGTCCTTGCTCATCTTCAGCCCACGGGCCTCGGCGGCCTCCTGGTACCATCGGCTGAGGCAGTTGCGGCAGAAGCCGGCGAGGTTCATCAGGTCGATGTTCTGAACCTCGGGGCGCTTGTCCATCAGGTGCGCGCGGAGCGCCCGGAAGGCGGCGGCCTCGAGCTCGGTGCGGGTCTTGTCGTCCATTGGCGGTTCCCCCAAGGCTCAAAGCTGGGCGTCGGCGAGCGCGGCGTCAAGGTGCGGCGCGAGCCGCTCGGCCCAGGCGCGCTGGCCATCCTCGGTGGCGATCAGGTCGTGGCGGAGTTCGATTAGCACGTGCGGGCGGCCGGCTTGGACGCCGTGGCGGTCCATCGCGTCGCCGGCGAGCTGGCCGGAATAGGGCTCGTTGTCGCCGACGCAGAGGTCGGGTTCGGCCTGCAGCCGGGCGAGCAGCGGCTTTGCCATGCGGTCGTCGGTGGCATAGAGAAGGCCGACATGCCACGGCCGGGGATGGCGGCCGATGAGCCGCGGCGTGAAGGAGTGGATCGAGATCAGGATCGTGTCGTTGCCGCGCCGGGCGAGACCGGCGAGCGCCGCGTGGTAGGGGCGGTAGAATAGGTCGAGCCGGCGCTCGATCTCGGCAGCATCGGCGTGCCGGTTGCCGGGGATGATAGTGCCGTCGTAGAGCTTCATCACCAGCGTCGGGTCGTCCTCGCCGCGGTTGGGGTCAATGACGAGGCGCGAGAAGCGCGACAGGATGGCGGGCGCTTGAAGCAGCTCGGCCAGCCGGCGGCTGACGCCGGCGGCGCCGATGTCGTAGGCGATGTGGCGGCCCATCTCGCCCTCCGACAGCCCCAGCGTGCCGCCGACCTCTGGAGGCACCGTGTTCGAGGCATGATCGCAGGTGATCAGCCAGCGCGAGGTGCGCTCTGCGCCGAGGATCTCGTAGGGCTCGTCCATTCCCGCTTCCCGTTCCTTGCCGGGCCCCAGATACGCGAGCGCCGCGGCGAGGAAAAGATGCCGCGCCCAACGCATCGCCGCCGGCCGGCCGCGCGGCGCGGGAAATCGGCGGCGGGCGCGTCCAGCCATGTTGCCCCGGCCGCGGAATTCGGCCATAGGGAGGGCGGTTTGCGCTAACAGCTCATCGGCGGAGAACTCCCATGCGACGTCATCGCAACGTGAAGATCGTGGCCACGCTGGGGCCAGCCTCCGACGATTACGCGACGATCCGGGCGCTGTTCGAGGCCGGTGCCGACGTGTTCCGGCTCAACATGAGCCACGGCACCCATGATGACATCGCCCGCCGCCACGGGATCATCCGCCAGGTGGAGGCCGACCTTGGCCGGCCGATCGCGATTCTGGCCGACCTGCAGGGCCCGAAGCTGCGCGTGGGCGAATTCCAGAACGGCGAGGAGGAGCTTGTCGAGGGTGCGCGCTTCCGCTTCGACCTCGACGCCGAGCCCGGCACGGCGAGCCGGGTGCAGCTGCCGCACAAGGAGATCCTGGAGGCGCTGGAGCCGGGCTCCACGCTGCTGATCAACGACGGCAAGCTGCGCCTCCGGGTCGAGCGCTGCGGCAAGGATTTCGCCGAATGCACGGTGATCGTCGGCGGCACGATCTCGAACCGCAAGGGCGTGAACGTGCCCGACGTGGTACTGCCCCTGACGGCGCTCTCCGACAAGGACCGCAGCGACCTGGATTTCGCCTGCTCGCTGGGCGTGGACTGGGTGGCGCTTTCCTTCGTGCAGCGGGCGGCCGACGTGATGGAGGGGCGCGAGCTGGTGCGCGGGCGGGCGGCGGTCCTGTCGAAGATCGAGAAGCCGGCCGCGGTGAAGACATTCACGGAGATTCTTGCCGCCTCGGATGGAATCATGGTCGCCCGCGGCGACCTCGGCGTCGAGCTTCCGGTGCAGGCGGTGCCACCGATCCAGAAGCGGCTGATCCGCGCCAGCCGGGCCGCCGCCAAGCCGGTGATCGTGGCCACCCAGATGCTGGAGAGCATGATCGACAGCCCGGTGCCGACGCGTGCTGAGGTCTCCGACGTGGCGACCGCGATCTACGAGGGCGCCGATGCGGTGATGCTGTCGGCGGAATCGGCGGCGGGCAGCTACCCGGTAGAGGCGGTGGCGACGATGAACAACGTCGCGATGTCGGTCGAGAGCGACGAGATCTACCGCGAGGTGATAGAGGCCTCGCGCTCGGCCAAGCGGCAGACCGTGGCCGACGGCATCGTCGCCGCCGCGCGGGAGATTGCCGAGACCACCGACATCCGCGCGATCTGCTGCTTCACCCAGTCGGGGACGACGGCGGCGCTGGTCGCCCGCGAGCGGCCCAGGGTGCCGATCGTGGCGTTGACGCCCCTGGAGGGCACCGCCCGGCGGCTATGCCTGACCTGGGGCACGACCTGCGTGATCATCAGCGAGCCGGTGGAGCGCTTCAAGCAGGCGGTGATCGCCGCCGTGGTGGCGGCGCGCGACATGGGCTTTGCCACCGAGTCGAACCAGATCCTGGTGACCGCGGGGGTGCCGTTCAACGTGCAGGGCACCACCAACATCCTGCGCGTGGCGCCCTGCGACGAGCGGTTGATTTTCCGCGCCGATCCCGAATAATCGCGCGACCGGGCAGTCCCCTTCCCGGACAACATGCGAGCGGTTCCATGGATCCCGATCTCGTGCTTACCATTGGGCTTGTTCTGGCGGTTCTCGGCTTTCCCTCGCTGATCAGCGCGATGACGGATGCGAGGGCGCCGCGGATGGCGGCGCTGCTCCTGGTGTCGTCGGCCGCCTGCATCCTCTACGCGGTGGTGATGAAGCCCGGGGGCTACGCGGTGAACGAGCTGCCCGACGTCGTGCTTTCGGTCGTCGGCCGCTTCCTCTGACGGGCCCGTTTCGGAGTCCCGGGGCGGATTCTCCCTTGCCAGTCCGTCCGGGCGCCTCTATACGCGCGAGCCTGTTAATCCGCGCGGCCGGCCGTTGTGGCATGCCGAGTCGTGCCAAGGAATGTCCGGAAGGAGCCGAAATGCCCAAGATGAAGACCAAGTCAGGCGCCAAGAAGCGCTTCAAGATCACCGCCACGGGCAAGATCAAGGCCGGCCAGGCGGGCAAGCGTCACGGGATGATCAAGCGGACGAACGACTTCATCCGCGATGCGCGGGGGACGACGGTGCTGTCGGCCGCCGACACCAAGATCATCAAGACCTACATGCCCTACGATCGCTGAGGAGGCCTGAGACATGTCCCGAGTCAAAGGGGGTGCGGTCACCCACCGCCGCCACAAGAAGATCATCGACGCCGCCAAGGGTCACTACGGCGCGCGCTCGCGCACGTTCAAGATCGCCGCGCAGTCGGTCGACAAGGCGAACCAGTACGCCACCCGCGACCGCAAGGTCCGGAAGCGGAACTTCCGCGCGCTGTGGATCCAGCGGATCAACGCCGCGGTGCGTGCGGTCGATGCCGAGATGACCTATTCGCGCTTCATCAACGGGCTGGCGAAGTCCGGCGTCGAGGTGGACCGCAAGGTCCTGGCCGACCTCGCCGTGCGCGAGCCGGCCGCGTTCGGCGCCATCGTCGAGAAGGCGAAGGCGGCGCTCGCGTAAACACTTACCTCTTTCGAGCAGAGCGCATCGCGAAAAGCGTGAAGCGGTTTTCGGACAAGATGCGCGCCTAGGTCAAGAAAAGAGGGACAGTCAGACCCCGCGGGCCCGGAGACGGGTGCCGCGGGGTTTTCGTTCGGGCCGTCGGAAGGGGGCTGTCTGCCCCCCGTCGCCTTGCGGCGACTCCCCCCGAGGATACTTGGATCAGGGTGAAGGGGGCTCGAGGGGTGGCTTGCAA
>JBFKAV010000143.1:0-8866 GCA_041621405.1 Paracoccaceae bacterium
CGCGGGTCGACAAGCTGCTCGATCTCGGCCTGGTCGAGGAGGCCAGCGCGCTGCTCGAGCGTGCCGGCGCGACCACGCCGGAGTTGTTCCGCCGGGCATTCGACGTGGCGCTCCTGCTCGGCCGCGAGAACGAGGCCTGCGCGGCGATGCGTGCCCGTCCCGACGTGGCACCCACCTTCCCGGCGCGCATATTCTGCCTGGCTCGAGGCGGCGACTGGGCGGCCGCCGCGCTCACTCTGGGCACCGCCGGCGCCCTGGGCCAGATCACGCCGGAAGAGGAGGCTCTGCTCGCCCGCTTCCTCGACCCCGACCTGTTCGAGGGCGAGCCGCCGCTGCAGCCGCCGGCGCGTCCCACGCCGCTCGTGTTTCGGCTGCACGAGGCGGTGGGCGAGCCCTTGCCTGCGGCCACGCTGCCGCGCGCCTTCGCCCATGCCGACCTGCGCTCCACGTCGGGCTGGAAGGCGCAGATCGAGGCGGCCGAGCGGCTGGCGCGCACCGGCGCCCTCGATCCCAACCGCCTGCTCGCGCTCTATGCCGAACGGCTTCCCGCCGCCTCGGGCGGCGTCTGGGAGCGGGTCGCCGCAGTGCAGGCGCTTGACGCCGCAATCGCCTCCGGCGATGCGGACAAGGTGGCACGCGCGCTCCCCTTGGCCTGGCAGGTGATGCACGAAGGCGGGCTCGCGCCGGTGCTCGGCGCGCTCTACGGCGATCGGATCCGTGCGCTGCCGCTCTCCGGTGCGGCGGCCGGCCTCGGCTTCCGCCTCGCGCTCCTGTCGCCCGCCTACGAGGCCGCGGCCGCCGGCCACGCCCCCGCGGACCGCGACGAAGAGCTCCTGCGGGCAATCGCGCGCGGTCTGCCGCTGCCGCGCGCCGAGGGCATGGCGCAGCTTGCGCTCTCCGGGCTCGCCCAAGGCGCGCTTCCGCCTGCACGGGCCGCAATGCTGCTGCGGTCGGAGCGCCTCGGCGAGGCGCTGCTCATCGCGCTCGACGACCTCGCCGCCGGCCGAGCAGGCGATCCGCGCAGGATATCCGAGGCGCTGGCCACCCTCCGGGCCGTCGGGCTCGAATCCACGGCACGTCGGGCGGCGCTCGAATACCTCATTCTGGCGGAGCCGGCATGAGCGCCCCGTCCGGAGGACGCTGGATCTCGGCTTTCCTCGAGGCCGCCGCGGCCGAACGGGGCGCCGCGCGGAACACGCTGCTCGCCTATGGCCGCGACCTTGCGGACTTCGATGCCTGGCTCGGAGGCCACGGATCGAGCCTCGCCGCGGCAGGCCAGGGCGAGGTCGAGGCCTATCTCGCGTCCTGCGACGCCGCCGGGCTCTCCCGCGCCACACGGGCGCGGCGGCTCTCGGCGATCCGCCAGCTCTACCGCTTCGCCTTCGAGGAGGGCTGGCGCGACAGCAACCCAGCCCTTCGCATCCGCGGCCCGGCCCGGGAAAGGCGCCTGCCCGGCACCCTCTCCGAGGCCGAGGTCGATCGCCTGCTCGAAGCCGCCGCCGGCCACGGCCGCGGGACGGAGGACCGGCTCCGCAATGCCTGCCTGATGCAGCTGCTCTACGCCACGGGCATGCGGGTGAGCGAACTGGTCACCCTCCCCGTGGCCGCCGCGCGCGGCGATCCCCGGATGCTGCTCGTCAGGGGCAAGGGCGGCAAGGAGCGGATGGTGCCGCTCTCGCCCCCCGCCCGCGCGGCGCTTGCCGCCTGGCTTCAGGCCCGCGACACGGCGGAGGCGGCGGCACGCGCCGAGGGCCGGCCCGCCTCTCCCTTCCTCTTTCCGTTCGCGAGCAAGGCCGGGCATCTGTCGCGCAACCTCTACTTCGCGCATCTGAAGGCGATCGCCGCCGCCGCCGGGCTCGATCCGGCGAAGGTCAGCCCGCACAAGCTTCGCCACGCCTTCGCCACGCATCTCCTGGCCCGCGGCGCCGATCTCCGTTCGATCCAGACGCTCCTCGGCCATGCCGACGTGTCGACCACCGAGATCTACACCCATGTGCTCGACGAGCGGCTGAAGGCGCTGGTGTTCGCGCATCACCCCCTGGCGCGCGGCCGCTGAGGTCCTCGGCTGGAGACCTGGCGGCGAATATGCCAAAGGAGGGCGCGGATTCTGGGGCCGGGAGACGGACATGGCCGAAACGGTGCGAGTGGAGCTCGGTGAGCGGGCCTACGATGTCAGGATCGGGTCCGGGCTGATCGCCCGCGCCGGGGCCGAGATCGCGCCGCTGGTGAAGCGCCGCCGGGTAGCGGTGATCACCGACGAGACCGTGGCCGGCCTTCACCTCGCCGCCCTCACCGAGGCACTTGCCGCCGAGGGCATCGAGGCGCCTGCGCTGGCGCTGCCGCCGGGCGAAGCGACCAAGAGCTGGGCCGGGCTCGAGCGGGCGGTCGAGTGGCTGATCGCCGAGAAGGTCGAGCGCCGCGACGTGGTGGTTGCGCTCGGCGGCGGCGTGATCGGCGATCTCGCGGGCTTCGCCGCCGCGATCCTGCGCCGCGGGGTGCGCTTCGTCCAGATCCCGACCACGCTCCTCGCCCAGGTCGACAGCTCGGTCGGTGGCAAGACCGGGATCAACTCGACGAAGGGCAAGAACCTGATCGGTGCCTTCCACCAGCCCTCGCTGGTCCTGGCCGACATCGGTGCGCTTTCCACTTTGGCGCCCCGCGACTTCCTCGCCGGCTACGGCGAGGTGGCGAAATACGGCCTCCTCGGTGATGCCGACTTCTTCGCTTGGCTCGAGGCGAACGGCCCCGCGCTGGCTGGGGGTGACGAGGAACTCCGCGCCCAGGCCGTGCGCCGCTCGGTCGAGATGAAGGCACGCATCGTCGAGCGTGACGAGACCGAGGAGGGCGAACGCGCGCTCCTCAATCTCGGCCACACCTTCGCCCATGCGCTCGAGGCCGCCACCGGCTATTCCAACCGCCTGCTGCACGGCGAGGCGGTGGCGATCGGCTGCGCGCTGGCCTTCGAGCTCTCCGCCCGCCTCGGGCTCTGCGCGCAGGAGGAGCCCTCCCGCGTCCGCGCCCATCTCGCCGCGATGGGGATGAGGCGCGACCTTGCCGACATCCCCGGCGAGATTCCGGGGCCGGAGGGGCTTCTGGCGCTGATGGCACAGGACAAGAAGGTGATCGACGGCCGGCTCCGGTTCATCCTTGCGCGCGGCATCGGCGCGGCCTTCGTGGCCGAGGACGTGCCCCCCGAGGCCGTGCGGTCGCTCCTCGCCGAGGCACTGGCGGCGCGCTGAAGGCCGGCCCTCAGAGGAGACCGCGCTCGCCGTATTTCAGCACCACCGGCACGACAAGCTCCTCCTCGTCGACGAGGTGCCGGTCGAGCAGCCGCTCGAGCCCAGCGAGATGCCAAAGGAATCCGACACCGGCATCGATCGCGTCCTCGCCCTCCTGCAACAGCCCGATCAATCCCATTGCCGCGTCGGCGAAGGCGGCGAGGTGATGGTCGAGCGTCTGGTGGTCGCGCTCCAGCATCTCGAAGCCGCGCAAGAGCCGCGGCTCGGTTCGGGCGAGAACGGGGAAATAGTGCGCATCTTCGATCCGGTGGTGACCATGGAGCTCGTCCACGAGCATCGAACCGAGCCGGGCGAGGCGCTGACCGTAGGCCGCCGGCTCGATCGCCCGGTCCAGAAGCCGCTCCCCGTCTTCGGCCAGGACCGTGGTCAGCCGCCGGAACGCGAGGTGGCGCTCGAGCCAGAACCGCACCAGCCCCTCGAAGTGCGGGTCGGCCTCCCAGGCTTCGCGCGGGTAGTCCTGAAGCAGCAATCGCAGCGCGTCGGGCAGGCGGTCGCGGGTGTCGAGCGCCAAGGGATCGGTCATCGGCCGGGCCGCTCCGGGCGGCGCCAGAGCGCGCGGAGCCGGAGCCCGAGCCCCGTCGCGACTGCTCCCGCCGCCAAGGCGCCGCTGGCGCTGCCGAGAACCTGGCCCAGAGCCACGATCCGGTCGGCGAAGGCGAAGCCGAGGCCGGTGTAGACCCCGACCCAGAGCGCCTCGCCGGCAAGGTCGGGCGGGGTGAAGCGGCGGTAGCTCATCCCCGCCGCGCCTCCGGCGAGGTTCACGTAGGGCCCGAGCGGCGAAAAGAGCCAGCGCGACAGGAACACCGCCGCCGCGCCCCGGGCGCAGATGTAGTCGGCGGCACGGGCGATCAGGGCGGCGCGCGCCGGCGCCCGCGACAGCCGGGCAAGGAGTGCCGCCCCGGCGCTGCGGCCGACGAGGAATCCCGCGTGGTCGCCCAGGACCGCGCCCGCGAAGGCCGCGGCCGCAACCTGCCAGAGCACGAGGTCGCCCGCGGCCGCGAATCCGCCCGCGGCGAGCATCACCAGCGAGGCGGGAACGGGAAGCGCCAGGCAGGATAGGAGCGTGGTGCCGGCCACCAGCCAGAGCCCCCAGACCGGCACGAGGGGCAGGAGCCACTCGGTCATTCGCCCAACCGCGCCTCGGCGATGGCCGCCATCAGCTCGGCCTCGAGCTCTGCGAGCGGCACGCCCCTCGCCGCCGCGATCTCTCCGAGCGTCCGACCGCGCGCCTCGCCCGGCTCGAGCCCGAGCACCGCCCCGACCAGTTCGCGCTCCACTTGCCAGGACTGCGCGACGTAGCCCGGCGTCATCCAGCCCTCGATCGCGAGGTCGCGCCGGGCGGGGTCGGACCAATAGACCCAGAAAACCGCGGTGCGCACGAGGAAGAACAAGGTCACCGCCAGCGCGGCCGCGAAGGCCAGAAGCACCAGGCGGTGCTCGTGCCAGAGCCGGGCGAAGGTGCTCACGGGGCGCCGCCAAGAGCTTGCTCGTCACCCCGGTCCAAATATCCTCGGGGGGAGTCCGGCCGGAGGCCGGACGGGGGGCCGACAGCCCCCCTGGCGCCCGCCACCCGCGCGGCTCCGGATCTCATGACCCGAGCTCCTTCATTCCCCGTGTCAGCCCTTCCAGCGTCATCGGCACCATCCGCCCGCCGAAGATCTCGCGGATCATCCGGGTCGACTGGGTATAGCCCCAGTGCCGCTCGGGCACCGGGTTGATCCAGAGATGGCCGGGCCACTGCCCGGCCGCGCGCCTGAGCCACGCCTCCCCGGGCTCGGCGTTCCAGTGCTCGTTGGCGCCGCCGGGATGGGTGATCTCGTAGGGGCTCATCGAGGCGTCGCCCACGAAGATCGCCTTCCAGCCGGGACCGTAGGTTCGGAGCACCTCGGCTGTCGGCATCCGGGCGTCCCAGCGTCGGCGGTTCTCGCGCCAGACGCCCTCGTAGAGGCAGTTGTGGAAGTAGAAGTGCTCGAGGTGCCGGAACTCGCTGCGGGCGGCGGAAAAGAGCTCCTCGACGGCCCGCACATGGGGGTCCATCGAGCCGCCGACGTCGAGGAAGAGGAGCACCCGCACCGCGTTCCGCCGCTCCGGCCGGGTCTGCACGTCAAGCCAGCCGTGTTCGGCGGTGGCACGGATCGTGCCCGGCAGGTCGAGCTCCTCCGCCGCGCCCTCGCGCGCCCAGCGGCGCAGGCGACGGAGCGCGATCTTGATCGCCCGCGTGCCGAGCTCGACCTCGTCGTCGAAGTCGTGGAACTCGCGGCGGTCCCAGACCTTCACGGCGCGCTGGTGGCGGCTCTTTTCCTGGCCGATGCGGACGCCCTCGGGGTTGTAGCCGTAGGCGCCGAAGGGCGAGGTGCCCGCAGTGCCGATCCATTTCGAGCCGCCCTGGTGGCGGCCTTGCTGCTCGGCGAGGCGCAGCTTCAGCGTCTCCATCAGCTTCTCGAATCCGCCCAGGGCCTCGATCTCGGCCATCTCCTCGGGGCTGAGGTGGCGCTCGGCGAGCTTGCTCAGCCAGTCCTCGGGCAGATCGAGTGCCGTCACCACCTCGGCCACCGTGATCTCCTCGAGCCCCGCGAACGCCTTCGCGAAGGCGCGGTCGAAGCGGTCGATGTGACGCTCGTCCTTCACCATCGCAGTGCGGGCGAGGTGGTAGAAGCCCTCGACGTCGTAAGTGACGAGCCCGGCCTTCACCGCTTCCAGGAAGCTGAGGAACTCGCGCAGCGTCACCGGCACGCCTGTGGCTCTGAGCGTCTCGAAGAAGGGCAGGAACATCGGCGGCCTCCGGCGCGTACGGCTCCCCGGCGGGTCAGAGCATGCGCTCGACCAGCACCGTCAGGGCCAGCCCGGCGATGGCGAAGGCGATGCCGAAGGCCACCGCGTATTGCGCGATGTCGAGCCGGCTGCCCTTCCGCCGCCGTGCGAGAAAGCCGCCCCAGGCCGCGCCGATGAGGAAGGCGACGATGACGATCATGGTCCCTCTCAGCCCGAGCCGGGGCGCGGTCGGAGCACCGCGATCTCGCGCACCCGCATCAGCACCTCGGCCTCGGAGCCGAAACCGTAGCGCGCCCAGCCAAGGCTGTCGAGCCGCACCGCCCGCGCCTCGTCGTCGCGGCCGAGCATGTCGAGCGCCTCGGCCTTGACCAGCAGGAAGGTTGCCAGCAGCGAGGCGTTCTCGGCGCGGAGCGCCACCGGCGCGTGCCGGTCGGTGATCGCGATCGCCTCCTCGGCGCGGCCCGCCGAGAGCGCGAAGGCGGCGAACTGCATCGCTACGTGGGCAGCCTGGATCTCGCTGCCCGGGCGGTTGTAGAGGCGCGCCGCCTCCAGATAGGAGCGGATGGCCAGACCGTATTCGCGCGCCAGCGCGACCCGGCCCAGCGTGAAATAGGAGAACGCCAGCCGCGGGTCGCGCCAGCCGGCGCTCTGGGCAAGCGCGAGCGCACGGGCGGCAGCGGCGCGACGCTGCCCGATCGAGGCCCGGGGCGACAACGCATCCTCCACCGCCTCGATCCAGGGCCGGCTTTCGCTGAGCACCCGGCCAGCGCCGCCACGGCCGCGCGGGTTGAGCCGCGACAGCAGTGCCGGCAACCGCCGGGCCACCTCGGCCTCGCTCATGCCCGAAGCGAGTTCGGGAGCGTAAGTCGCGCGCAGGATGAGCATGTCGAAGCCGGTCAGCACGGTGTGGAAATTGTCGTCGTTGAAAACGGAATCCGGCAGCCGGTAGAGGTCGTTCAAGGGCCCGAGCGCCTGGGCGATCTCTTCGTGCAGGCAGTCGCGGACCTCCTGCGGCGCGACGTCGGAAGGGAGGAAGACGGTAGCGGCCTGGCGGGTCTCGAGCAGGGCCCAGGCGGAAGCGCCGGTGCGGCGGTGGCGGCGGAACTGGGCGAAGGTCTCGTCGCGCGGCACCACGAAGCAGGCGGCCTGCGGCACCGCGCGCTGGAGAGTCGCGCGCGGCAGGAATTCGAGGATGAGGTTGGCCGGCTCGCCGGAGCGGGCGCGGGCGATGTCGATCCCGGCCTCGGCGCGCAGGCGCGCGACCAGGCGGTCGAGGTCGGCCCAGGCGGTGGCGGGCACCGGACCGCGGAGGCCGACGCGCACCGGCGCCTCGAAGCGGGTGAGGGCGGGCAATATCCGGCCGCTTTCCATGCGGAAGCTGAGGTCCAGGAAGTCGCGGGCGATCTCGGCGTTGGGCCGGGCGGGGGGCGCGGCGCGACGCGTGGCGAAGGTCTTCATCGCCGGCAACGGCCCGAGATCGGGCGCCCGCCGCGCCGGCGGCGCCTCGGGGAGGGCGCAGGCGGCGACGAGAAGCGCAAGAAGGAGGACGACCGGGCGGATCACGGGCGCGGCCGGTTGTAGCGGATGAAGGGGGACTTCTCGCCGACCCGGTCGTAGAGCATCCGGCCGCGGTAGTTGAACTCCTGGGTCAGCCAGTAGACCGACGGGCAGCCGGCGGCGTCGGCCGCGGCATAGACCGCCTCGATTAGCGCCCGGCCGACGCCCTTGCCACGGGCCTCGGGCTCGGTGAAGAGGTCCTGCAGGTAGCAGGTATCCTCGATCCGCCAGCAGTGGCGATGGAAGATGTAATGGGCGAGACCGACCGTCCGACCCGCGGCCAGCGCGAGAAGGCCGCGCGGCTCGCGGATGTCGTCGCCGAGGAGCCGGGCGAAGGTCGAGGCATAGACCGCCTCGGGGAGCTTCGTCTCGTAATAGTCGAGATAGCCGGTCCAGAGCCGGCGCCAGTCGGCTTCGTCGGCGCGCTCGATGGGGCGGAGCATGAGGTCGGTCGCGGGCATGGCTGGATCAGGTGCGGGGTCGCCCAGACTTAGACGGCGCGGCGCCGGCAGGCCAGAAGAAAAGCTCAAGCGAGCGCGGCGGTGAGCGCGCGGAGGGCGGAGAGCGGATCGTCCGTGCTCCAGATCTCCTCGCCGATCGCGAGGAAGTCGACGACGGGGGCGAGCTCGGCCACGAGCTCGGGCGTGAGCGCGCCCTCGGCGACGACCGAAACCTCGACCATCTCCGACCACCATTCGAAGAGCGCCTGCGGCGCATGGGCGCCGTCGCCGAGGGCGGAGGCGCCAACGGGTCCGAAACTGACGTAGTCGGCGCCGGCCTCGCCCGCGTTCAGCCCGTCGTGGAGCGAGGCCCGGGCATAGGCGCCGACGATGGCGTCGGCCCCGAGCTCCTTGCGGGCGGCGCGGACCGAGCGCGCGCCGTCGGGCAGATGGATGCCATCGAGGCCGTGGCGGGCGACGAGGCCGAGATGGGCCTCGATCACGAGCGGCACGTCGCGGGCATGGGCGAGCTCGCGAAGGGCGTCGGCGGCGCGGGTGACTCGATCCTCGTCGCGGGAGGCGAGGGCCAGGCGCAGGCAGGCGATCGCCGCGCCGTCGAGCACCCGGGCGAGACGGGGGGTGAAGTCGGAGAGCTCGAATGCAGGGGGCGCGATCAGGTAGATCTGTGGCTGATCGTCCTTGGCCATGGCGGCTCCCCTCACGTTGGCCGAGCCGTTCTAGCCGGGAATCCGGGCCTTGGCCATGGCCCCGGGAACCGTGTTCAGGGGCGGGCATTTC
>JBFKAV010000144.1:0-8833 GCA_041621405.1 Paracoccaceae bacterium
GCAGAGCGCGGCGGTCCACTCCGGCGTGCTGGACGCGAAGGGTGCGATCATCGCCACCCTCGACGGCGACGGCCAGAACCCGCCGGCCGACCTGCCGAAGCTGGTCGCGCCGCTCCTCGAGGACGGCTCGCCCTGGCTCGGTCTCGTCGCCGGCCAGCGCGTGCGGCGGCAGGACACGCTGTCGAAACGCCTCGCCTCGCGGTTTGCCAACGCGCTGCGGTCGTGGCTTCTGAAGGACGGCACCCGCGACACCGGCTGTGGGCTCAAGGCTTTCCGCCGCGACGCCTTCCTGAAGCTCCCGTACTTCGACCACATGCACCGCTACCTGCCAGCCTTGTTCAAGCGCGACGGCTGGCAGGTGGAACTGGTCGACGTGGCGCACCGGCCGCGGCTCGCCGGGCGCTCGAACTATTCCAACCTCAACCGCGCGCTGGTCGGACTCCACGATCTCGTGGGCGTCGCCTGGCTGATCCGCCGGCGCAAGAAGGCGCATCCCGGGGCCGCGCGTCCCGAGGCCAAGTGACATGACCGCAACGCTCTTCGCCTGGCTCAACGTCAGCGGCTGGTACGAGTTCTGGTGGGTGATGATCGGGCTTGGCGGGCAGCTGTTGTTCACCGCCCGCTTCCTGGTGCAGTGGATCGCCTCGGAGCGGGCGCGCCGCTCCGTGGTGCCACTCGCCTTCTGGTACTTCTCGCTCGGCGGCGGGGTGATCCTGTTCGCCTACGCGGTGCACCGCTGGGACCCGGTCTTCATCCTCGGCCAGTCGCTCGGCGTCTTCATCTATTCCCGCAATCTCTGGCTGATCCATGCCGAACGCCGTGCCGCCGGACCGTAGCTGGCTTGGCCCGGCGCTCGGCCTCGTCCTCGCCATCACCGCCGCGCGGGTCGGGCTTCTGGCGCTTTCCGAGGCCGACCTCTTCGTCGACGAGGCGCAGTACTGGCTCTGGGGCCAGGACCTGGCCTTCGGCTACTACTCCAAGCCGCCGCTGATCGCCTGGGTGATCCGCGCCGCGACCGAGCTTTCCGGCTCCGACGCACCGTTCTGGGTGCGGCTGCCGGCGCCGCTGTTCCACGCCGCGACGGCGCTGATCCTCGGCGGCACCGCCGCCCGGCTGGATTCGCCGCGCGCGGGCGTCGTCGCAGCGGCGGCCTACGCGACGCTGCCGATGGTGGCGGTCGGCAGCCTCCTGATCTCGACCGACACGATCATGCTGCCGTTCCTCGCCGGGGCGCTCGCCCTCTACCTGCGGCTCCTCGCCCCGGGCGGCGGCGGGCGGCCGCACCTGGCGGCGCTGGTCGGGCTCATGCTCGGCCTCGCCTTCCTCGCCAAATACGCCGCGCTCTACTACCTCGTCCTCGGCGCTCTGGCGGCGCTCCACCCGAACGCCCGCCCTGATCCGCGCGACGGCACCGCGCTCCTCGCCACCTTCGCCCTCACCGTTGCCCCGAACCTTGCCTGGAACGTCGGAAACGGGCTCGCCACGCTTTCCCATACGCTCGACAACACCGGCTGGAGCGGCGGCCTCACGCTCGATCCCGCAGGCCTCCTGGGCTTTCTCGGCGCGCAGTTCCTGGTCGCGGGCCCGGTGGCCTTCGCCGCGTTCCTCCTCGCCGCGCTCGGGCTCGCCCGGCGCGGCGCCGTCGCGGCCGAAGGGCTGCTCGCGGCGCTGTCGCTGCCGATCCTGGCGCTGGTCTCGGCCCAGGCGCTGATCTCCGGCGCCAACGCCAACTGGGCGGCGGCGGCCTACCTCGCCGGCCTCCTTCTCGCCGTTCCCTGGCTCCTCGCGCGCCGCGCCTGGCTCGTCGCCTCCTTCGCGGTGAACGGCGCGCTCGCGCTCGCGCTTCCCCTCGCCGCCACCCAGGCCGAGAGCCTGCGCTTCGGCGACCGCCTGATCCTCGCCCGCTATGTCGGGATCGCCGAGCTCTCCCGCGACATCCTGGCGCTGGCCGAGGCCGAGGGCGCGGCCGCAATCGTCGCTTCTGGTCGCGCACTGCTGGCTGACCTGCACTACACCGGCCGCGCCAGCGGCCTGTCGATCTTCGCCTGGCCGCACGAGGGCCCGCCCCGCCACCACTACGAGCAGCGCTACCCCTACCCGGGCACGGCCGCGGGCCCGGTCCTCGCGGTCCTGCGCGACGAGGCCGAGCTTCCCTGCGCGCCGCTCTCCGCCACGCCGATCACCCCAGTCCCCGGCGCCTACCGGGGCGCGAACTTCACCGCCGCGCTGGTCCCGGCCGATTGCTGGGGCGACAGGTGAGCCGCGTCGCGCTGTCGCTGCTCGCCGCCACTCTCGTTGCGGCGCTGGTCTTCAGCCTCTGGCCCGGCCTCGACCTCCTCGCCTCGGCGCCCTTCCACGACGCCGCCACCGGCACCTGGCTCGCCGAGGCCCCGGCGCTGGCCTTCCTGCGTGAGGCGCTCTGGACCGGGATGGAGATCGCCACTCTCGGGTTTCTTCTGCTCTTCCTGCTGGCGCTGGCCCGCCGCCGGACGGCCGCCGTGCCGGCCCGGCTCTGGGGCTTCGCGCTCCTCGCCATGGCTCTTGGTCCCGGCCTTCTGGTCAATGGCCTCCTGAAGGACAGCTGGGGTCGCGCGCGGCCACGCACCATCGCCGAATTCGGCGGCGAGGCCGCCTTCACCCCCGCACTCGAGTTCGCCGACCAATGCGCCCGGAACTGCTCCTTCGTCTCCGGCGAGGTGGCCGCGGCCGCCACGCTGTCGCTCGTGCTCTGGCTCCTCGTCTCGGCACGCCTGCGGGGGCCCGCAAGGCCCGCCCTTGCCGCGGCGCTTGTGGCCGGCACCGCACTCGCCGCCTTCCTCCGCCTCGCCGGCGGCGGCCACTTCCTCTCCGACATCGTTTTCGCCGCACTCATTACTGCACTTCCCACCCTCGCGCTCTGGCGGCTGACCGGCGCCGCCCGCGTCGCGCCGCGGCTTACGGTGGCCGGCCTGATGGCCGATATCCGGGCCCCTTTCGCCGCGCTTCGCCGCCCGAAATAGCCCTTGACCCGCCCCGGCCCGTTCCGTAGACGGACCCGCGCGTGGGCCCGTAGCTCAGTTGGTTAGAGCGGCTGACTTTTAATCAGTAGGTCGAAGGTTCGAATCCTTCCGGGCTCACCATAGAAATCAATATCTTGAGAAGTGCGCCCTCTACCCACCGCAGGTCGAGGCACGGCTCCCGCAGGACGGATGGGGATACCCCGCTACGACCTGTGAAAAAGAACGGCCTCTTCGCCCGGTCAGTCCTGAAGATAGTCGCGAAGCGCCGCTTCGGTCCCGTCGTCCCAGATCAGGCGGAGCCAGCGGGCAAATACCGACGCGAAGCGCTCGTCGCTTGCGAGATCGCCGTAATATTTCCGCTGATCGAGCCAGGCCTGCGGATTGTCCTTCGCGCGCTTCGAAGCGGCGATAAGTTCATCCTTCGCCGGGTCGTTCCACTCGATCGCAGAGCCGTCCTCGCGGAAACCGGCGCACATGCGCGACCAGGCCGCCTCGGCCAGCGCAAGCCCCTCGATTTCGCGGCCGGCGGACAATTGTTCGCGAATGATGGGCAGAAAGAACCCCGGATGCTTGGAAGACCCGTCCGTGGCAACCCGGCGCGTCGTGTCGACGATCTTGGGATTGGAGAACCGGGTGAAGATCAGGTCCGCGTAGGCCTCTGGCGCGAACTCGGGGACCGGCGCAACGGTTGGCGCGATTTCCCGCAGTGCGAGTTTCTTCACATAGGCCGAGATCTGGGGGTGCGACATGCAATCCGCGATCGTTTCGACACCGAGAATCTGCCCGGATTCTGCGATCACCGAGTGATTGGCATTCAGGATCCGGAGCTTCATCGTTTCGTAGGCGTGCACGTTGTCGGTGAACGTGGCCCCGACGTCCTCCCAGGCAGGCCGTCCGGCGCAGAACGCGTCCTCGATCACCCATTGCCGGTAGTTCTCGTGGGTCACCGGCGCGGCGTCGTCGATGCCCAGGCTGCGCACCAACTCCAGTTCCTTGGGGCCGGTGGCGGGGACGATGCAGTCGACCATCGCGTTGGGGAAGGCGGCCTCGGCGTCGATCCAGTCGGCCAGGGCGGGGTCGGAGAGCCGCGCCAGGCCTACCACCGTCGCCCGGGTGATGGCGCCGTTGCCCTGCAGGTTGTCGCAGCTTTGCACGGTGAACGGCGCGAGCCCCGCGTCGCGGCGGCGCTTCAAGGCCGCGACGATGGCGCCGAAGGCGGTGCGCGGCGCCTCCGGGTTCTCGGCGTCGTGGCGGATATCTGCGTGGCCGGCGTCGAAGCCGCCGGCGGAGGTGTCGACGTAGTAGCCGCCCTCGGTGACGGTGAGCGCGACGATGCGGATCGCCGGCTCGGCCAACTGGGCGATGAGCGCGCCATTGCCATCCTCGACCGGCACGAAGCCGATCATCGAGCCCACCACCTCGGCTGAGAGACCGGCCGGGTCGAGCTCGATCAGTGTCGTGAGATAATCCTGCGCCGCGAGCCGCTTGCGCTGCGCTTCGTCGCCAGCCCGAACGCCGGCACCGATAATCGCCCAGTCCTGCGCCAGGCCCTGCTGCATCAGGCGGTGCAGGTACCAGGCCTGATGTGCACGGTGGAAATTGCCAAGCCCGATATGGACAATTCCCGGCGTGAGCGCGGACCGGTCGTAGCGCGGGCGCTCTATGCCCTCCGGCAGATCTTTCAGCGTGGCATTGGACAGCTTCACGTCAACTCATCCAGTTGCCGCCGTCGACGTTCAACGTCTGCGCGGTGATGTAGCGCGCCTCGTCCGAGGCAAGAAAGACGCAAGGGTCGGCCACGTCCTTCGGGTCGCCCATGCGGCCAAGGGGCACGGCCTCGCCCACCTCGCGCTTCTTCTGGCCCTTGGGCTTGTTCTCGTACTCGGCGAACTGGGCGTCGACCACGTCCCACATCGGCGTGTCGATGACACCGGGGGCAATCGCGTTAACGCGGATCTTGTCGCCCGCGAGTTCCAGCGCCAGCGATTGGGTCACGGAGATCACAGCCGCCTTGGTCGAACAGTAGACCGTGATGTTGGGCTCGCCGCGCCGGCCGGCCTGGCTGGAGAAGTTGATGATCGCCCCGCCGCCGCGCTTCCTCATCGAGGGTACCACGGCCTGGATCGCGAAGATCGTGCCGCCGACGTTCACGTCGTACTGGCGGCGGTAATCCTCGACCGTGACCTTTTCGATCGAGGCCATGTTGAAGATCCCTGCGTTGTTGACGAGGATGTCGATCCCGCCCCAGCCGTCCTCCACCGCTTTCACGCCCCTGGCGATGGAATCGACGTCCGTGACGTTCATCGCGACGGCCATGCCTAGATCGCCAAGGGCGCTGGCCGTCTCCTTGGCGTCTTCCTCGCGCAGGTCCGCCACGGCGACCCTTGCGCCGGCCTTGGCCATGGCCTCGCAGATCGCGCGCCCGATGCCGCGGGCTCCTCCGGTGACGAGCGCCACCTTTCCTTCGAGACGTTTCATTCGATCCGAAGTCCCTTCGCGTCGAACTTGTGGATCTGTTCGGGGGCCGGTGTCAGGTAGACCGTGTTGCCATGGTGCACGTCGACTTCGCCTCCGGCCCGCACCGTCAGGGGATCGCAGCCGGGGATACCGTGGATGTGGATGAATGTGTCGCTGCCCAGATGCTCGGCGACGCCGACCGTGCCCTGCCAGGGTCCGTCGGTCTTCGAGATCGAGATGTGCTCGGGGCGGATACCGATCGTGTGCGCGTTGTACTTCACGGCCTCGCCGCCCTCGATCAGGTTCATCTTCGGCGAGCCGATGAAGCCCGCGACGAAGACGTTCTGCGGCGTGCGGTAGAGCTCGAGCGGGCTGCCCACCTGCTCGATGTAGCCGGCGCGCAGCACCACGATCTTGTCGGCCATGGTCATCGCCTCGACCTGGTCGTGGGTGACGTAGATCATCGTCGTGTCGAGCCGCTTGTGCAGCTCGCTGATTTCCAGCCGCATGCCGACGCGGAGCGCAGCGTCGAGGTTCGACAAGGGCTCGTCGAAGAGGAACGCGGCCGGTTCCCGCACGATCGCCCGGCCGATCGCCACGCGCTGGCGCTGGCCGCCCGATAGCTGGCCCGGGCGGCGGTCGATGTAATCGCTCAGATTCAGGACCTGCGCCGCGTTGTTCACCCGCCGGTCGATCTCGGCCTGATCCAGCTTGGCCATCCTGAGCGGGAAGGAGATGTTCTTCCTCACCGACATGTGCGGGTAGAGCGCGTAGCTCTGGAACACCATGGCCAGTCCGCGCTTGGCCGGCGGCACCTCGGTTGCGTCCTTGCCGTCGATCCTGATCTGCCCGCCTGACACGTCCTCGAGCCCAGCGATCAGCCGAAGCAGCGTGGACTTTCCGCAGCCCGAGGGGCCGACGAAGACCGCGAACTCGCCGTCCTCGATGGTGAGGTCGAGGGGCGGGATCACCTCCACGTCGCCGAAGCTCTTGGAAACCTTGTCGAGCGTTATGCGTCCCATGGGTCTGTCCCCCTACTTCACGGCGCCGAAGGTGAGGCCGCGGACGAGTTGCTTCTGGCTGAACCAGCCGAGGATCAAAATTGGCGCGATGGCCATGGTCGAGGCCGCGCTGAGCTTGGCGAAAAAGAGACCCTCGGGGCTGGAATAGCTGGCGATGAAGGCGGTGAGCGGCGCCGCATTGGCGGCGGTCAGGTTCAGCGTCCAGAACGCCTCGTTCCAGGCCAGGATGATGTTCAAGAGCACGGTCGAGGCGATCCCCGGCACCGCCATCGGCGTCAGCACGTAGAGAATCTCGTTTTTGAGCGACGCCCCGTCCATCCGCGCGGCTTCGAGAATCTCGCCGGGGATTTCCTTGAAGTAAGTGTAGAGCATCCAGACGATGATCGGCAGGTTGATCAGCATCAGCACGACCACCAGGCCAATCCGGCTGTCGAGCAGATTGAGCTGCACGAAGATCAGCGAGATCGGGTAGAGCACGCCCACCGCCGGCAGCATCTTGGTCGAGAGCATCCACAGCAAGATGTCCTTGGTGCGCCGCGACGGCACGAAGGCCATCGACCATGCGGCGGGAATGGCGACGAGGATGCCGAGCAGGGTCGAGCCGCCGGCGATGATCACCGAGTTCCACAAGAACCGCATGTAGTCCGACCGATCTTGCACCACAGAGTAGTTCTCCAGCGTCCAGTCGAAGAACAGGAACAGCGGCGGGTCATTGATCGCCTGCGCCTCGGTCTTGAAGCTCGTCAGGATGGTCCAGAGGATCGGGAAGAAGATCAGCAGGCCGACGATCCAGGCGGCGACGGTGTTGATCGTCTTGCGTTTCGTGGTGACTGCGCGGGCCATGTGCTTTCCTCCTCACGCGTCCAGGTTCTTGCCGACGATGCGCATCAGGAAGATGGCAACGATATTGGCCAGGATGATTGCGTAGACGCCTCCGGCCGAGCCGAGCCCGATGTTCTGGCTGTCCACGACCCGCTGGAAGATCAGGTAGGTCAGCGTGCGGGTGCCGAACGCGCCGCCGGTGGTCACGAAGATCTCGGCGAAGATCGACAACAGGAAGATCGTCTGGATCAGGACGACGATGGTGATCGCCCGGCTCAGGTGCGGCAGGACGATAAACCAGAATCGCTTGAGCACCGGGGCGCCGTCCATCTCGGCCGCTTCCATCTGCTCGCTGTCGAGCGACTGGATCGCGGTCAGCAGGATGAGCGTCGCGAAGGGCAGCCATTGCCAGGACACGATGAGGACCAGCGAGAAGGTCGGTGCGTTGACGAGCCAGACCACCGGTTCGGCCCCGAAAAAGCGCCACAGATGCGCCAGGAGGCCGTTGACCGGATCCATCAGCATGTTCTTCCAGACCAGCGCGGAAACGGTCGGCATGACGAAGAAGGGCGAGATCACGAGGATACGGACAATGCCCTGGCCCCAGAGCGGCTGGTCCAGAAGCACGGCCAGCAGAACGCCCAGCACGACGGTGATGATGATGATGCCGCCGACCAGGAACAGGGTTGTCCAAACCGATGGCCAGAACGAACTGGAGGTGACGAACCGCACGTAATTCTCGAAGCCTACCCAGTCGAGGCCATTCTCCAGCGAGTCGCCCCTGAGCGGCAGGTACTTCTTGAACGAGAAGAACAGCGTCATCGACAGCGGCACGAGCATCCATACCAGAAGCAGGAAGACCGCCGGTGCCATCATCATGCGCGCAGCGGATCGCGAATGCCGGGTTGCCATCGGGTGCTCCTTCTCTGTCGACGGACAACACCGTCATGGAACGCAAGGACGCTCGAAACAGGGATGGGGGGTGCCGGGGGGCGAACGTGCCGCCCCCCGGCTTATGGACCTTAGCGGTAGCCCGCAGCTTCCATCGCGTCGTTGGTCAGCGACTGGGCCTTTGCCAGCGCCTCGTCGATCGACTGCTGGCCGGCGTAGGCCGCCGAGAACTCCTGGCTCACCTCGGTTGCTATGCCGGCGAACTCGGGGATGGCCACGAACTGGATGCCGACATAGGGCACCGGCTTCACGGTCGGGTTCTGCGGGTCGGCCGCTTTGATCGAGTCGAGCGTCATCTTCGCGAAAGGCACGGCCTGGTATTCCGGCGTTTCGTAGAGCGAAGTCCGCGCGCCCGGCGGCACGTTGGCCCAGCCTTCTTTGGCTGCGACCAGCTCGATGTAGTCCTTCGAGGTTGCCCACTCGATGAACGCCTTGGCCGCATCGACCTTCTGCGAGCCGGCCGGGATCGCCAGCGCCCAGGCCCAGAGCCAGTTGGCGTTCTTGCCCATGCCGGCGTTCGGCGCGAGCGCGAAGCCGACCTTGTCGGCGACCTGGCTGTCGTTGGGGTTGGTCACGAAGGAC
>JBFKAV010000145.1:0-8690 GCA_041621405.1 Paracoccaceae bacterium
CGCGCGATCTCGGGGATCGCGTCGAGGGTGCGCAGATTGGTGCAGGAGAGGAACACGGCCTCGGCGCCGTCCGCTCGGCCGAGCTCGGAGGCGGCCGCAATCACCGAGGCGGTATCGATGCGGGTGACCTTGGCCTCCTCGGCCTCGTCGAAGGAACCGAAGACCGGGCTTTCGACCCCGCTTTCGGCCAGGACTTCGCGCAGGCGGGCCGAGACCTCGGCGATGTAGGGCGAGAGGAAGGCGAGGCGGCTGACGCCGAGCGCCCGGCAGGCGGCCAGCAGCGCCGAGACCGGCTCGGTGACCGCCGTCGTTTCGGTGCCCGAGCGGATCAGCTCGGCGACGCGGGGCGCGCCGATCACGGCGGTGCCCGAGGTGCAGCCGTAGCCCACCGCGTCGAACCGCACGGCGGAGGGGAAGAGACCGGCGGCGGCGGGAAGCTCGGCCTCCATCGCGGCCAGCGTTTCGCGCGTGACTTCCTTGCCGCTCGGCACGCGGCTCACGTGGAGCTGCGCCGAGGCGGGGAGGAGCCGGCGCATGTCCTGCTCGAGCGTCTCGTCCTCCTTGAGCACGATCAGGCCGAGCGTGGCCGCGGGGGGCGGGTCGAGGCGGTAGGGGAAGGCGCTCATCTCATCCTCCGATCTGGGGCAGCGCGCGGGGGGCCGGCGGCGAGAGGAACTCTGGGGCCCCCTCGCGGACCACGATATTCTCCTCGTGCACCAGCGTCTGTCCCGGCGCGGTCTCGATCCCGGGCTCCAGGGTAAGCACCATGCCGGCCTCCAGCACGGTTTGGTCGGCCGGGATCAGCGACGGCCATTCGGTCAGCTGCATCCCGAGGCCGTGGCCGTAGCGGCCCGCCTCGGAGCCGCCGCGGCCGCCGGTGAGGATGCGATCCATGGCGCGGAACAGGTCGGCCGCGGTGGCGCCGGGGCGGGCGATCTCCGTCGCGGCCGCGACGGCGTCGATCAGGCATGCATGGGCCGCGGCCACCTCTGGCGCCGGCGGGCCGAGGGCGAAGTTGCGGTCGTAGTCAGAGAAGTAGCCGTCGAAGACGAGGCCGGTGTCGAGCATCAGCACGTCGCCTTCGGCGAGCGGCGCGCGCGTGGCCGGCGAGATCACGTCGCCGTAGCCGAGCCGCCCGGCGCCGCCGGCGAGGTAGGGCACCCAGTCGGCGCCCTCCTCGAGGCAGAGCATCTGGAAGCGGCGGAACACCTCGTCGAGCGGGCGGCCGGGGGCGGCGATCTCGTGGACCCGCGCGAAGGCCCGGCCGGCGATGGCGCAGGCCTCGCGGATCTTGGCGATCTCGGCCTCGGACTTGACCATCCGCAGCGCGCGGAGGATGCCGGCGTCGTCGCGGAGCTTCAGCGATCCAAGCGCCGCCTCCAGCCGGGCATAGTCGGCGAGCGGCATCCTCAGATGCGACTCGTGGCCCATCGGCACGCCGATCTCGCCGGTGCGGCCCGCGAGTTCACGGAGCGTGGACGCCAGCAGGCTCACGCCGTCGTCCTCCAGGTCGGGGGCGCGCCAGGTGCGGATGTCGGCAATCCAGGTCCGCGCCATCAGGGGCGCGCCGATCGCCGGGATCACGGCCACGGGGTCGCCCGCGGCAGGGACGATCAGGAACCAGGGGCGGGTGGGGCTTTCCCAGAACTGGGTCAGGAAGCCGGTGAAGTAGCGAACCTCGGGCTCGGTCGTGAGCAGGAGCGCGGCGAGCCCGGCCTCGGCCATCCGCGCCTGGGCGCGGGCGAGGCGGGCGCGGAACTCGGCCTCGGGGAAGCCGCGTGGGCAGGCGCTCATGCCTCGGGCTCCTCGCTCACGATCGCTAGCACGCGCGAGGCCGGCCCGAGCCCCAGCGCCTGGCGGTGCGGCCCGGCGGCGAAAAGCGCGGCGAGACCGGCCCCGCCCGAAGGCGTGGTGGCCAGCCCCTCGGCGGCGAGAACCGGCATCGCTTCCGCCGCCTCCTCCTCGGTGATCGCGACGAAGGTGTCGGCGTCGCGGGCGAGGCCTTTGAGCGCAATCAGCGAAGGCTCCTTGCAGTCGAGCCGGCCCATGGACGAGACCGGGCCGGGCGCGACCACGGGGCGCCCGGCGCGGATCGACTCCGTCAGCGCCCGCGCCGCCTCGGGCTCGACCACCACGATCCGGGGACCGTCGCCCCAAAGCTTGCGCGCGAATGCGGCGATGGCGCCGGCGAGGCCGCCGACCCCGGCCTGCAGGAATATGTGGGTCGGCGGCTCGGGGATCTGCCGCGCGGCCTCGTCGATCAGCGCGAGGTAGCCCTCCATCAGCCGGTTCGGCACCTTGGTGTAGCCCGGCCAGGAGGAATCGGAGAGCAGGCGCCAGCCCTCGGCCCTGGCGGCCTCGGCGGCGGCCTCCATGCTCGCCTCGTAGTCGGCGCCGGCGCGGCGCACCTCGGCGCCCTTTGCGCGGAGCCGGCTCGCGAAGCCCTCGGGCACTGTCTCGGCGAGGTAGACGACGGCCCGCGCCCCGAAGACGCGCGCCCCGGCGGCGACCGAGAGCCCGTGATTGCCGGCGCTCGCGGTGACGTAAGTGACGCCCTTGAGCGCGGTGGCCGGATCGCCGCCAGTCGCTTCACTCCGTGCCACCGCGTCGCAGGCGATGACATAGGCCGCGCCGAGCGCCTTGAAGCTGCCGAGGCCCATCCTGGCACGCTCGTCCTTGACATGGACCGAGGCCACGCCGGCGCGCCGGGCAAGGCCGGGGGCGTCGACGAGCGGGGTTTCCGCCGCCGCCGGGCAGCGTGCGAGGAGCGCCGCCACGGTTGGCGCATCGGTCGAGGGGTCGGGCACATCGGCCGGCACCTCGACCGGCGTACTTGGATTCTCGAGCAGTCGCATCCCGGCCTCCCATCCGTCGGCCCATGAGCGTGGGCGCGGGCGGCGAAGTCAACCGCGGGATGCGACGGGGCAGCGCCGGATTCCGCCTCAGACGAGGCCAGTCTCCTCGAGAAGCCCTAGCCGCTTGGCTTCGTAGTAATAGCCGCGCGCGTACCACATCACCGCCGCGTCGCGGTCGCCGCGGGAGACCAGCCAGGCACCGCGCAGGTACTTCACCGCGAAGCGCAGGTTGGTGTCGGCATCAAGCAACTGACGCGGCTCGCCGCGGAAGCCCATGGTTCGGGCGGTCTGCGGGTGGATCTGCATCAGCCCCCAATAGGGCCCGTTGCGGGCGGCCGGGTTGTAGCTGCTCTCGCGCTGGACGACGCGGTGCACGAGGTCTTCCGGCACGTCGTATTGACCCGCGTACCGGGCGATCAGCCGATTGATCTCGGCTGGGCCGGCGGCGTTGCGCGCGGGCGGCGGCTCGGGCCGGCCGCAGGCGGCGAGCGCAAGGAGCGCGAGGAGCGCGTGGCGTCGGGGCATGGCGGGCATCGGCGGGCTCCGGCATTCTTCCGGCAGGCTGCCTAGCACCGGAGGAGGCGCTTGGGTAGCCTTCGCTGGCGTGCCTCGGCGGGAACCTGCGCCCGCATCTAACGACAAACCCCCGGGCCGGGGCCGCGGGGGTTCACGTTTGGGCAGGTTTCCCCGCCCCGGACGGGATTCCCCGCCCTCATCGCACGTTGGAAAGGCTCAGAGGAGCCCTTCGCGCTGGGCCTTCTTGCGCGCCAGCTTGCGAGCGCGGCGGATCGCCTCGGCCTTCTCGCGGGCACGCTTCTCCGAGGGCTTCTCGAAATGCTGCTTGAGCTTCATCTCGCGGAACACACCCTCGCGCTGAAGCTTCTTCTTCAGTGCCCGGAGCGCCTGATCGACGTTATTGTCGCGAACGCTGACCTGCATGTGGTTGTCACCACCTTCCTAGGTTAGAGTTGCATGAGAAATGCAGGAGCCGGCCCTATAGCAAGGCGGTGGTGCCTTGTCCAGCGCCCCTGCAACGTGAAACCGGCACCGATCGGAGGGCTTATGGAAGAGCTGAAGGAAAGGCTGCTCGACGCGGCGCTCGCACATGTGGCATTCGACGGCTGGAGCGCGGCGTGCTTCGATGCTGCGGCAAAGGACTGCGGCGTGACCCCTGCCGAGGCGCGGGCCGCCTGCCCGCGGGGCGCCGTGGACCTCGCGGTCGCCTTCCACAAGCGCGGCGACGAGGCGATGGTCGAGCTCGTTCACGCGCTGCACCTCGACGGCATGCGGTTCTCAGAGAAGGTGGCGGCGGCGGTGCGCTGCCGGATCGAGTCAGCGGCCGACCGCGAGGTGGTGCGCCGCGGCACCGCGCTCTTCGCGCTGCCCCACCTGGCGCCTGAGGGCGCGCGGCTGATCTGGGGCACGGCCGACCTGATCTGGACAACGCTCGGCGACAGCTCCGACGACGTCAACTGGTACACCAAGCGCGCCACCCTTGCGGCGGTCTATGCCTCGGCGGTGCTCTACTGGCTCGGCGACGACAGCCCCGGCCACCGGGCGACCTGGGAATTCCTCGACCGCCGCATCGCCGACGTGATGCGGATCGAGAAGCTGAAGGCGCAGGTCCGCGAAAGCCCGTCGCTGTCGCGGCTGTTCGCGGGCCCGGCCGCGCTGGGCAAGAAGCTCCGGCCGCCCGGGCAGGGGCAACAGGTGCCGATGCCCGGGCGCTGGGGTCGGGACTGAGGCTTTCGGCGGCGCCCGATCCGACCTGGAGGGAGGGATGACCCGGAGGAGCCCGATGCCCCGGACGATGCGTGCGGTCGAGATCTCGCACTCCGGCGGGCCCGAGGTGCTGCAGCCGGTCAGCCTGCCGGTGCCCGAGCCGGGGCCGGGGCAAATCCTGATCCGCGTGGCCTATGCCGGCGTCAACCGCCCCGACGCTCTGCAGCGCGCCGGCCGCTACGCGCCGCCGCCCGCCGCCTCGCCGCTGCCGGGGCTTGAGGCGGCGGGCACCGTGGCGGCCGTCGGCCCGGGCGCCGGCCGCTGGACGCCGGGCGACGCGGTCACCGCGCTCCTGCCCGGTGGCGGCTATGCCGAATATGTCGTCACCCCGGCCGCCCACGCGCTGCCGGTCCCCGAGGGCATGGGGCTCCGCGAGGCCGCCTGCCTGCCGGAAACCTTCTTCACCGTCTGGACCAACGTGTTCGAGCGCGGACGGCTGCGGGCCGGCGAGCGCTTTCTCGTCCACGGCGGCTCGTCGGGCATCGGCACCACCGCGATCCAGCTCGCCCATCGCTTCGGCGCCCGGGTCTTCGCCACCGCCGGCTCGGCGGAGAAATGCGCCGCCTGCGAGGGCCTCGGCGCCGAGCGCGCGATCAACTATCGCGCGGAGGATTTCGTCGAGGTCCTGCGCGCCGAGGGCGGCGCCGACCTGATCCTCGACATGGTCGGCGGCCCCTACCTGCCGCGCAACGTCAAGGCGCTCGCCGACGACGGGCGGCTGGTGCAGATCGCCTTCCTGCAGGGGCCGGAGGTCACGCTCGATTTCGCCGAGGTGATGATCCGCCGGCTGACGATCACCGGCTCGACGCTGCGCCCGCATTCCGATCTCGCCAAGGCGCGGATCGCGGAGGGGCTGGAGCGGAACGTCTGGCCGCTGCTCGCCGCAGGCCGGGTCGCGCCGGTGATGGACAGCGAGTTTCCCCTGGAGGAAGCGGCCGCGGCGCATGCCCGGATGGAAAGCTCGGAGCATATCGGCAAGATCGTTCTGAAGGTAGCCTGAGAGATCGCGGCCGGGTCGGGTTCGGCCTTGCCCATCGGGGAGGTATCGCGAACGCCGCCGGGCCGCCAGTCCGTTGAAACGCCTACAGGCTTTCGCAGGCCTCGATCGTGTAGACGCGCACGGAGGCGTGTCGCCGGTGGTATCCGATGTGTTCGTTCTTGCCGAAGAACTGGTTTCGGGTGGTCACCACCACGACGGCGCCGGGCTCGTGCGCTTCGGAGGCGACGTTGAGTTGCATCGGCGCGTTGATCGGAGCCTTGGATTCGCCGTAGCACTCAAGACCTCGTGCGCCGGTGTAGGACGGGCAATGAAAGATCAAGGTGCGGTCGGACACCAGGATGACGGCTTCGTCGTTCGGGGTCAGGTCGCGAATGAGAAGCGTCGACGGTTCGTCGGAGAGGGGCGATGTCAAGGAACAGGACACATCGGCGCTTGCGGTCGTGGCGGAAGCGACGATCAGCGCCGATGTCCAATGTCTCATGCCGGTGCCCCCCTTTCGCGCATTGGGTTGCGCAATGGCTTCGAGCGTCTTTGCTGCGCGGTCCGAGGTTAGCCCAAAACCGCGCACGGAGCTACGAACTGGTGGGATTTGGGTGGAACGGACGGGGATGGCCCGTTTCCGGCCAGGGGTTACGGCCGATGAACGCTGCCATCGCGGCGGGTTGCGGTGGGCGCTCTCAGCGTCGGAAATCCCGGCTCAGGCCGCCTGCGCCGCGTCCTCCGGACGGTCGCGCTCGACCTTCAGCCAGACCCCGCCCTCGGGTCGCAAAGTCAGGATCAGGACCGGTTTCGGCTCCTTGCCCGGGATGCGCGTGAACCGGAAACGCGAGACCAGCGTGGCGAGGATGATCACCGCCTCCTGGATCGCGAAGGAGGCGCCGATGCAGATCCTCGGGCCGGCGCCGAACGGCAGGTAGGCATAGCGGTCGATCGCCTTCAGGTCGGCGAAGCGGGCAGGGTCGAAGGCGTGCGGGTCGTCCCAGAGCAGGTGGTTGCGATGCAGCGCGTAGATCGGCAGCATCACCGTGTCGCCCGGCCGCACCTCGCGGCCGCAGAGCGTGTCGGCCTTCAGTGCCGAGCGCGACAGCATCGCGGCGGGGGGATATAGCCGCAGCGTCTCGTCGATCACCTGGCGGACGAAGGGCAGGTTCTCCACGTCCTCGGCCCTGGCCGCCCGGCCCTGCAGCACACCCTGCGCCTCGGCCCGGGCGCGCGCCTGCTGGGCGGGGTCGAAGGCCAGCAGGTAGAGCGACCAGGAGAGCGCGAGCGCGGTGGTCTCGTGGCCGGCGACGATGAAGGTGAGAAGGTTGTCGCGCATTTCCGGCGTGGTCATCTGCCGGCCCGATGCCGGGTCGTCGGCCTCGATCAAGAGGTCGAGCAGGTCGGGCACCTCGTGGGGGCCCGCGGCGCGGCGCGCCTCGATGGCGGCGTCGGCGACCCGCTTCATCTCGCGCATGGCGGAGGTAGAGAAAAGCCGCGACAGCCGCGGCACCCAGCCGGGCACGCCGAGAATGTCGAAGAGCGAGACCTTGGCGGTCTCGGAGATGTAGGCGTCGATCGCCCGGTGCACCGCCTCGCGATCGAAGCTCTCGCCGCCGGAGAAGGTGACGTCGGAGATCACCTCGAAGGTGGCCGCCACCATTTCCTCGTGGAGGTTGGCGGCGCGGCCGACCGCGGCATCGAGGCGCTCCGAGGCGCGCTCGGCGGCGGCCGACATGATCGGCGCCAGGTTCTGCACGTTGCGGAGCGAGAACACCGGCGCCGCGGCCCGGCGCTGCCAGTGCCAGTGCGCGCCCTCGGCGATGAACAAGCTCTCGCCGATCGCCGGCTTCAGGATCAGCTTGGTGACGTCGGACTTGGGGTAATCCTCCACCGCGTCCTTCAGGATGTGCCGGTTAGTCTCCGGGTCCATCACCATGTGCCAGCGCTTGCCGGTGCGGCCCGAGACCATCGGCTGGCGGGTGGCGATCTCGGGGATGAGCTCCAGGAGGTTCCGCCGCGCCACCTCGAGCGATTTCAGGATGCCCCAGGGCTCGGTGACCAGCGGCACCTGGACGGGCAGCTCTCGCGGGGCGGGGGCGTCGCGCGGCATGGATCACTCCTTCCAGACCAATATAGGATCGCCGCCGCCAACGGGCAAAGCCGCCCCGCGATTGCGCCCTGCGCGCGGCTGCGCTAAGCCGCGCGAACCTGCGACCCGGAGATCCGAATGCGCCTCGCCCGCCTCGTCGCGCCGCTCGCCCTTCTGATCCTTTCCGCCTGCGCGGTAAAGGACGGACTCGACGACGCGCCGCCGGATCTGGGCGATTTCCGCCTGGGCCACAACATCGTGGTGGGCGAGACGGCGCGGCTGGTTCCGCCCTCACGCAGCGCCACGTCCGAGGAGTGGGAAGCGGTGCTCGGCGCCGAGATCGGCAAGCGGCTCGGCCGACACCAGGGCGAGGGGCTCTACCACGTCGGCGTCAGCGTCGACGCCTACGCGCTGGCGATCCCGGGGGTCCCGGTGGTGCTGAAGCCGCGCTCGGTGCTGGTGGTCTCGGTCACCGTCTGGGACAACGCGACCCAGTCGAAGATCAACGTCGAGCACGCCCAGCTCACCGTCTTCGAGAATCTGGGCCTCTCGGGCGAGAGCATCGTCGGCTCGGGGATCACCCAGAGCCGGGAGCAGCAGATGCAGAACCTGGCCGCCGCCGCGGCCCGCGCCATCGAGCGCTGGCTCACCGAGCACAAGGACTGGTTCTCGCCCGATCCGGCGGTCCGCGAGGCGGCCCGGGCCGAGGCCGCCGTGGTGCGCCCGCGGCAAGGCCCGACGCCCTCCAACTGACGCTTGATTTTTCCCAGGCGCCCATTTAGACGGCGCGCGATGTCCACTCGGGGCGAGACGCCCCCCAATGCGACGAGGCGCCACGCGACATGGCAAAAGCGAAGTTCGAACGCACGAAACCGCACGTGAACGTTGGCACGATCGGCCACGTGGACCACGGCAAGACGACGCTGACGGCGGCGATCACGAAGTATTTCGGCGAGTTCAAGGCGTATGACGCGATCGACGC
>JBFKAV010000146.1:0-8652 GCA_041621405.1 Paracoccaceae bacterium
CCGCCTCAGCGTGGTGCCGATCGCCGTGCCCTCGCTCGAAGAGCGGCGGGAGGACATCCCCGAGCTCGCCAGCCACTTCATCGAGATCTTCCACAAGACCCAGGGGCTGCCCCTGCGCGAGCTCAGCGACGAGGCGGGCGCCGTGCTGCAGACGATGCCCTGGCCGGGCAACGTGCGGCAGCTCAAGAACGTGATCGAACGGGTGCTGATCCTCGGCGACGGCACCGGCCCGATCCTGTCGCGCGAGCTGCCGGGCGCGGCGCCGGCGGCGGAGAGCGAGAGCAAGGTTGTGCTGACCGGCGCCCTGGCGACGCTGCCCCTGCGCGAGGCGCGCGAGCTCTTCGAGCGGGAGTACCTGCTGACCCAGATCAACCGTTTCGGCGGCAACATTTCCCGCACCGCGAATTTCGTCGGCATGGAGCGATCGGCGCTGCACCGCAAGCTGAAGTCGCTCGGCGTGGGCACCACCACGAAGGGCGGCACCCGTGTCGCCTACGTCGAGGAGGAGCACGAGTCCGAGGCGGCGACGGCGGATTGACCCCCCCGGACTGCTCTGCCATGGATCGGCCCAGGGGCGCACGGCCCGGCCGGGAACGTAAGCCATGAAGGTCATCATCTGCGGCGCGGGGCAGGTCGGTTGGCAGATCGCTCGCCACCTCGCGGGCGAGAAGAACGACGTTACCGTCGTCGACAAGAACAGCGATCTCGTCCGCCGCGCCACCGAGGCGCTCGACGTCCAGGGCGTGGCCGGCTTCGCATCCTACCCCGACGTGCTCGACAAGGCCGGCGCGCGCGACGCCGACATGATCATCGCCGCCACCCATTCGGACGAGGTGAACATGGTCACCTGCCAGGTGGCCCATTCGATCTTCGGCATCCCGCGCAAGATTGCCCGCCTGCGGGCGCCCTCCTACCGGACGGCAATCTATTCCGATCTCTACCGGCGCGAGCACATGCCGATCGACGTTGTGATCAGCCCCGAGCGAGAGGTGGCCGAGGCCGCGCTGCAGCGCCTTTCGGCGCCTGCGGCCTTCGATACCGAGAGCTTCCTCGAAGGCCGGGCGCAGCTTCTCGGAATCGCGCTCGACGCAGAGTGTCCGGTGCTGGACACCCCGCTACGGCAGCTCAACGACCTGTTCTCAACGCTTCGCGCCATCGTCGTCGGCGTTCGCCGCGAGGACCGGCTGTTCGCGCCCGATCCCGACGACCAGCTCTTTGCCGAAGACCAGATCTACGTGATGAGCCACGTCGAGGACGTGAACCGCACGCTCGAGATCTTCGGCAAGACCACCAAGAAGCAGGAGCGCGTCGTGATCATCGGTGGCGGCAGCGTCGGGCTCGCGGTGGCCCGCGCGCTGGAGAAGCGCACCGAGCGGGTGCGGGCGAAGGTGATCGAGCGCAACCGCGACCAGGCCGAGCGCGCCGCCGACGCGCTGGAGCGGACCATCGTGCTGAACGGAGACGGGCTCGACGTGGCGCTCTTGGCCGAGGCCAACATCCAGAAGGCCGACGCGGTGCTCTGCGTGACCGACGACGACAAGGTGAACCTCCTGGCCGCCGTCCGCGCCAAGTCCGAGGGCTGCCCGATGGCGATCGCGCTGGTCAACGACCCGACGCTGGTGCCGCTGATGGGCCCCCTGGACATCGACGCCTACATCAACCCGCGCGCCACCACCGTCTCCTCGATCCTGCGCCACATCCGCCACGGGCGGGTGCGCACCGTCTATTCGATCGGCGACGCCGAGGCAGAGGTGATCGAGGCGCAGGTTCTGTCCACCTCGCCGCTCGCGGGGCGCACGATCCGCGAGATCGATTTTCCCGAGGGCGTGCTGGTCGGCGCCGTGATGAAGGGCCGCGATGTACTGAAGCCCGCCAGCGATACCCGGATCGACGAGGGTGACGTGATCGTGCTGTTCGTGATGGCATCCGACGTGTCCGAGGTGGAGCGGCTCCTCCAGGTCTCCATCGACTTCTTCTGAGCGATGCGCTGGCTCTTCGACCTGCCGCTTCTGGTGATCCTGATCGGGATCGGCGCGGCGGCTATGATCGTGCCGGCGGCCCACGCCTTCGCGGTGGGCGACGAGCGGGTGGGGCGGGCGTTCCTCTACGCCTGCCTTCTGTTCCTGCTCGCCACCGCGTTCCTGGCGCTCGCCACCCAGACGATCCGGCCGCGACGGCTGGCGCGGAGCCAGCTCATTTCGCTTGCCGGCGCCTACCTGGTGCTGCCGGTGATGCTGGCCGTGCCGTTCCAGGAGGCGCTGCGGGCGACGAGCTTCCTCAATGCGTGGTTCGAGATGGTGTCCTGCTTCACCACCACCGGCGCCACGGTCTACGAGGACCCAGGCCGGCTGGGGCCGACGCTGCACCTTTGGCGCGCGCTGGTGGGCTGGCTCGGCGGCCTGTTCACCTGGGTGGTGGCGGCAGCGCTCCTGGCGCCAATGAACCTCGGCGGATTCGAGGTGAGCTCGGAGCGCAGCGCGGGGCAGGGCGTGGCGGCCGGGTTCGGCTTCAGGCGGCACGAGTCCGGGACCCGGCTGGTCGCCGCGGCGGCGGCGCTCCTGCCGGTCTATGTCGGGCTGACGGCGCTGCTCTGGCTGATCCTGAGCCTGGCCGGCTCGGGGCCGACGGCGAGCCTCGTCCATGCCATGGCCACGCTCTCAAGCTCCGGCATATCGGCGACCGGCGGGCTCGGTCCCGCCGGGGCCGGTGTCGCCGGCGAGATGGCGATCGCCGCGTTCCTCCTCTTCGCGCTGTCGCACGCCACCTTCAGCAACCTCGGCCAGCGCGGCCGGTTGGGCGTGCTCTGGGCCGATCACGAGCTCCGGCTCGGTCTGCTGATCGTCGCCGTCGTGCCCCTGGCCCTGTTCCTGCGCCACTGGCTCGGCGCCGCGGAAGCCGGCGAGGAGGCCAACCTCGGCCTCGCGCTCCGCGCGCTCTGGGGCTCGGTGTTCACGGTGCTGTCTTTCCTCACCACCACCGGCTTCGTCTCGGCCGACTGGGCCGAGGCCCGGGGCTGGTCGGGGCTGGCCACGCCCGGGGTGCTGCTCGTTGGCCTGGCGATCATCGGCGGCGGGGTGGCGACCACGGCGGGAGGCGTGAAGCTTCTGCGTGTCTGGGCGCTCTACACCCAGGCCGCGCGCGAGATGGAGCGGCTGGTGCATCCGAGTTCGGTGGGCGGCGCCGGCGAGGCGGCGCGGCGGATGCGTCGCCAGGGCGCGGAGATCGCCTGGATCTTCTTCATGCTCTTCGCGATGTCGATCGCGGTCGTCTCCGCGGCGCTGGCGCTGACCGGCGAGGATTTCGAAAGCGCCATGGTGCTCACCGTGGCGGCGCTGTCGACCACCGGACCGCTCACCCAGATCGGTGCCGAGGCGGCAATTCCGCTCAGCCCCCTCGGCGCAGAGGCGAAGGGGATCCTGATGGCGGCGATGGTGCTTGGCCGGCTCGAGACGCTCGCGCTGATCGCACTCCTCAACCCCGAATTCTGGCGCGGCTGAGACGCGCTGCGCCAATAGGTCCGCACCGGACCGATTTTCGTTCTGGAAAGTCCGGAAGTCGCGCGACATACTCGCGCCAAGAAACGGCCGGGACAGCTCCGCCGATTGGGTGGGCGCAAGAACAAAGGGCGATTGGTAACATGGCTGGCGACAAACAAAATTTACAGGACGCATTTCTCAATCATGTTCGCAAGGGCAAGATCCCGGTGACGATCTTCCTCGTGAACGGCGTGAAATTGCAGGGCGTGATCACCTGGTTCGACAACTTCTGCGTGCTCTTGCGCCGCGACGGGCAATCTCAGCTCGTCTACAAGCACGCGATCTCGACGATCATGCCGGGCCAGCCGATCAGCCTCTACGAGGGTGAAGACTGAAGCCCGCGACCGAACGTATGCCCGGCGCCACCCGCGCCTATGTGCTGCACCCAGAGCTGACCTTCGACAAGCACCGCCGACCGGCGAAGCCGGCGCTGGAGGAGGCGGTGGCGCTGGCGCGTGCGCTGCCGGGGCTCGAAGTCGTCGGCGCCGAGGTGGTGGCGCTGCCCAAGGTGCGGGCGGGATACCTCTTCGGCTCGGGCAAGACCCAGGAGCTGAAGGCCCGGCTCGAGGCCGCCGAGGTCGGGCTGGTGCTGGTCGACGGGTCGGTGACGCCGGTGCAGCAGCGCAACCTTGAGAAAGAGTGGGGGGTGAAGCTGCTGGACCGGACCGGGTTGATCCTCGAGATCTTCGCCGACCGCGCGCATACCCGCGAGGGCGTGATGCAGGTCGAGCTTGCCGCGCTCAGCTACCAGCGCACCCGGCTGGTGCGTGCCTGGACCCACCTCGAGCGCCAGCGCGGCGGCCTCGGCTTCGTCGGCGGCCCCGGCGAGACCCAGATCGAGGCCGACCGCCGCGCCATCGACGAGGCGACGGCGCGGCTCAGGCGGAGCCTCGACAAGGTGGTGCGGACCCGCGAGCTGCACCGCGCAGCGCGGCGCAGGGTGCCGTTCCCGGTGGTGGCGCTGGTCGGCTACACCAATGCCGGCAAGTCGACGCTGTTCAACCGGCTGACCGGGGCCGAGGTGATGGCCAAGGACATGCTCTTCGCCACGCTCGACCCGACGATGCGGGGGGTGCGGCTGCCGACCGGGCTCAAGGTGATCCTGTCCGACACGGTGGGCTTCATCTCCGAACTGCCGACCCAGCTCGTCGCCGCATTCCGGGCGACGCTGGAAGAGGTGCTCGAGGCCGATCTCATCCTGCACGTGCGCGACATCGCCCATCCCGACAGCGAGGCGCAGGCCGCAGACGTGGCGGCTATCCTGGCGGATCTCGGCGTCGGTGCGGAGACCCCGCTGATCGAGGTCTGGAACAAGATCGACCTGCTGCCCGAGTCCGAGCGCACGGCCCATGCCGCCCAGGCCGACCGCCGGCCGCAGATCATCGCCGTCTCGGCGCTGACCGGCCAGGGGTTCGACGCACTGCTCGCGGCTGTGACCGGGACGCTCGATGCGGAGCGGACCGAGGCAGAGCTGGTGCTACCCTTTTCCGAGGGTCGCCGGCGGGCCTGGCTGCATGCCGAGGGCGTGGTGACGGATGAGCACGAGGCCGAGGACGGCCACCGCCTCACGGTTCGCTGGACGGCGCGTCAGAAGGCGCGCTTCGAGGCGCTCGGCTAGGCGCTGCGCCTCAGGGCTCGGCCGGCGTGAGGACGGTGACCCCCACCGCGCCGGCCCGCGCCAGCTCGGGGTCGAGCGACATCGGGATGTACTCGCCGCGCCGCCAGAGATCGCCGAGATCGTCGTAGTGCCGCGACAGGGGATGCCCCGACTGCCCGGTGGCGATCACGAAGACCGAGCTCTCGGGGTCGGCGAACCCGTAGACCCCGCGATAGCCGGCGCCGTGGACGTTGAGGAAGGGCCGCGGGTCGGTGCCGCTGGTCAGGCCGCGCATCAGCGTGTGGTCGCCGCCCGAAGTCGACTGGCGGATGTTCACGAGCCAGCCGAGACCGGGCACCCGGCCCAGCGTCGGGTGGTCGTGGGTCGCCTCGTGGGCGTCGCCCCAGCGCAATGACTCGAGCCGGCCCGGGTGGTTCTCGTCGATCCAGACCAGCGCGTCGTCGAGCGCGAGCCGCGCGATCTCGATGCAGCTTTCCTCGGCCGTCGACTGGATCACGTCGCACCAGACGGCGGCGCCGTCGATGTCGCGGAAGACGCGCTCGAGGAACACCGGCTCGACATGGCCAAAGGCGGAGGCGAGCGGGCCCAGCTCGTCGCGGATGAGCCGGTCCTGGAGCGCCCGCATCCAGGCGGCGTAGATCAGCGGCTCGGGCATGTGCTCGTTCATCTCGCCGTTCCAGTCGGCCAGCAGCTCCAGCGCCCGCTGCCGACGCCGCTCGGGCGTGCCCTCGGGCGCCGCCTCGCCGATGAACCACAGGTCGCGGGCAACGAGCGGCAGGAGCGCGCGCGCGTCCGGGCTGACGGTATCGAGCTGCGCCTCGATGAAGCTCTCGCGGGTATGCACCTCGCGCGCCTGCATCAGCCGGCGCCAGCGCTGCACCCGCTGGGTGTCGCCCCAGTCGAAGCTCAGGTGGGACGGGAACGGCCGGTCGACGATCTTGTTGTTGGTGTTGCCGAGGATGTCGCCGTCGGGGTTGACGAATCGCGGGTTGGACTCGAAGGGCAAGATCCCCTGCCAGCGGTTCTCCGGACGCCAGCCGGGCGCCGGGATCCGGCCCTGGCTCTGGTGGCGGACGTCGCGCCGCGGCATCGCCCCCGCCGTCACCAGCGCGATGTTCTCGGCATCGGCCAGGGTCACGTTCTGTGCCGGCGCCACGGCGAGCGGCGCCGCGGCCAGGGCCTCGTCCACGCTAGCCGCCCGCATCACGCGATGGACGAAGCTCATCGTCGTGTCCTGGCGAGAGAACAGCGTCCAGCTCAACGCCATCACGTTGCCGGCCGGGGTGATCGAGGCGAGGTTGTAGAATTCCCCCGGGATCACCGGACCGTTCTGCGTCCATTTCAGCGCGACGGTCACCGCCTCGCCGTCCTTCACCTCGATGATCGTCGGCCGGGTCTCGAACCTCCGCCATCCGGACTCGGTGCGGTATTCGTCCGGGTTGGCGGGGTTCAGCTCCTCGAGGTACAGGTCCTGGTCGTCGAGATTGGTGGTGGTCGGGCCCCAGGCGAGCCGCGCGCTGCGGCCCGCGAAGATGCCCGGGATGCCCGGGATCGAGCCGCCGATGACGCCGCCTGTGGCGAGCTCGAGCCGCGCCAGGTACCAGACCGTGGGCGCCTCGAACGGCAGGTGCGGATCGTTGGCCAGGAGCGTGCCGCCCGCGGCCGAGCGCGACGGCCCGGCCGCCCAGGCGTTCGATGCCCCGGCGAAGGCCCGTGGCCGGAACGGCGAAAGGGGCTCGCTCTCGACGCCGAGGGCGGCGTAGGACGGGCGCACACCCGGAGCGAGGTCGGCATAGCGCGGCAGCTCGGCGACGCCCGGGCCCGGATCGTCGGGCAGGATGTCCTTGAGCCGCGCCTCGGGCAGCAGCAGCGACAGCCGCGCCCGCAGTACCTCCGACTCCAGCTTCTGCGAAAGCTGCAGCGCCATGAGCTTCATGATCGCCAGGGAATCGGTCGGCTGCCAGGCCGCGATCTCGTTGGAGAAGATGAAGAATTCCGGCGCCCCGCGACCCAGCGCCTCGCGATTGACGACCTCGATCCAGTTGTTCACCCCGTGGGCATAGGCCTCGAGCGCGGCCCGGGTCTCGGGATCCTGCGCTGCGAGCGAGGCGTCTGCGGCGCCGTAGAGGTCCAGCCGGCGCAAAAGCTCGTCCGTCTTCAGCGTGCGGACCCCGAAGACCTCGGAGAGCCGGCCCTGCGCGGTACGGCGCAGCATCGCCATCTGCCAGAGCCGGTCCTGGGCATGGGCGAAGCCGAGGCCGAAGAACACGTCGGCGTCGCTCTGGCCGAAGATGTGCGGGACGTTGGCGTTGTCGCGCACGATCTCCACCGGCCCGGAGATCCCCGCCACCCGATGCTCCGCCGAATAGTCGGGCAGCGAGCGCGCGGCGAAGTAGTAGGCCAACGCTCCCACGACCGCCGCCAGCGCCAGGGCGGCGGTGAACAGGCGCAGAAGCCAGAAGAACAGGGTGACCATGGGGCTCCGGACGGTTGACGGCGCGAACAGGGCGGTTAGTTACAGCCGAAGCCGGCGACATGCAAAGCACGAAGGGGGAGGCAAGATGGCGAAGATTGCGTTTCTGGGGCTTGGCGTGATGGGCGCGCCGATGGCCGGGCACCTCAAGGCCAAGGGCCACGAGGTCACGGTCTACAACCGCACTCTCGCCAAGGCGGAGGCCTGGGTGAAGGCGCATGGCGGCGGCCATGGCGCCACGCCCGCCGAGGCCGCCGAGGGGGCCGAGTTCGTGATGGCCTGCGTCGGCAACGACGACGATCTGCGCGCGGTTGCCAAGGGCGAGGACGGCGCCTTCGCCGGGATGCGCAAGGGCGCCATCTTCGTCGACCACACCACGGTCTCGGCCGCGGTCACCCGCGAGCTTTCGGCCGAGGCCAAGCGACTCGGCCTGGGCTATGTCGACGCGCCGGTCTCGGGCGGCCAGGCCGGCGCCGAGAACGGCCAGCTTTCGATCATGTGCGGCGGCGACGAGGCGACCTACGCCAAGGCCGAGCCGGTGATGGCGGCCTATGCCCGGATCTGCAAGCGGCTCGGCGAGAGCGGCGCCGGCCAGATCGCCAAGATGATGAACCAGATCTGCATCGCAGGCCTCGTGCAGGGTCTCGCCGAGGCGCTGCGCTTCGGCGAGAAGGCCGGCATGGACGGCAAGGCGGTGGTCGAGGTGATCAGCCAGGGCGCCGCCGGCTCCTGGCAGATGGCCAACCGCCACCAGACCATGCTCGACGGCAAGTTCGACTATGGCTTCGCCGTGGACTGGATGCGCAAGGACCTCGGCATCTGCCTCAAGACGGCCGATGAGATCGGCGCGCCGTTGCCGGTCACCGCGCTCGTCGACCAGTTCTACAAGGACGTGCAGGCGATGGGCGGCGGCCGCTGGGACACCTCGTCGTTGATTGAACGGCTCCGCGCGCTCGACCCGAAGAGCTGATCCCTCTTCCTCTTGTCTCAAGTGCCTTCGGGGGGTGCGGGGGGCAGACGGCCCC
>JBFKAV010000147.1:0-8619 GCA_041621405.1 Paracoccaceae bacterium
CGAAGGCGCCGCTGGCCAAGCTCCTGGCCTATCGCGAGCGGATGGGGTGGAGCTTTCCCTGGGTGTCCTCCGGCGGCTCGGACTTCAACGAGGATTTCGGCGTCACGGTGACCGAGGGGTCAGACTACAACTACCGTCCCTTCGCCGGCAAGCCAGGCGAATACCACGGGATCAGCGCCTTCCTGAAGGACGGCGATCAGGTTCTGCATACCTATTCCACCTATGCCCGCGGCCTCGACATGGTGAACGGCGCCTATCAGTTCCTCGACCTCACCGCGCTCGGCAGACAGGAAGAGGGCTTGTCCTGGACGATGGCCTGGCTGAAGCGCCATGACCGCTACGAGACGCAAGGAGCGAAGGCATGAACGAGATCTTCGTGGGGCTGAACTGGCCCGCGATCCTGCTCGGCACGGTGGCCGCCTTTGCGCTCGGCATGCTCTGGTACAGCCCGAAGCTCCTCGGCAAGGGCTGGGCCGAGGGCAGCCACGGCATCACGCCGCCGGCCAGCCTGCCTCTGGGCGCCGTGGGTCTGCAACTCCTTGGCACCTTTCTGATGGCCTGGCTGATCGGGATCACCGCGCGCCTCGATGCGCTCCTGACCGCGGTCCCGATCGTTCTTGCCATCGCGGTGCTGCTAACCGCCAGCGGCTTCTTCGGCCAGAAGTCGCGCTATGCCGCGCTGGTCGACGGTGGATTCGTGGTGGCGATGGGGGTCGTGATGATCGCGGCGCAAGGCATCTTGTGACTCGCCGGACCCCTGCGGCCGCCTAGCGCTCGCGCGGCTGCGGCCGGATCGGGATCTCCTTCAGCAGCCCGCCCACGCCCATCGCCGCGATGTCCTCGCCGCTGACCGTCAGCCCGCAGGCCACCCGCTCCAGCACCCAGTCCGCGCCATTGAGCGCAGGCGAGCGCGCGCAGCCCGGCAGGCCGATCACCGGCCGTCCGCCGGCCTCGCCCAAAAACAGGAGGTTGCCGGGGTCGACCGGCATCCCGAACCGCTCGATCCGCCCGCCGGCGCGGCGCACCGCCTCGGGCGCGGTGTCGTGGACATCCGAGGTGGCGGACCCCGTGAGGATCAGCGCGATCTCGCCCTTCAGGCGCCCGAGCGCCGCGGCGATGGCCTCCGTGTCGTGGCTGACGAGGTCGGTGTCGGCCAGCTCCATGCCCAGCGTCTTGAGCCGCCGGGCCACCGCCTCCTCGCCCTTGCGCGCGAGCTTCTCGTCCTGCCCCGGCACCTGCGTCACGATCAGCCCGGCCGAACGACGCATCACCGGGCGGATCCGCACCGCACCGCGGGCAGCCTCGCAGGCCGCGCGCAGCGCCTCGCGCGGCGCGCCATAGGCGATGATCTTCACGGTGCCGACCAGCATGCCCTTGGTGACCCGGGTCAGGGGCGAAAGCGTCGCGAAGGTGATCGAGGGGTCGATGCCGTTGAGCCGGCCGATCGCGCCCGCATCGAGGTCCACCACGCCAGGCCCCGTGGCGTTCAGGTTCACCCGGCCGGTGAAGGGCTTGGTGAGCGTGAGGCCCGCCGCGCCCGGATCGGGCACCAGCGCCTCGGCCAGCGCCCGCGCGGCCTCGTCCTCGGGCACCTCGCCCGGCCCGAGCCGCGCCACCGTCACCCGTTCGACGCCCGCCTCGGCCAGCGTCGCGAGGTCCGCCGCGGTCAGAACCCGGCCCTTGCGCATACGGCCGCCGCCCGTGTCGAGCGAATGCGCCAGCACCGCGCCCTCGGCCTCGGAAAGCGGAACCGGACCGAACTGCATCATCCCTGCCTCAGCACCTGGGTGATCTCGGCCAGGACCGCCACCGCGATCTCGGCCGGCGTCGCCGCCCCGATGTCGAGGCCGACCGGCGCGTGGATGCGGCCGATCTGGTCCCCGCCGAACCCCGCCTCCTCGAGCCGCGCCACCCGCTTTGCATGGGTCCGCGTCGAGCCGAGGCAGCCGAGGTAGAAGACCGGCGAGGCCAAGGCCGCCCGGATCGCCGGGTCGTCGATCTTCGGGTCGTGGGTCAGCGTCACCACGGCGGTGCGGGCGTCGAGCCCCTGCTCGGCCATGACCTCGTCGGGCCAGTCGTGGCTGATCGTCTCGCCGGGGAACCGCGCCGCCGAACCGAAGGCCTCGCGCGGGTCGATCAAGAGCGGGTCGTAGCCGGCGAGCCGCGCCATCACCAGAAGCGGCTGGGCGATGTGCACCGCGCCGACCACGATCATCCTGAGCGGCGGGTTGTGGATCGCGATGAACTCCTCGCCCTCCATCCCCGACTTGTCGGCGCGGAACCGCGCCGCGAGCCCCGGCTCCTCCGGCCCGGCCAGCCGCCCCGGCCCTTGCACCGGCGTCACCACGTAGGCCACCGCCCGCCGCTCGGCCCGCGCCTCGACGAGCCCGGCCAGAACCGTCTCGGGCAGGGCCGAGCCCACCGGCTCAACCAGCACTCGGATGGTGCCGCCGCAGGCCAGCCCCACGGCGAAGGCCTCGTCGTCGCTGACCCCGAAGGTCAGGAGCCGCGGCTTGCCGTCCTCCAGCGCGTCGAGCGCCTCGGCCACCACCGCGCCCTCGACACAGCCGCCCGAGACCGAGCCCTGGATCTCGCCCGACCCGGAAACGGCAAGCTGGCTGCCCACCCGCCTCGGCGCCGAGCCCCAGGTCTCCACCACGGTCGCCAGCGCCGCGCGCTTGCCGTCCCGATGCCAGGCGAGAGCGGTTTCGGGGATGTCGTCGAAGCCCATGGCCATGGCCCTCCCGTGCCAGACTATGGACCCGCCACGCACCGCTTTCCAGTCCCCGTCAGGCCGCTTGAAAAGCGCCGGCCCAGGCGCTACGCCCCGGCCCCATGCCCCGCTACGCGCTCAAGCTCGAATACCACGGCGGCCCGTTCTCGGGCTGGCAGCGCCAGGCGGGCCAGCCCTCGGTGCAGGAGGCGGTGGAGCAGGCGCTCAGAAGGCTCGAACCCGAGGCGCCGGGCATCGCCGCCGCCGGGCGCACCGACGCGGGCGTTCACGCGATCGGCCAGGTCGCCCACTGCGACCTCGCGAAGGACTGGGACCCGTACCGCCTTTCCGAGGCGCTGAACTTCCACCTGAAGCCCGCGCCCGTGGCGGTGCTGCAGGCGGCCCGGGTGGCGCACGACTTCCACGCCCGCTTTTCCGCCAAGCGCCGCCGCTACCTCTATCGCCTCGTCTCCCGCCGCGCGCCCCTCACGCTCGAGAAGGGGCTCGCGTGGCGCGTCGCCCACGAGCTCGCGCTCGCGCCGATGGTGGCCGCCGCCGCCCACCTCGTCGGCCATCACGACTTCACCACTTTCCGCTCCTCGATCTGCCAGTCCGCCTCGCCGGTGAAGACGCTCGACCGGCTCGACATCGAGGAAACCGAGATCCCCCACGGCCGCGAGTTCCGCTTCCACGTCGAGGCGCGGAGCTTCCTGCACAACCAGGTGCGCAGCCTCGTGGGCACGCTCGAGCGCGTCGGCGCCGGCGCCTGGGCGCCGGACGACGTGAAGGCCGCACTCGAGGCGCGGGACCGCGCCGCCTGCGGGCCGGTGGCGCCGCCCGACGGCCTGGTGCTGGCCGAAGTCGGCTACGACCCCGACCCGTTCGGCTGATTGAGGTCCATCAGCAGCCGGGAGTGCTTCCTTACCTCGGCCACGATGTCGCCGAAGGTCTCCATGCCCTTCGCCTTCAGCATCGGCAGGAGCTTCAGGAAGGCCTCCGTCGTGGCAAGCGTGTCCCCCATCGCGGTGTGCCGTGCGTCCTCGGGGATGACGATCCCAAGCCGCTCGGAAAGCGCGTCGAGCGTATGGGTCTCGTGGCTCCCGAAGACCACGGCCGAGAGCAGCACCGTGTCGAGCACCGGATGGTCGAAGCGGTGGCCGATGCCGCCCTCGTGGCGGCGCAGGAATTCCAGGTCGAAGGGCGCATTGTGCGCCACCAGCACCGCGCCCGCCGCAAAACGGTGGAAGCGGCGTCCCACTTCCTCGATCCGGGGCGCGTTCGCCACCATGTCGTTGGTCACGTGGTGCACCGCGGTCGCGGCGGCCGGGATGTTGCGGCCGGGATTGACCAGGCTCTCGAACTCCTCGCCCTCGACCCGCCGTCCATTGACGCAGCGCAGGGCCGCGATCTGCACGATCTCGTCGCCCTGGCTGGGCAGGAGCCCGGTGGTCTCGGTGTCGAACACCACGTAGGTGAGGTCCATGAGCCTGCGGTCTGCCACCGCCGCGGTCCGGGCCTTCGACATGAGCTCGAAATCGTAGATCGCCGAGCGCGGCGCCGGGTGCGGCGGCGCCACCGCGGGCCGAGCCGATCGCATCGGCAGCAGCAGCCCCGCGCGTTCGCCGGAGACTTCCGGCCAGCACTCGGTGCCATGGGTGCGCAGCACCGCGCGGCCGGTCACGTCGGCGAGCCCCACCTCCAGCGGCTCCTCCAGCCAGGCCTCGAGCTCGGCCACCGGCAAGGGCGCGCCGGCCCAGGTAATCCCGATCGCTGCCCCCGGCGGCTCGGCCGTGATCGCCACCATGAGCCCCTCGCCCCGGCCGGCGCCGGCGAGCCGCACCGCCAGCCGCGACACCAGCGCCACGATCTCGAAGGCGTCGCACCGCAGAAGCAGGCGCTCCGCCTCCACTTCGGCGGCGACCCCTCCCGAAGCCAGCCGCGCCGCGATCCCGTCGGCGAGGTCGCGGGCCCGGTTCTCCGACATCGGCCACCAGTCGGCCCGCGATTCATCGTAGCGCGCGCCGAGCTCGGTGATCGCCCCGGTCAGCGCCTTCACCTCGCCCGCGAGCGCGGCGTCGAGCGCCTCGCCGCCCTCGGGCCCGATCGCGCCGATCACCGTCTGCAGGTTCGCCGCCGGACGCCGCACCCGGTCGAAGATCTCCTCGAGAAGCCGCTCCCGCCGGGCGTGGACGGCGAGCTCCGCGGTCACGTCGCGCAAGGTCAGCACGTAGCCGGGATAGCCGCCCTCCTCCTCGGGCAGGCGCAGAAGCCGCATCCGCGCCGACAAGACGCGGCCTTCCTCCACAGTGGCGCAAAGCAGGTCCGAGGCGGCATCGCCCTGCCCGGCCGCCAGGAGCCGCTCGTAGGCGTGCCGGATCGGCGCCTCGCGCAGGTAGTCGAAGACCGGCCGGTCGAGGCCGGGAACGTGGTCGCGGCAGATCAGTTCGGCCGCCTGGCCGTTGTAGAACACGATCAGGTGCTCGGGCGAGCAGAGCAGCACCCCTTCCGGCACGTCGGCCAGCAGCGCCTCGAGCCGCGCCTTCTCCTGCGCCAGCCGAGTCGTCTCGCGTTGCACCGCCTGGGCCAGCGCGCCGCGGGTCTCGCTCAGGCTGTCCGACACCGCCGCCGCCGCCGGGGCGAGGTCGCCCAGGTACTTCGCCCGCTCGGTATCCACGCCGGCTGCTACATCGGCGTGAGCCTTCGCGCGGAGCCGCGCCGAGAGCCCCTCGATCGCCTTCGCCACGTTCTCGTCGAAGAGAAGCCAGACCCAGACCGTGAGGCCGAGGACCGCGAAGCCCGCCACCGCGCCGGCCAGCACGAAGGCCGACAGCGCCTCGGGCTCGCCAAGGCGGCGGTAGCCGAGCCAGATGCCGGCGGCGATCGCGGCCACGCCCCCGAGCCCGACCAGCGCGAAGAACAGGAAGACGCGCAGCCTGAGCGAGAGCCGCTCGTACATTAGCCGCCGCCTGCCAGGATCCGCCGCACCTCGGCCTTCAGGTCGGCCACGTCGAAGGGCTTGGAGATGAAGCCGTCGGCGCCCAAGGCCAGTCCCTTGCGCCGCTCCATCTGGTTGCCGCGCGCCGTCATCATCAGGATCTTCACGCCCTTGAGCTCGGGGTCGAGCCGCACCGATTGGCAAATCTCGTAGCCCGACACCTCGGGCAGCATCACGTCGAGGAGCACCAGGTCGGGCCGGTCGCGGAGGATCGCCGGCATCGCCTCGGCGCCGCTGGCCACGCGCGTGAGCTGATACCCCTCGCGCCGCATCAGGTGCTCGAGCGCCAGCGCGATGTTGTCCTCGTCCTCGACCACCAGGATCGATTTTGCCGCCTCCGCCATCGCTAACCCTCCGAACAGGCCACAGCCATCACCGGGTCCTCGGGCGGCAATTCGCGCCAGTCGGCGCCCGTCACCGTCCCCTCCGGCCCGAACTCCGTCCCCTCGCGCAGGTCCGCCCGCCGCGCGCCATCGCAGTCGTAGAGCACCGGCACCGTCACCGTGCCCTGCCAGCGGGCGATCAGCAGCAGGTTCACCAGCCGCTGCGCCGGCGCCGCCTCGTGGGTCCTGATCGAGGCGCGGTCGACCGCGATGAACCGGTTCGTCAGCGGCACGACGTAGGTCCAGGGCCGCCACCAGGCGCTGTCCTCGCTCTTCCAGGCGACCTCGACGGTCGGCGGCAGCTGAGCCGCCATCCGCGGGAACCAGGAGTGCTCCGACCAGATCGCATAGCCCAGCATCGCCGCCCCGACGGTCACCGGCAGGATCCATTTCGGCAGCCGGATCCGCAGCACGCGGATGAGGAACAGCACGACACCCGCCGCCGCGAAGGCCGCCGCAACGGTGGCGATGAAATCGAGAAACATGGTCCTCCCCCTTCCGGCGCTCAGCCGAGCAACCCCTTCCCCTGCCCCACGGCGGACTGCATCGTGCGCACCACCACGAAGGCGTCGCGCAAATGGCTCCGCTCGAAGTCCGAGAGGTCCGCCGGCGCCATGAAGTTGTCGGGCTTCGCCCCCTCCTTCACCCGCTTCGCCTGGTGCTCGAGCCGCATCTCGGCGATGAGGTCGTAGGCGTCGATCAACGAATGCCCGCCCGACGACGACACCACGCCCTGGTCCTCCGCCGCCTTCAGCCGCGCTCGCGTGTTGACCGCCCGGATCCTGCCCTGCAGCGCGTAGACGCGGCCGAGGTCCACCACCGGCACGACGCCGTTCATCTTCAGATCCAGCCGGTCCTTGTGTTCGCCCGAGCGGATCGTGGCGAAACCCCTGAGCAGCCCCAAGGGCGGCGTGTGCTTCAGCGAATTCGCGATCATGTGCGCCACGAAGATCGTGTTCTTCGAGGCCTGCTCCAGCGTCTCGGCCTGGAGGTTGCCGAACAGCGCGTTCTCGCCACCGATCGGGCGCAGGTCGAACATCACCGAGGCCAGCATCTGCGCCTCGGGCGAGGGCGTGGCGATCCAGCCCTTGAAATACTTCCGCCACACCTTGGCGGGCTGCCGCCAGCGCGGGTTCGTGGCCATCATGTCGCCGGGGCAGTAGACGTAGCCGCATTCGGCGAGCCCGTCGGAAACGATCTTGGCGAGGTCGGCGAAATAGGCGTCGTCGGCCTCGGTCACCGCATCGTCGAGGATCAGGCAGTTGTCCTGGTCGCTGACCCCGGTCTGCTCCTGCCGTCCCTGGCTGCCGCAGGCGAGCCACAGGTAGGGCACCGGCGGCGGCCCGAGCTCGGCTTCCGCGAGCTTCAGGAGCCGCCGCGTCACCGCGTCGGCCACGTCGGTGATCAGCCGCGTGACCACCTCGTGCCGGTTGCCCGCGGCCACCAGCTGCACCAGGAGCTGCGGGATCCGTCCCGCGGCCGCGGACATCTCCGCCACGCTCTCTGCCACTGCCACGTCTCGGATGAGCTGCGCCGAGCTCACCGCCTGGAACCGCGTCAGGTCAGTCTGGGTGATGATGCCAAGGAGCCGTCCGTCCTCGGCGATCGGCAGGTGCCCGACCCGGCGCTCCAGCATCACGTGCAGCACGTCCGAGCCGAGCGCGGTGGGCGGCAGCGCCTCGGGCCGCGGCGTCATCACGTCGCGCACCGGCCGGCCCACGTCCAGCGCCTCGGCCACCGCGCGGTTGGCCAGATCGCGCACGGTGACGATGCCGACCAGCTTGTTGTCCTCGACGACGCCGAGGCAGGAGATGTGTCGGTCGCGCATAGTCCGGGCAACCTCGAGGATCGGCGTCTCGGGCGAACAGGTCGCCGGATCGGCGGCCATCAGGTCGGTGACCAGAAGCGTGGAGAGATCCGCCCGCTTGCCCTCGGCAGGGCGCGAGCGGTCAAAATACCGCGCGAAGGTCGGGAAGTCGGCGTTGAGGCGGCGGAACTCCTCCGTCGGCAGGATCAACAGCGACGTGGCCTGTACCGCGCGGGCGGTGGTCATCGCCTTGCCATCCCGCGTCAGGCCGCGCTCTCCGAATGTGTTGCGGGTCTCGAGCAGCGAGACCTGCACGCCGTTCGCGTCGGTGATCTCCACCGCGCCCTGCTCGATCAGGTAGAGGCCTTCGAGCGTGTCGCCGAAGCGGTAGATCACCTCGCCGGCGGCGACCTCCCTGCGGCCGAAGGAACCGGCGACTCGCGCCAGCTCGTCCTGCGGCAGGGCATCGTAGGGGTGGACGGATTCGAGAAAGCGGGCGGTGGGGTCTGTGGTGTCCATCGGGCCTGCCTTCGGGAGAAGGGGCGCGCCCCGAGAGGCGCGCCTCGTAGGGGCCCGGCCCGCGCGAGCGCTGCGCGGGCCGCGGTCTCGTTCAGTGGCCGGTCGCGCCGCCCGCACCGCGCGGGACGCGGATCGATTCGACCAGTTCCTGCACCTCCTGCGGCGGCTCCTGGGTCATGCCGGAGACCACGTAGGCCACCAC
>JBFKAV010000148.1:0-8549 GCA_041621405.1 Paracoccaceae bacterium
ATGCTCCGCGTGCACGAAGGGGTACCGCCCCGGCCGCTGCCGATGATGGCACCCGAACCGCCGCCGCCCGATCCCGAGGATTTTTTCCGCGGCGTGCCCCGCGCCGATGTGCCACGCGGCCGCCAGGCCGGCGACGTCGCCGAGCGGATCCTTCTCGACGTGCTGAACGAGCTGTTCCGCCGCCGTTGAGCGTGGCCGGGCGGCTTCGGCCTCAGCCGGCCCGCTGCAGGTCCGCGGTCAGAGCGGCAATGTCGCCGCGCCGCCGGTCGAGCATCGCTCGAACCTCGGTCCTCTCGGCGGCTAGCATGCTGACGCCCTCGATGATCAGGTCGCGGAACAGGTTCCGCCCCGAGCGGTCGGAGACGATCCAGCGCACGTCGAACGGCGCCCTGCCTCTGAGATGCGCCTGCGAGTTCACCTCGTAGTAGCTGCGCACCTGGCGCGCGTCGTTCACCACGATGCGGCCGCCGATGAACTCGCGGAACCGCCTGCCGTACTTGCGCGAGATGTAGCCCTGCAGCGCCCCCGCGTAGGCGCGCATCTGCGTCGAGCTGAGGTTCCGCGCGGGCGGCCCCAACACGCTCGGCGCAATGAAGCTCAGATCGGCGTAGCGCGCGAACAACCGCTCGAAATCGGCGATCATCCCGCCCTCGGACTTGCCCGAGCCGATGATCGCGTTGATCTCGCCCACCACCCGGTCGATCAGTGCCTTCGCCTCGCCGACCGTCAGCGCGGCGGCGGGCCGCGCCAGGCTCACCGCGGCGCCGGCCGCGATCCCTACGAGCAGGCCCCTCCGGGTGAGGTCACTCGACAAAGGGGTCCGCATAGGGATCGTCGTAGGGGTCTGCGTAGGGGTCATCGTAAATGTCTTCATCGCCTGTGCCTTCGCTTCCGCCGAGCTCGAATCGGCGGTTCTGCAGATAGAGGATGCGCGCCTGCGCGTAGCTGTCCGCACTCTCATATAGGATCGAATCGATTGTACCGGAGAATCGGTAGCGATCATCAAATCGTGAGAACAGTCCCAGCGCGATCATCGCGTTGCGTTCGGCATCCGGCACCGCGTAGCGCAGGGGGTTCAACCCGAGGTCCACCAGCTTGCCGATGGCGTCGCGCTCGGTCGAGGGGCCGATCAGCGGCAGCTCCAGGTAGCGCCCCTCGCGCAGTCCCCAGACATGCAGGGTCTCGCCGAAGTCGGTCTCGCGCACCGGCAGCCCCATCTCGGTCGCCGGATCGAGCAGCCCCGCCAGCCCGACGGTGGTGTTCAGCGCGAAGCGGAAGCTGTTGGCGGCCGCGTCGTCGATGTTGCCCTGCAGCAGGTCGTTCACCACGATCCGCGGCAGGTCGAGGTTGCTGCCCAGGTTGCTCAGCCCGCGTCGCACCGGCTCGGGAATGGCCGAACCATAGGCCTCCGACCCCGCGCCGACGAACGCCCTGTCGATCCGCTTGTTCAGGTCATGGACGCGCCGGTTGTGCGCCTCGTGCGGGTCGTTGATCCCGGTCTCGATCGGCGCCGGCCCGCAGGCGGCGAGCCCCGCGGCAAGAACCAGCAGGGCGGCGATCGGGCGGAAACGGGGGGCAGCGGACGACTCAGAACGCAATGGAATTCTCAACTTGTTCTGCGATAGCTTGAAACTCACATCGACATCTCGGGGAGAAAGAGAATCCCCCCGACCTGCAACTTTAGCGGCCAAAGGCCTGGAAGGCTAAGCGAAACTGATGGCCGAGGCCCATGCGCGACAGGATGCCCAGCGCGGCGCGGCGGAGCTGGCCGCAGCGCGCAAGCAAAGCCGCGGCCTGATCTGGTCAGCGGTGCTCTTTAGCGTCTTCGTCAATCTCCTGATGCTGACCGGCCCGATCTTCATGCTCCAGGTCTACGACCGGGTGCTCGGCTCTGGCTCTGAGGAGACGCTCCTCGCCCTCGTCGTGCTCATCGTCTTTCTCTTCTCCATCATGGGGCTTCTCGACTACGCCCGCGGCCGGGTCATGGGCCGGGTCGCCGCGCGGCTCCGCGCCGCGCTCGACGCACGGGTCTTCGCCGCGGTGCTGCGCCGCGCCGCGCTGGTGCCGGAAACCGCAGCGATGCCCCGCCCCGGCTCGCTGCGCGATCTCGAGGCGGTGCAGCGCTTCGTCGGCTCGCCGGCGCTGCTCTCGCTCTTCGACATGCCGTGGACGCCGCTGTTCATCCTCGGCATCTTCATCTTCCACCCCTGGCTCGGCTGGCTCGCCGTGGCGGGCGGCGCGCTGCTTATCGCGATCACGATTCTCAACCAGGCGACGACCCGTGGCCCGGCCCGCGCCGCGCGGGCCGCGGCCGAGGCCGCCGAGCGCACTGCCGAGGGGCTGCAGTCCGAGGCCGAGACGATCCGCAGCCTCGGCATGCAGGCCGCCGCCTTCGCCCGCTGGGAACGCCTCCGCGCCCGCGCGCTCGAGGCGGTGACCGAGGCGGGCGACCTCGCCGGCACATTTACCGCCGCCACCAAGGCGCTGAGGCTCCTGCTGCAATCGGCGATGCTCGGCCTCGGCGCCTGGCTCGTGCTCCAGGCCGAGCTCACCGCCGGCGCGATGATCGCCGCCTCGATCCTGCTCGGCCGGGCGCTGGCGCCGATCGAACAGGCGATCGCCCAGTGGGAGACTGTGCAGCAGGGCGCCGCCGGCTGGCGCGCGCTGGCCCAACTCCTTGCCCAGGTCGCCACCGAACCGCGCCGCACCCAGCTGCCGCGCCCCGCCGCGCGGCTCGAGGTCGAGGGCCTCACCCTGGTGCCCCCGGGCCAGAAGCAGGCGTCGCTCCGGATGATCTCCTTCACGCTCGAGCCCGGCCAGGCGCTCGGCGTGATCGGCCCCTCCGGCGCCGGCAAGTCCTCGCTCGCCCGCGCGCTGACGGGCGTCTGGCGGCCCGCCGCCGGCCGCGTCCGGCTCGACGGCGTCGCGCTCGACCAGTACGAGCCCGACACCCTCGGCCGGCTCATCGGCTACCTGCCGCAGCGCGTCAGCCTGTTCGACGGTACCATCGCCGAGAACATCTCGCGCCTCGACCCCGAGGCCGACGATGCCGCCATCGTCGAGGCCGCGCGCCGCGCCGACGCGCACCGGATGATTGTCGAGTTCCCCGAGGGCTACGACACCCGGGTGACGGCAACCGGTGGCCGACTCTCCGGCGGCCAGATCCAGCGCATCGGGCTCGCCCGCGCGCTCTACGGCGACCCGGTGCTCCTGGTGCTCGACGAGCCCAATTCCAACCTCGACAACGCCGGCTCGATCGCACTCAACGATGCGATCCGCGGCTTCAAGGCCGACGGCAAGTCGGTGCTCATCATGGCCCACCGCCCCGCCGCGATCCGCGAATGCGACCTCCTCCTGGTGCTCGAAGGCGGTCTGCGCCGCGCCTTCGGCCCGCGCGACCAGGTGCTGCGCGAAACCGTCGCCAACCAGGAGCAGCTGCGCCGCTCCGCCGGCCCCGGAGGGGTGACGTGACCGCGCCGGTCTCCGCCCGCCGCCCGCTCCTCGTGGGTTTTCTGGCGCTCGCTGTCCTCGTCGGCGGCTTCGGCGCCTGGGCGACGCTCACCACGATCTCCGGCGCCATCGTCGCGCCCGGCCTGATCGAGGTCGAGCAGAACCGCCAGGCGGTGCAGCACCCCGACGGCGGCCTCGTCGCCGAGGTGGCAGTGCGCGAGGGCGACGTCGTTGCCGCGGGCCAGGTCCTGATGCGGCTCGACGGCGAGGTCCTCGCCTCCGAGCTGACGCTGGTCGAGGGCGAGCTCTTCGAGATCATGGCCCGCCGCGGCCAGCTCGAGGCAGAGCGCGACGACAGCACCGAGATCGCCTTCGACCCCGCACTCGTCGAAGCCGCCAGCGGCCGGCCCGACGTGGCCGGCCAGATGGAGGCCCAGCGGCGCCTGCACGAGGCGCGGCGCGAGTCGCTCGCCTCGGAGACCGAGCAGCTGGCCAAGCGCCGCGCCCAGATCGCCACCCAGATCGAGGGCATCGAGGCCCAGAGCCATGCGCTCGAGACCCAGATCGGGCTCATCGCCGGCGAGCTCGCCGACCAGCGCTCGCTCTTCGACCGCGGCCTGGCCCAGGCCAGCCGCGTGCTTGCGCTGGAGCGCGAAGAGGCGAGCCTGCGGGGAGCGCTGGGCGAGCTGGTCGCTGCCAAGGGCGAGGCCGCGGAGCGGATCACCGAGGTCGAGATCGAGGCGCTGCGCATCGGCACCCGCACCCGCGAGGAGGCGATCACCTCGCTCCGCGACCTCGGCTTCCGCGAGCTCGAACTGGCCGAGCGCCGCCGCGCGCTTCTCACCCAGCTCTCGCGGCTCGACATCCGCGCCCCGGTCTCCGGCATCGTCTTCGGCCTCACCGTGTTCGGCCCCGGCGCCGTGGTCCGGCCGGCCGAGCCGGTGATGTTCCTGGTGCCGCAGGACCGCCCGCTCCTGATCGCCAGTCGGGTGCCGGCGGTCGATATCGACCAAGTCTATGCCGGTCAGCCGGTTACGCTCCGCTTCCCCGCCTTCGATCGGCGCACCGCGCCGGAGATCGAGGGCAGGGTGACCCGGCTCTCGGCCGACGCCTTCGCCGACGAGGTCACCGGCCAGCGCTTCTACCGCGCCGAGATCGTGCTGGCGGAAGGCGAGGAGGCCAAGCTCGCCGACCTCGCGCTGGTGCCGGGGATGCCGGTCGAAACCTTCATCCGCACCGGCGACCGCAGCCCGCTCGACTACCTGATCCGCCCGCTCGCGGCCTACTTCAACCGCGCCTTCCGGGAGAGCTGAGGTGCTCGCCGCGCCCCTTTTCCCCGGCCCGGTTCCCGGCTAGCGTCCGCCCCGGAACCGCAAGCGGAGGACCGAACATGACCGCCGAGATCGATGCCAAGCTGAAGGAACTCGGGCTGACACTCCCCGACGCGCCGGCGCCGGCGGCGAACTACGTGCCCTGGGTGAAGACGGGCAATCTCGTCCACGTCTCGGGCCAGATCTGCCAGGGGCCGGGCGGCCCGATCAAGGGCAAGCTCGGCGCCGGCATGAGCGTCGAGGACGGCGCCGCGGCCGCCCGCGCCTGCGCGCTCTCGCTGCTCGCCCAGGTCAGGGCGGCCTGCGGCGGCGACCTCAGCCGCCTCGTCCGGGTGGTCAAGCTCACCGGCTTCGTCAACTCGACGCCCGACTTCGGCGACCAGCCCAAGGTGATCAACGGCGCCTCCGATACGCTGGTGGCGATCCTCGGCGACAAGGGCCGCCACGCCCGCTCCGCCGTCTCGGCCGCCTCGCTGCCGTTCGGCATCGCCGTCGAGATCGAGGGCATCTTCGAGGTCGAATGACCGCGCCCCTTCCAGGCGTCCCGCTGCCGCCGGTCTTCCGCGGGCCGCCGCTCGCCCATCGCGGCCTGCACCACCGCGACGAGGGCCGCCCCGAGAACTCGCGCGCCGCTTTCCGCGCCGCCATCGAAGCGGGCTACGGCATCGAATGCGACGTCCAGCTCTCGGCCGACGGCCGCGCCATGGTATTCCACGACTACGAGCTCGACCGCCTGACGCTCGAGCATGGCCCGCTCCGCGCCCGCACTGCCGCCGAGCTCGCCCGTATGCCCTTGCGCTACTCCGACGAGGGCATCCCGACGCTCCAGGAGATGCTGGGCCTCGTCGCCGGCCGCGCGGCATTGCTCATCGAGATCAAGGACCAGGACGGCGCCATGGGCGAGAACGTCGGCACGCTGGAGCTCGCCGTCGCCGCCGACCTCGCCCGCTACGGCGGTCCGGCCGCGGTGATGTCGTTCAACCCGCATTCGGTCGCCGCCTTCGGCCGCGCCGCGCCCCGGATGCCGCGCGGCCTGACCACCGCGGCCTACGACGAGAAGCACTGGCCGATGGTGCCGGCCGCCACCCGCGAGCGGCTGCGCGAGATCCCCGACTACGACCGCCTCGGCGCCGCCTTCGTTTCGCACGAGGCCGCCGACCTCCACCGCCCCCGCCTGGCCGAGCTAAAGGCCAGGGGCGGCGCCGTGCTCTGCTGGACCATTCGCTCCCCCGAAGAGGAGGCGGCCGCCCGCCGCCATGCCGACAACGTCACCTTCGAGGCCTACCTCCCCGCGCTCGCTCCGGCTTGACGGCGGGGCCAACTCCCCCACCTTAGGCCCATGCCCAAGGCCGACGCGATTCACGACAGCCTCGTCGAGATCGAGACCCACGGCGCCCTCGCCGGGATCGGCGAGGCCGATTGGGACGCCTGCGCCTGCCCGGAAGCCGCGGGGGGCGGCCGCCCGGAGGACCCCTTCACCACCTTCCGCTTCCTCGCCGCGCTGGAGGAGAGCGGCTCGGTCGGCCCCGGCACCGGCTGGGAGCCGCACCACCTAGCAGCCCGCGCCGGCGGGAAGCTGATCGGCGTCGCGCCGCTCTACGCCAAGAGCCACTCCCAGGGCGAATACGTCTTCGACCACAACTGGGCCCATGCCTACGAGAATGCCGGCGGCCGCTACTACCCCAAGCTCCAGGTCGCGGTGCCCTTCACCCCGGTCACCGGCCGCCGCCTGCTCGCCCGCCCCGGCCACGAGCGAGAGGCCCGCGGCGCGCTCCTCGAGGGCGCCGTCGAGATCGCCCGCCGCCACCGCCTCTCCTCGCTCCACGCCACCTTCTGCACCGCCGGGGAAGCGCGGGCCGGCGAGGCGCTTGGCCTCCTACACCGCACCTCGCAGCAGTTCCACTGGACCAACCCCGGCTACGCCGATTTCGGCGACTTCCTCGACACGCTGTCGTCGCGCAAGCGCAAGAACATCCGCAAGGAACGCGCGACCGCCCACGCCTTCGGCGGCGCGATCCTCCGCCTCACCGGCGCCGACCTCCGGCCCGAGCACTGGGATGCCTTCTGGCGCTTCTACCAGGACACCGGCGCCCGCAAATGGGGCCACCCCTACCTGACCCGCGCCTTCTTCGAGCGCGTCCACGAGACCATGGCCGACGACGTCCTTCTGATCCTCGCACTCCGCGACGGCCGCCCCGTGGCCGGCGCGCTCAACTTCATCGGCCGCTCGGCGCTCTACGGCCGCTACTGGGGCGCGATCGAGGATCACCCCTGCCTGCATTTCGAACTCTGCTACTATCAGGCCATCGAACATTCCATCGAAGCGCGGCTTTCCCGGGTCGAGGCCGGCGCCCAGGGCGAACACAAGCTCGCCCGCGGCTACCTGCCCACGACATGCCACTCGCTGCACTGGATCGCCGATCCGGGCTTCCGCGACGCGGTGGCGCGCTATCTCGAGGCGGAACGCCGCGCGGTAGGCGAGGAGATCGAGGTGCTCACCGCCTATGGCCCGTTCAAGCGCAAGGCCGGGGAGGAGACATGACCGTGCCGATCACGCTCTACACCAACCCGCGCTCGCGCGGCCGCATCGCCCGGGTCATGCTCGAGGAGATCGACGAGCCCTACGAGGCTCGTATTCTCGACTACGGCACCACGATGAAGTCGCCCGAGTACCTGGCGATCAACCCGATGGGCAAGGTGCCGGCGGTGGTCCACGACGGCAGGGTCGTGACCGAGGCCGCCGCGATCTGCACCTACCTGGCGATGGCCTTCCCCGAGAAAGGCCTCATGGCCGAGGACAAGGCCGCCTTCTTCCGCTGGATGTTCTTCGGCGCCGGTCCTCTGGAACAGGCCGTGGTTAACACCGGCTTCGGCTGGAAGCCGGCAACCTTCCAGGACGAGGGGCGCACCGGCTACGGCAGCCTGGACCGCGTGGTGCGCGCGCTATCGGGGCACCTGGAGCGACAGGACTACATCGCCGACAACCGCTTCACCGCCGCCGACGTCTATATCGGCTCGCAGGTTGGCTGGGGGCTGGCGTTCAGGACGCTTCCCGCCACCGACGCGCTCGCCGCCTATTGGGAGCGCATCAAGGATCGGCCTGCTCGCAAGCGGGCCGACGAGCTCGACGACGCCGCCCTTGCCAAGGAGGCCTGAAAGATGACCGACAAGCTCACCCCCGCAGAACGCGACGACCAGCTCCCCGCCCTGGGCGAGACCGGCTGGGGCGGCGTGCCCGAACGGGACGCGCTCCGCAAGATATGGAAGTTCAAGAACTTCTCCGAGGCCTGGGGCTTCATGTCCCGCGCCGCGCTGGCCGCCGAGAAGATGAACCACCACCCCGAGTGGACCAACGTCTACAACACGGTGGACGTGACCCTCACCACCCACGACGCCCACGGCCTCACCGCGCTCGACCTGAAACTCGCCCGCCTGATGGACCGCTACGCCGGCGAGGCCGAGGTCCAGCGCGACCATTCCGAGCCGGTGACCTGCCTCTGCGAGCTGCACGCCAAGACCGGCGCCCCGGACTAGGGGCGCAGTCAAGATCGGCCGGCGAGAGACGTCCAAGGGCGCTTCGAGGTGAGTGCCCGGCTTGCGGGACGAAGCTGGCTTTGAGCAGTGGGCGTGCGAATGCAGGTTGTTAGGATGCAGCGGTGCGGAGCCAACATGGTATGATGTATGATGATTGAATGAGCGCCGTGTGAGATCTTGGCTTCCGCAGGCGGCGCATGGCGCGTTAGCGCGCGATCAAGGAAAGGTCTGGAC
>JBFKAV010000149.1:0-8376 GCA_041621405.1 Paracoccaceae bacterium
GCCACTTTCCTCTCGGACCTCTTCCCGGCCATCCTGGTGGCCGGCTTCGTCATAGGCGGTGTCGCCAACCCGCTCTATTCTCTCGCCATCGCCCATACCAACGACTACCTCGAGCCCGACGACATGGCCTCTGCCTCCGCAGGGCTCCTGTTCTTGAACGGCGTCGGCGCCATCGGCGGCCCGCTCGCCGTCGGCTGGATGATGGGGCTGATCGGTCCCGGCGGGTTCTTCCTGTTCATGGCGGTCCTCCTGGCGGCAATGGCCGGCTATGCGGCCTGGCGGATGACGCAGCGCGCGGCGCCGTCCCTCGCGGAGCAGGGCGCCTTTGTGGCGATCGCGCCGACCGCGACGACCGTGGCCGCTGCGACGACGATCGACGCGCTGCATGAGGAGGGGAGCCAGACCCAGGGCACCGCGTCCTGAGGCGGTTGCCAATTCCTGCGCTGCCTGTCACGTTTCCCCCGATGGGCGGAGGCCGCGCGTGACTGATCCCGAGGAGATCCTGGATTTCTGGCTTGCCGAGATCGGCCCCGAGGGCTGGTACAAGGGCAGCAAGGAAATCGACCGCGCCTGCGAGGCGCGGTTCGGCGCGGCCCAGCAGGCGGCGCGCGCGGGGGGGTTGCGCAACTGGCTGGCGCGACCGCACACGGCGCTCGCCTACATGATCCTCACCGACCAGTTCTCGCGCAACATCCACCGCGGCCGCGCCGAGGCCTTCGCCACCGATCCGCTTGCGCAATCCGGCGCCCGCATCGCCCTGGCGAACAGCTTCGATCGCAGGATCGAGGGAGCGGAGCGGCAGTTCTTCTACATGCCCTTCGAACATGCCGAGAACCGCCAGTCGCAATCGCTCTCGGTCTGCCTGTTCGTGACCCGGATGCCCGACGACTCAGGTGAAAAGCATATCCATGCCCGCGCCCACCGTGACATCATCCGCCGCTTCGGCCGTTTCCCGTTCCGCAACGCCGCCCTCGGCAGGGTGTCCAGCCCGGCCGAGGAGTCCTTCCTGAAGGACGAAGGCTACGCCGGCGTTATCGAGCGGCTGAAAGGCTGAGCCATGCGCCAGCCGCATGGCGCCTCGGCGCCGGCTTTGTTGCCGGAGCCGCGTAAACAGTTTAACGGTAAACCAGTTCTGAGAGGAGGAGCCAGATGGCCGCGCAAAGCTTCGACATGATCGTGATTGGCGCCGGGCCCGGCGGATATGTCTGCGCCATCCGGGGCGCCCAGCTCGGTCTCAAGGTCGCCATCGTCGAGCGCGAACACATGGGCGGCATCTGTCTCAATTGGGGCTGCATCCCGACCAAGGCGATGCTGCGCTCGGCCGAGGTCTTCCACCTGATGCACCGCGCCAAGGAATTCGGGCTCTCGGCCGACAAGGTGGGCTACGACCTCGACGCGGTGGTAAAGCGCTCGCGCGGGGTCGCCAAGCAGCTCTCCTCGGGTGTCGGCCACCTGATGAAGAAGAACAAGATCACCGTGATCATGGGCGCGGCGAGCCTGCCGGCGAAAGGCAAGGTGAGCGTCAAGACCGAGAAGGGCAGCGAGGAGCTGACGGCGAAGGCCATCGTGCTCGCCACCGGCGCCCGGGCGCGCGAGCTTCCTGGCCTGGAGGCCGACGGCGACGTGGTCTGGACCTACAAGCACGCGCTGCTGCCGCCCCGGATGCCGAATAAGCTCCTGGTGATCGGTTCGGGCGCCATCGGCATCGAGTTCGCCAGCTTCTACAACACGCTCGGCTGCGAGACGACGGTGGTCGAGGTGCTGGACCGCATCCTGCCCGTCGAGGACGCGGAGATCTCGGCCTTCGCCAAGAAACAATTCGTCAAGCAGGGCATGACCATCCTCGAGAAGGCAACGGTGAAGAAGCTGGACCGGGCCAAGGGCAAGGTCACCGCCCATATCGAGACCGGCGGCAAGACCGAGACACGCGAATTCGACACGGTGATTTCGGCCGTCGGCATCGTCGGCAACGTCGAGGATCTCGGACTTGAGTCCCTGGGCGCCAAGGTCGACCGGACCCATGTGGTGACCGACGAATACTGCCGCACCGGGGTCGAGGGGCTCTACGCCATCGGCGATGTCGCCGGGGCGCCCTGGCTCGCCCACAAGGCCAGCCACGAGGGCGTTATGGTGGCCGAGCTGATTTCCGGTCGGCACCCGCACCCGATCAAGCCGAACTCCATCGCCGGCTGCACCTACTGCCAGCCGCAGGTCGCCTCGGTCGGCCTGACCGAGGAGAAGGCCAAGGCTGCGGGCCATCAGGTCAAGGTCGGGCATTTCCCCTTCATCGGCAACGGCAAGGCGATCGCGCTCGGCGAGCCCGAGGGCATGGTCAAGACGGTGTTCGACGCCAAGACCGGCGAGCTCCTGGGCGCCCACATGGTCGGCGCGGAAGTGACCGAGCTGATCCAGGGCTACGTGGTTGGCCAGACGCTCGAGACCACCGAGGAAGACCTGATGCACGCCGTCTTCCCGCACCCGACGCTTTCGGAAATGATGCACGAAAGCGTGCTCGACGCTTACGGCCGGGCGCTGCATTTCTGACCAGCGCAGGGGCACTCCGGCCACCGTCGCCTCACCTGAGCGTCGTTGAGCATCGGGAAACGGCAGATCGGAGCGCCGATCGCGGCGCGTGGCGCAGGGTCGCAGCTCGAAGCTGTGGGCAACTCCGCCGAGTTCCGCTTATGTTCTCGTTTTTCGGTTGGAGACTCGCGCCGAACCGACTATTTCTTAGCGATCCGTTCAGGGGTGGATGATGGCCGAGCAGCGCGAGATCGAGGTGCGGGGTGCCCGTGAGCACAACCTCAAGAACATCGACGTCACGATCCCGCGCGACAAGCTGACGGTGATCACCGGGCTGTCGGGGTCGGGCAAGTCGTCCCTGGCCTTCGACACGATCTACGCCGAGGGCCAGCGCCGCTATGTCGAATCGCTGTCGGCCTACGCCCGGCAGTTTCTGAACATGATGCAGAAACCCGACGTCGACCACATCTCGGGCCTCTCGCCGGCGATCTCGATCGAGCAGAAGACGACCTCGAAGAACCCGCGCTCCACCGTCGGTACGGTCACGGAGATCTACGACTACCTCCGGCTGCTCTTCGCCCGTGCCGGCACGCCCTATTCGCCCGCCACCGGCCTGCCGATCGAGGCGCAGCAGGTGCAGGACATGGTCGACCGGGTGATGACGATGGAGGAGGGCACGCGCGCCTATCTCCTCGCCCCGATCGTGCGCGACCGGAAGGGGGAGTACCGCAAGGAGTTCGTCGAGCTCCGCAAGCAGGGCTTCCAGCGGGTCAAGGTGAACGGCGCGTTCCACGAGCTCGACGAGCCGCCGGTGCTCGACAAGAAGTTCCGCCACGACATCGACGTGGTGGTCGACCGGATCGTTGTGAAGGAGGGGATCGAGACGCGGCTGGCAGACAGTTTCCGCACCGCGCTCGACCTGGCAGACGGGATCGCCGTGCTGGAGACGGCGCCGCAGGACGGGACCGAACCCGAGCGCATCACCTTCTCCGAGAATTTCGCCTGCCCGGTCTCGGGATTCACCATCCCCGAGATCGAGCCGCGCCTGTTCTCGTTCAACGCCCCCTACGGCGCCTGCCCCTCCTGCGACGGGCTCGGGGTCGAGCTCTTTTTCGACGAGCGCCTCGTGGTGCCGGATCAGGCGCTGAAGCTCGCCGACGGCGCGCTGGCGCCCTGGCGCAAGGGCAAGAGCCCGTACTTCCTGCAGACCATCGACGCGATGGCCAGGCATTACGGCTTCGACAAGCGCAACGCCTGGAAGGACCTGCCGGAGAGGGTGCAGCAGGTGTTCCTCTACGGCTCGGGCGAGGAGGAGATCGAGTTCCGCTTCGACGAAGGCGGCCGGGTCTACCAGGTGACGCGGCCCTTCGAAGGCGTGATCCCGAACATGGAGCGGCGCTACCGCGAGACCGACTCGGCCTGGATCCGCGAGGAGTTCGAGCGCTACCAGAACAACCGGCCCTGCGGCGCCTGCGGTGGCCACCGCCTGAAGCCCGAGGCGCTGGCGGTGAAGATCGCGGGGCTGCACGTCGGCGAGGTCGTGGTGAAGTCGATCAAGGAGGCGTTGGCCTGGATCGAGGAGGCCCCGGCGCAGCTCTCCAAGCAGAACAACGAGATTGCCCGCGCGATCCTGAAGGAGATCCGCGAACGCCTCGGGTTCCTCGTCAACGTCGGGCTCGAATACCTGACCCTCAGCCGCGCCGCCGGGACGCTCTCGGGCGGCGAGAGCCAGCGCATCCGGCTGGCCTCGCAGATCGGCTCGGGGCTGACGGGCGTGCTCTACGTTCTCGACGAGCCCTCGATCGGCCTGCACCAGCGCGACAACGGGCGGCTCCTGGCGACGCTGAAGAACCTGCGCGATCAGGGCAACACGGTTCTGGTGGTCGAACATGACGAGGAGGCGATCCGCTCGGCCGACTTCGTGCTGGATATCGGCCCCGGTGCCGGCGTGCACGGCGGCCAGGTCGTGGCCCAGGGCCGGCCCGAGGACATCGCCGCCGATCCGGCCTCGCTGACCGGCCAGTATCTGTCCGGCGCCCGCGAGGTGCCGGTGCGCGAAGCGCGTCGCAAGGGCAGCGGCAAGAAGGTGACCGTGGTCAAGGCCACCGGCAACAACCTCAAGGAGGTCACGGTCGACTTCCCGCTCGGCAAGTTCGTCTGCATCACCGGGGTGTCGGGCGGCGGCAAGTCGACGCTCACCGTCGAGACCCTCTACAAGACCGCCGCGGTCCGCCTGAACGGTGCCCGCGAGACCCCCGCGCCCTGCGAGACGATCAAGGGCTTCGAGCATCTCGACAAGGTCATCGATATTGATCAGCGCCCGATCGGCCGCACCCCGCGCTCGAACCCGGCGACCTACACCGGCGCCTTCACGCCGATCCGCGACTGGTACGCCGGCCTGCCCGAGGCGAAGACTCGGGGCTACGGGCCGGGGCGGTTCTCGTTCAACGTCAAGGGCGGGCGATGCGAGGCCTGCCAGGGCGACGGCGTGATCAAGATCGAGATGCACTTTCTGCCGGATGTCTACGTCACCTGCGAGACCTGCAAGGGCAAGCGCTACAACCGCGAGACGCTAGAAATCCGCTTCTAGGGCAAGAGCATAGCCGACGTTCTTGACATGACGGTCGAGGATGCCGAGCAGTTCTTCCAGGCGGTGCCGGCGATCCGCGACAAGATGACCGCCCTGCGCCAGGTCGGCCTCGGCTACATCAAGGTCGGCCAGCAGGCGACGACGCTGTCGGGCGGCGAGGCGCAACGGGTGAAGCTCTCGAAGGAGCTTTCCAAGCGCGCCACCGGGCGCACGCTCTACATCCTCGACGAGCCCACGACCGGCCTGCATTTTGAGGACGTGAGGAAGCTTCTCGACGTGCTGCACGAGCTGGTGGAGCAGGGCAACACCGTCGTCGTGATCGAACACAACCTCGACGTGATCAAGACTGCCGACTGGATCATCGACATCGGCCCCGAGGGCGGCGATGGCGGCGGCGAGATCGTGGCGACGGGCACGCCGGAAGAGGTGGCCCGCGTCGCGTGCAGCCATACCGGGCTCTACCTGAAGGCCTTGCTCGGAGGTGCGGCGAAGCGGCCCGTGGCAGCGGAGTAGGACGGATGGAGAAAGTCACTGGCATCGGCGGACTATTCTTTCGCGCCCGCGACCCCGAGGGGCTTGGCCGCTGGTATTCCGAGCATTTGGGCATCGACATGAGCGCCGGCATCTGGCTGCAGGAGGCTGGCCCGACCGTCTTCGCGCCATTCAGCCACGATACCGACTACTTCGGGCGTCGCGAGCAGCAATGGATGCTGAACCTGCGGGTCTCCGACCTCGACGCGATGCTCCGCCAGCTCGCGGCGGCCGGAATCGCCGCAGAGACTCGCGCCGAGTGGGACACTCCCGAAACCGGGCGCTTCGCCCGCATTCACGACCCCGAAGGCAACCCGATCGAGCTCTGGGAGCCGCCGCGCGGCTGAGCCTATTCCGCCGCCCGGAGCGGCTTTTCGGGAAACTCGGCGGCGAGATCGTCGGCGCGGCTGCCTGGGGCGGCCGAGGGCAGCTCTTCCCAGACGATCTCGGTCGGTCGCACCTTCCTGACGGCGCGCCTCAGCGCGGCATCGCGCGCCTCGCGGCTGCCCTTGCCCAGCGACAGCGCCTTGAGCGCGGAGGCGGTGCTGTAGGCGCCGATCCCGATCCAGATTCGCAGCGCCAGGAGCGAGGGCGTCAAGATGAGGGTCAGCACCGTGGCGGTGCCGAGGCCGAAGACCACCGCGGTGGCGAGCTGCTTCCACCAAAGCGCCGTCGGGCTGTTGATCGAGTAGCCGCCGTTGAGGAAGTCGAGCGACAGCCCGAACATCATCGGCGCCAGGCCCGCCATCGTGGTGATCGTGGTCAGGAGCACCGGCCTAAGCCGCTGCTCGGCGGTGCGGATGATCGCCTCGATCTGCGGCATGTAGCGGCGGAAGTCCTGATAGGTGTCGATCAGCACGATGTTGTTGTTCACCACGATCCCGGCCAGCGCGACGATGCCGACCCCGGTCATGATGATCGAGAACGGCTGCTCCATCACCAGCATCCCGATCAGCACGCCGGTGGTCGAGAGCACCACGGCGACGAGCACCAGCACCGAGTTGTAGAAGGAGTTGAACTGCGCGAGCAGGATGATGAACATCAGCCCCAGCGCCCCGGCGAAGGCCTGGGTCAGGAAGGCCTGGCTCTCGGTTTGGTCTTCCTGGTCGCCGGTCCATTCCCAGGCAACGCCCGCGGGCAGGGGCCGCTCGGCCTGAAGCCAGTCGGTCAGCATCGCGATCCGTTCGTTGGCGTTGATCGGGCTGCCGTCGGGGTTGCTCAGCCCGGGTGCCACGTCGGCCTTCACGTCGTAGAAACGTTCCTGGTTCACGCGGTCGATGCGGCCGAGCTTGGCCACCGGCTTGCGGCTGACGAAGTTGGCAAGGGGCACCAGGCCGGCCGAGGTGCGGACCTTCAGCTCGTCGAGCGTCGAGAGCACCCGGTCCTGCTCGGGCAGCCGCACCCGGATCTCGATCTCCTCGTCCGAGCTGTCGACTCGCATCGTGTCGAGCAGGATCCCTCTGGTGACGAGCTGCACCATCGCGCCCACGGTGGCGACGTCGGCGCCGTAGCGTCCCGCCTTCTCGACGTCGACGTCGATCTGCCAGTCGATGCCCGGCAGCGGCAGGCTGTCCTCGATGTCGATGATGCCTTCGGTCGCCTCGAACCTCTCTCGCACGACGGCCACAGCCTCGCGCAGGGCGCGCCAGTCGTCGCCTTTCAGGCGCAGGTGGACCGGCTTGCCCGAGGCCGGCCCGCGGGCAAGGTTCAGCATCTCGATCTCGATCCCGGGTAGGCGGCGCAGCGCCGCCTCCATCTTCGCCACGATGACGTCGCCGTCGAGCTCGGGGTCGTCCTTGCGGTCCTCCCAGCGGTCGAGCTCGATCTGGAGCTGGCCGATGGTGTCGAGCGGAGCCTGGCCGCCGCCGGTGTTCTGGTTCAGCCCGCCCTGGCCGGCGAAGGAGAAGACGCTGTCGACCCCCTCGAGCCCGGCCACCACCGCCTCGGCCTCGGCAACGAGGGCGTCCTTCTCGGCCAGGCTGAAGTTGCCCCGGGCGCGGACGTAGACGATGACCTGCTCGGGCTCGCTTTCGACGAAGAACTCCACGCCCCGGTTGTGCTGGCCAAAATAGGTGAAGGTGGAGACCACGAAGGCCACGATGCCGGCGATCACCACGAGCGGCATCACCGGGTTTCCTGCGATCAGCGCGATCAGGCGGCCGAAGGGCGAGCGGCGGTAGCCTGCCGAAATGCGTCGCGGCGCGCGCTCGATCTTGGCCGCACCGATGGTGATCGAGGTGAAGGTGGCGCCGAGCAGGAACAGCCCGGCCCCGGGAAGCCACCAGAGCCCGGCAGGAACGGCCCCCGCCGGGATCAGGTAACCCGGGTTCAGAAGTTGCATCGCGCCGGCGAAGACGAGCCACGCCGAAGGCAGCACCAGCGCGGCACGCACCAGCCACGGCAGCGGCATCAACGCCGCCGAGGCGTGCTCGAACTTGCGCGTCATCCGCCCGGCCACGCCGCCCATCACCGGCAGGTAGATCAGCGCCACGACGAGCGAAGCCGAGAGCACGAAGATCAGCGTGACAGGCAGCATCCCCATGAACTCGCCCGGCACGCCGGGCCAGAACAGCATCGGCAAGAAGGCGCAGAGCGTCGTGGCGGTCGACGAGACCACCGGCCAGAACATCCGGTGCGCCGCTTCAACGTAGGCGGCCATAGGCCCGGATCCCTCCTGGATGCGCTTGTCGGCGTATTCGACGACGACGATCGCGCCGTCGACGAGCATCCCC
>JBFKAV010000150.1:0-8276 GCA_041621405.1 Paracoccaceae bacterium
CGCGAGAAGGACGGCGCGCCGTTCCTGGCGCCCGAGCTTGTGGCGGCGGGCGAGCGGCTCAGGGAGGATTTCGAGCTTGCGCAGATGGGCCCGCGGGTGACGCAGAACTGGGACCGGTTCCTGACCGCCGGCTCCGACCGGGGGATGTTCCCGCAGACCGCGGGCCGCACCGGTGGCCCCGAATCGGCGCGGTCGCGGGTCGCCTCGGCACTGGCCGAGCTCGGCCCCGGCCTCGGCGACGTGGTGCTTCGGGTCTGCTGCTTCCTCGAGGGGCTGGAAGCGGCCGAGAAGCGGATGGGCTGGGCGGCGCGCTCGGGCAAGATCGTGCTCCGAATCGCGCTGGTTCGGCTCCGCCGCCACTACGACGAGACCGAGGGGCGCTACGGGGCGATGATCGGCTAGCGCCGGCCCGAGGCCGCGCGATCCCCGCGCCATGCACGGCGCGCAATCCTGTTCGCCGTGACGCAGGGTGCTTTGGACAAGCGCCCCGCTAGGCGCTATGTGGAAGCACGAGCAAGAGGAGCCCGATGAGCCCGCGCGACCTGAAGCTACCGGCCGAGCGCCACCCGGAGAAGGCGCACAGGTCCGACAACGCCCAGCCGAAGAAGCCGGCCTGGATCCGGGTCAAGGCGCCCACTTCGGCGGGCTACCGCCAGACCCGCGACATCCTGCGCGAGAACAGGCTCGTCACGGTCTGCGAGGAGGCGGGCTGCCCGAACGTCGGCGAGTGCTGGTCCCAGGGCCACGCCACGATGATGATCATGGGCGAGATCTGCACCCGCGGTTGCACCTTCTGCAACGTCGCCACCGGCCGTCCGCAGGCACTGGACGCCTTCGAGCCAGGGCGGGTGGCGCTGGCGGTGGAGAAGCTCGGTCTGAACCACGTGGTGGTGACCTCGGTCGACCGCGACGACCTCGAGGACGGCGGCGCCGAGCACTTCGCGCAGACGATCCGGGCGATCCGCCACCGGCGCCCGGAGACGACGATCGAGGTGCTCGTGCCCGACTTCCTGAAATGCCCGGACACGGCGCTGGCGACCGTCGTCGCCGCTGAGCCGGACGTCTTCAACCACAACCTCGAGACGGTGCCAGGGCTCTACCCCGAGGTGCGCCCGGGCGCGCGCTACTTCCACTCACTGCGGCTGCTGCAGCGGGTCAAGGAGCTCGACCCCGGCGCCTTCACCAAGTCCGGCATCATGGTCGGCCTCGGCGAGGACCGGCAGGCGGTGCTGCAGGTGATGGACGACCTGCGGGCGGCCGAGGTGGATTTCCTGACCATCGGCCAGTACCTGCAGCCGACGCCGAAGCACCACCGGGTGTACCGCTTCGTGACGCCCGAGGAATTCGCCGCCTACGAGAAGGCGGCCTACGGCAAGGGCTTCCTGATGGTCTCGGCGACGCCGCTCACGCGGTCGTCCTACCACGCGGGCGAGAATTTCGCGCGGCTGCGCGCAGCGCGGCAGAAGATGCTGGGACGCGCCTAGCGGACGGCGCGCGCCGGGGTCAGAACTGCAGGCCCACCGAGAGGTCGTAAGTGGTGTCGAAGCTGCGGCCGTCGGCCACGCCGATCTGGCCGTAGACCCTGGCGGCCTCGGAGTCGCCCATCATCCGCTCGTAGCGCAGGCTGAGCCCGAGAATGTCGAACACGTTGGTGTTTAGCGCCGTGCCGGTGACGCTGATCTCGCTGGTCGGCATGTAGGTGACCCAGGTCTCTGTGCCGTCGATATGCGGCCCGGTGCCGGTGTCGCGGTTGAAGTAGGCCAGGCCGCTCTCCCAGGAGCTGATGTTCAACTCGGTTCCCACGCGGCTGGTGGAGATCGCCGGGTTGCCGTCCGGGAGGATGCGTTCCACATCGGCCAGCAACGCGACGTTGCTTGTGACGTTGTAACGAAGGGCGAGCGCGAAGGCGTCGGCGTCGACGGTATCGTCGAAGTGATGCGCCGAGGCTGCGACGCTGAGCGCGCCGAATTCGCCGTCGTAGCGGACGCCGAGCGGCGGGTCTGTATCGCCGAGGAGGTAGGTAAGTTCGGTCAGTTCGCCGTTGATTACCCCGAGCTGCAGCTCGAGCGCGCGCTGGCCGCCGACGGCGGGGAACTTGCTGAAGCTGTCGTAGGCCGGACGCGGCACGCCGACCGAAATCTTCGAAGAACCGAAGCTGTAGGTAATGGCAGCGTAGAGCGCGTGCTCGCTGTCGTCGAAATCGCTGATCGCGAAGAGGCCGGCGTCGAAGCCGAGCCCTGACGGCGCCGTGTAGCGCACCCAGACATCGCCGACCAGGAAGGTATCGTCGAATGTGCCGTCGTTGAGATACTCGAGCTCGATGTAGCCTTCGTAGGTGAGGCTCCCGGGCTCTCCCGCCGGCGCTTCGGTCGCGAAGACCACGGCAGCGAAGACGGCAGCCGCCAGGCCGATCTGGGCGCGATGGGTCATAATCAATCTCTCGTTTGGCCTTGCCTGTGGCGCATATGGTGGCAATCAATGCGACAGACGCAAGAGAAAGCTTCCCATCGGCGGCATTTCGCCTTGACCGTGTCCTCTGCGACTCACTACGTGAAAGTGATTGACGGACCCTGAAGGTCATATCCGGCGCTAGTTGGCCGGCGGCACGGCCTTGATATAGGCGGCGATGGCCGCAAGATCCTCGTCGGGAAGCTGCGAGAGGTTCTGCACCACTTCGGTCATGAGGCCGCCAGCGGTGTCGAAGTCCGGGGTGAAGCCGGTCTTCAGGTAGGCGGCGATGTCGGCCTCAGACCATTCGAGCTTGGCCGGCGTGAGGTTGGGGATCGTGCCGCGGCCGGCGGGGTTCGGCGCCCCGGCGAGCCAGCGCGAGAGCTCGGGCTGGCCCAACGCGCCGCGGGGGGTGTGGCATTCGCCGCAATGGCCGAGCGCCTCGGCGAGGTAGCGGCCGCGTTCAGCCTCAGGCGAGGGCACTTCGGCCACCGCCCAGCCGGGCGCCTCGAACAGCAGCTTCCAGCCGCCGACGCTGCGTCGGATCGAGAACGGGAAGCCGACCTCGTGCGGCCGCGACGGCGTGGCGTCGGGCGGCAGCGTCTGCAGGAACGCCCAGAGGTCGGCGATGTCCTGCGGCTCGGCCTTGGCATAGGCGGTGTAGGGAAAGGCTGGGTAGTAATGCCGGCCCTCGGGCGAGACGCCGCGCATCACCGCATTGGCGAAGTCGGGAAAGCTCCAGCTTCCAATCCCCTGCTCGGGATCGGGCGAGATGTTCGGAGCAATGAAGGTGCCGAAGTCGGACGGGAATCGTCGACCGCCGGAAAGCACCAGCCGGGCTTCGCCTTCGGCGTCTTCTGCGGAGTGGCAGGAGGCGCAGCCGCCGGCCCAGAAGATCCGCTCACCGCGGCCGGCGTCGCCGGTGAGGCCGGCCAGCGCCGCCTCGGGCAGCCGCTCGGGCGCGGTCAGCGTCCAGCCGATACCTGCCCCGGCGAGGACGAGCACGACGAGCAGCGCGAGCAGCCGGCGCATCGACACCTCCGGTCAAGGAGCGGCCCGCACCTTCGGGGAAAAGGGGCGGGCCACGACCGTGTCATTCTGGCGCGCGGTAGGCCTTGTGGCAAGCGCCGCAGGCCTCGCCCACGGGACCTATGGCGCCCTGAAGCGCCGCGAGATCGGTGCCAGCCGCGGCGTTGAGCGCGGTGGCCGCCTCGTTCAGAGCCGCCATTTTGGCCATGACGTCCTCGCCGTTCTCCCAGATCGCCGGCAGCGCCCGGGTGCCGTCGGCCTGGCCCTGGGCCGAGCCTTCTGGGAAGTAGCGGCCGATGTTCATGCTGGTCAGCGCGGCGAGGTTGCCGGCTGCCGCAGAGGCCTGGGCCGCGTCGTAATCCATTTCGCCCTTAGCCATGGCGAAAAGCGGCCCGACGTTGAAGGCCTGCAGCTGCATATGCGCCTTGCGCGCCTTGATCGCGCCCTCGACGGCAGATTGCGCGAGCGCGCCGCCGGCCACGACCGAGGCGATGGCGGCGACGGCGAGAATGTTTCTGGCGATGGGCTTCATCGGTATTTCTCCCTGTGGTTGGTCCACTTCCCGCAGCCTTCAGAATGCATGGTGAGATTTCGCGTGACCATTTGCGTTTTTTGCGGGATGCTCCCGCGATCATGCACAGGGAAAACTGGGACGATCTGCGCTACGTGCTGGCGGTGGCCGAGACCGGTTCGGTGAGCGCGGCGGCGCGCGCGCTGGGGGTGAACCACGCCACCGTGCTGAGACGGGTGGCGGCCTTCGAGGAGCGGCACGGCGTGCTCGTGTTCGAGCGCACGCCCACCGGCTACTCGGTGCCGCGCGACCGGCTGCGGCTGATCGAGGCGGCGCGCGAGGCGGAGGCGGCGCATCTTGCCGTGGACCGCCTCGTTGCCGGGGCACGGGCACCGCTTGCCGGCGCGGTGCGGGTGACGTCGACCGACACGTTCTGCCTGGCGGTGCTGCCGCAGGCGCTGATGCGGCTCAGGGCCGAGGCGCCGGAACTCAGGATCGACCTCCTCTGCTCGAACGCGCATGCCGACCTGGCGCGGATCGAGGCGGAAATCGCGGTGCGCCCGGCGCTGGAACTGCCCGAGGACCTGGCCGGCGAGGCGGCGGCGGAGCTTGGGCTGGCGGCCTACGCGCCGGCCGCCGATCCGGACACGGCCGCCTGGCTCGGGCTTTCCGGGCCGCTGGCGCGCTCCAAGTCGGTGGCCGAATGGATGAAGGCGAACGTGGCGCCTACGGCCCTGACCGGCGCGGCCGACAGCTTCGTGGTGCTGCGCGAGATGGCGGCGGCGGGGCAGGGCAAGGCGCTCCTTCCTTGCGTCCTCGGCGACGGCGATCCGAGGTTGACCCGCCTCGAAGGGACGTTGCCCGAATTCGCGGTGCCGATCTGGGTGGCAAGCCACGCCGACCTCGCCGACGCGCCGCGCCTTTCGGCGGTGCGGGCGCGGCTGGCCGAGGCGCTGCGCGCCGACGCGTCCCGCCTGAGGGGGCGCTGAGTCAGCGGGCGATCCAGCCGCGCGAGGGGAAATCGGGCGTGAGCCAGTCGGGCCAGCCGAAGATGCGCTCGATCCCGAGAAGAGCCAGGCAGACCACGATGATCCCCAGCACGAACCTCACACGCTTGGCGGACGGCGGCCGGTGCGCCCAGTGGGCCATGCGGAGGAACCATATCAGTCGCATTGTCGCGGCCCCCGCGTGGCGCTGGATTGCCGCCCGGTGGCTGGTCGCGGCGCGTGGGAAGACGTGGTGAAGCTGCTGCCCGGACCGGCGCCGGCGTCGGCTTTGATTCTGACGCCGGGGGCATTTCGGCCGGGCGCATGCCTCGGCTCACCGCCAAGGTCGAGGCGGAAGTTGCGCAATGTGCCCTCCCTGGTCCTTTTCAAGTCAGATCGAGGCTGCGGCCTTGCGGGCGCCATGTGAAGCTTGCGCCGGGTCGGGCGGGCAGGACCGTTGCCGTTGCGTGACAACGGTGGTCAGGCGGCCTCGGTGAAGCGGACCCTGCCGATATAGGGCAGGTTGCGGTTCTTCTGCGCGAAGTCGATGCCGTAACCCACCACGAACTCGTCCGGAATCTCGAACCCGGTCCAGGTCGCCTTCACCGGCACCTCGCGCCGCGAGGGCTTGTCGAGCAGCGCGCAGACCTCGAGCCGCTTCGGCGCCCGGCTCTCGAGCAGGTGCAGCACGTGGTGGAGCGTGAAGCCGGTATCGACGATGTCCTCGACGACGAGCACGTCGCGGCCGGCGATCTCGCCCCTGAGGTCCTTCAGGATACGCACCTCGCGCGAGCTTTCCATCGTGTCGCCGTAGGAGGACGCCTCGAGGAAATCGACCTCGACCGGCAGCTCGATCTCGCGCACCAGGTCGGCGATGAAGACGAAGGAGCCCCTGAGCAGGCCGACGACCACCAGTTTCTCGGTGCCGCGAAAATGGTCCGAGATCGCCTTGGCCAGGTCCTCGACCCGGGCCGCGATGGATTTGGCCGAGATCATCTCGTCGACGACATATGGACGCTCGGCCATGGGCCACCCTTGATTTCCTGGGCGCAGTCTACGAAATGGGCGGCCATTGTCACGGGGAAGACGGAGCCGAAAAGCGATGGCGACGCACCGCGAGAAGCGGGTCCTGCCCTATACGGCCGAGGAGATGTACGATCTCGTCGCCGACATCGCTCGCTATCCCGAATTCCTGCCCTGGACGGCGGCGGCGCGGATCCGCTCGCGCATCGAGCACGGCGACCACGAGGTGGTTGAGGCCGACCTGGTGATCTCGTTCAAAGTGTTCCGAGAACGCTTCGGCAGCCGCGTGGTGCTGCGCCCTGGGACCCGCGAGATCGAGACCGAGTACATCGACGGGCCGTTCAAGCACATGAGGTCCGCTTGGACCTTCCGCGACGTCGACGGCGGCAGCGAGGTCATCTTCTTCGTCGACTTCGAATTCAGGACCGCGATCCTGCAGAAGCTGATCGGCGTGGTCTTCAACGAGGCGATGCACCGGGTGGTGCGCGCCTTCGAGCGGCGCGCGGAAGAGCTCTACGGTCCGCGTGCGGCGCGGGCGTGAGCCCGCCGGAGGCGCAAGGATTCCAGGAAGCGCTTGCCATGGCGCTCGATTAGGAGCCTTGGGCGCCTGGCCCGTCCGTCAGGAGGTGAACTCGTAGGCGCGCTCGCCGTGGGTGGAAAGGTCGAGGCCGTTGGTCTCGGTCTCGGCGTCGACGCGGAACGCAGTGATGAGAGCCGCGAGCTTAGCCAGCGCGAAAGTGACGACGACGGTGAACAGGCCGACGATCACCAGGCTGCCGAACTGGGCGACCCAGGAGCCAGCGCCAAGGGCCGCGATCATCAGCGTGCCGAAGATGCCGCCAACGCCGTGCACGGCGAAGACGTCGAGCGTATCGTCGATGCCGAACCGGGTGCGAATCACCCCCACCGCCTCCTGGCAGAGCACGCCGGCGACGGCGCCGATGACGAGCGCCGCGGCCGGTCCGACGAAGCCCGAGGCCGGGGTGATCGAGGCGAGCCCGGCGATCGTGCCGGTGACCAGGCCGACGAGCGAGGCGCGGCCGAACTTGATGCGCTCCCACAGGACCCAGCTGAGCGAGGCGGCGGCAGCCGAGATATGGGTGACCGCGACCGCCATCGCGGCGCCGCCGTCGGCGGCAAGCTGCGAGCCGCCGTTGAAGCCGAACCAGCCGACCCAGAGCATCGCCGCGCCGATCATCACCAGCCCCGGATTGTGCGGCGGCGTGGTGCGGTTCCGCCGCGGCCCGAGCAGGACCGCGAGCACCAGCGCGGCGAGGCCCGCCGTCTGGTGCACGACGATGCCGCCGGCGAAGTCCCTGACGCCGGTTTCGCCGAAGATGCCACCGTCGGCGAGCATCCCCCCGCCCCAGACCCAGTGCGCGACGGGCGCATAACAGAGCAGCATCCAGGCGCCGGAGAACAGGAGCACGAAGCCGAAGCCGACGCGCTCGACATAGGCGCCGACGATCAGCGCCGGAGTGATGATCGCGAAGGTCATCTGGAAGGCGAAGAAGAGCACCTCGGGCAAGGTGCCGGCAAGGCTGTCGGCGGTGACGCCGGCGAGAAATGCCTTGCCGAGCCCGCCCCAGAGCGCACCCTCGCCGCCGAAGGCGATGGAGTAGCCCGCGACGAGCCAGAGCAGGCTCATCAGGCAGGCGATGGCGAAGCAGTGCATGAACACCGAGAGCACGTTCCGGGCGCGCACGAGGCCGCCGTAGAACAGCGCGAGGCCGGGCAGCGTCATGAAGAGGACCAACGCCGTGGCGGTGAGGATCCAGGCGGTGTCGGCTCCGTTCATCGCATTCCCTCCGATCCGGTTTGCGGTTCTGAAGCGCGTTGCCGACGATGAGGAAAGTGGCGGGGTGCGGAATTCGTGGGCGGTTTCACGAATGCCCAAGGATTGGGCGCATCCTGGGCCGCACGCCTAAACGGCGGGCGGCGTTTGACTGTCGCCCGGGCAGGGGGGCTGTCTGCCCCCAGTCGCTTCGCGGCGACTCCCCCCGAAGGTATTTCGGAAAAGGGGAAGGGATCAGGCTGGAAGGGCGGCCATGAGCAGCGCGAGCGCGTGATGCGTGGCCCGGGCGCGGACCTCGGCTCGGCCGGGGGCGCCGAAGTCCACGGTTTCCGTCGTGGCGGGACGGCCGCGAAGGGCGAGCGCGAAGCAGACCCGGCCCTCGGGCTTCGCGCCCGAGCCGCCGGGGCCGGCGATGCCGGTGACGGCGACCGCCAGCCCGGCGTTGGAGCGGGCAAGCGCGCCTAGGGCCATCTCCCGGGCCACC
>JBFKAV010000151.1:0-8143 GCA_041621405.1 Paracoccaceae bacterium
CAACCAGGGCACCTCGATCTTCATCTCGGGCAACTTCGGCACCCTGACGCTGGGCGACACCGACGGCGCGCTCGACTGGGCGCTGACCGACGCCGGCAACATCGGCAACCCGGGCTCGATCTCGGACGACGAGACCACCCACCTCGGCTACAATGGCGACTACGGCGACGGCGGCGGATTTGTCACCACCACAGGCAATATTTTTGGCCCCATCGCCCCCTTGCCCGCCTACGACAACCAGATTCTACGCTACGACTACTCGTTCGGCGACTTCGGTATCGCGATCTCGTATGAGCAGGGCGGCCTCACGGTTCCCGCCTTCCTCGGCCAGGTTCCCGACATCCCGGGCTGGTCCGACGGCTCGCTCGCCGTCGGTCTGCGTTACGCGCTCGCCCTCGGCGGCACGACCGTCAACCTCGGCGCCGGCTTCCAGACCGTTGACTGGGGCGCGGGCGTTGCCACCAACGAGGATATCTGGGGCGTGAGCGCGCAAGCCGCGTTCGCCGGCGGCTTCCAGGCCGGCGTTGAGTTCACCCAGTACAACGACGTCATCGGCTTCGTCGGAGCGGACGTGGATCATGTCGGCGTCGGCGTCGGCTACGAATCGGGCCCGTTCTCGGTGCACGCCAACTGGGGTCAGTGGGGCTACTCAGCGGTCATCGGCTCTCCAGACGTCTCGGGCTGGGGTCTCGCCGCGGCCTACGATCTCGGCGGCGGCCTCTCGGTCAACGCCGGTGTCGGCCACGACAACTTCCCGGCTCCGGCGGTGGACAACACCTACTGGTCGCTCGGCATGGTCATGTCGTTCTGATCCAGCCGAATCTTCGGACTACGGAAAGAGCGGGCCTTGGCCCGCTCTTTTCATTTCCGGCGCGGGACGCGATAGAGGGGCATGCAGCGCCGATCCCCGACCTTTCCGCACAATCCGGCCGCCGAGGTGACCGCCTTCCTAAGGACAGCGCGGGACCGTCTCGCCGCCGGCGACACCGCAGAGGCACGCGCTCTCATCACCGGCATCCTCGCGAAATGGCCGGGCTCGGTCGACGCGCTGAACGGCCTCGGCCATCTCTGCCGCGCCGAGGGCGATCCGGCCGGCGCGCTCGCGGCCTTCGAAAAGGCGCTGAAGCTCAAGCCTGACATGCCGGCCACGGTCGTTGCGCGGGCGCAGACGCTGGCCGACCTCGGCCGCGTCGAAGAGGCGGCGAAGGCCTATGACTGGCTGATCCGGCGCTTGCCGCGCGAGGTGAAGCCGCGCGCCGACAAGGCGCACATGTACCAGCAGGCCGGAATGTTCGACGCCGCCGAGCGCGAGTTTCGCGCCGCACTCGAGCTTGCCCCCGACGACGGTGAGCTCTATCGGGTGTTCCTCCGCTCGAAGAAGCTCGCCGCGGACGACCCGCTGATCGCGGCGATGGAGCGGGTCTGGGCGAAGCCCACGCTGCCCGAGCGCCCGAGGGTCCACCTCGGATTCGCGCTCGCCAAGGCGATGGAGGACAGCGGCCAGCACGACCGCGTGTTCGCCTACCTTCGGCCGGCCAACGAGGGAATGCGTAACGCCCACCCCTTCGATATCGCCGAGCGCGAACGGCAGCTCGATGCCCTGCTCGACAGCTTCCGCGGCTACGACTTCACCCGGCACGCGCCCGCCGATCCGGACGCCTTCGGCCCGATCTTCGTCACCGGCCTGCCGCGCTCGGGCACGACCCTGGTCGAGCAGATCATCTCGGCCCATCCCGAGGTCGAGGGCGGCGGCGAGATGGCGATCCTGTTCCGCCAGGCCACTCAGCTCCTCGCCGCCCCGGGCGGGGGCTTCCGCCAGGTGGCCTCGCTCACGCCCGCCGGCCTCGGCGGCCTCGCCGCGACCTACGAGGCCCGCGCCCGCAAGGCGCTCCGATTCGGCCGACGCTTCACCGACAAGTCGATCCAGACCGACATGGTCGCGGGCCTGGTGCGCATGGCGCTGCCCGCAAGCCGCATCGTCCTCGTCGACCGCGACCCGCGCGACACGCTGTTCTCGATCTACAAGAACGTGTTCATGCCGGGTAAGCACCTCTATGCCTACGATCTCGGCGACCTCGCCCGCTACTGGCGCATCCACCGCAAGTTCGTCGCATTCTGGCGCGAGGCGTTGCCCGGCATCTTCCATGACGTGCGTTACGAGACCCTGATCGCCGATCTCGAGCCCGTGGCCCGCGACCTTATCGCCGCCGTCGACCTGCCATGGGACGACGCCTGCCTCGACTACGCCGGCAACCGGCGTCAGGTGAAGACACTGAGCGCCCACCAGGTGCGCCAGCCCATCTACGATTCCTCGATCGGCGCCTGGAAACGCCATGAGCACGATCTTCGCGAGCTCCTCGACGCGCTCGGTGACCAGGAATGAGCGACCTCGCCGAGATCCACGCGCACATCGCCGCCGCCGAAACGGCCGCTGGGCGCGAGCCGGAGTCGGTGAAACTGATCGCGGTGTCGAAGCTGCAGCCGCTCGAGAGGGTGGAGGCGGTTCTAGGCGAGGGCCATCGGCTCTTCGGCGAGAACCGGGTGCAGGAGGCGGCAGCGAAATGGCCGTCGCTCAGGGATAAATACCCCGACACCGAGGTGCACCTGATCGGCCCTTTGCAGACCAACAAGGCGCGACAGGCGATGGAGCTGTTCGCGGCGATCCAGTCGGTCGACCGCCCGAAGCTGGCCAGCACGCTGGCGCGGCTGGCGCAGGAGTTCGGGCGCTGCCCCGAGCTCTTCGTCCAGGTGAACACCGGCGAAGAGCCGCAGAAGGCGGGCATCGCGCCCTCCGAGGCCGATGCCTTCGTCTCCGAGTGCCGCGCGCTCGACCTGCCGGTCCGGGGCCTGATGTGCATCCCGCCCCTCGACGAGGAACCGACGCTGCACTTCGCGCTTCTGGCGAAGATTGCCGCGCGAAACGGGCTTTCCGGCCTGTCGATGGGCATGAGCGAGGATTTCGAGCGTGCCATCGCCCAGGGCGCGACCCATATACGCATCGGCTCGGCGCTCTTCGGAGAGCGCGAGACCGGGGCGTGAAGCGCGGCCCCTTGACCCATGGAGGGCCCCCGTGCCTTGTTCGTTGCAATTGCACCGAAAGGGGGTGCCCGTGACGGGCTTTGCGCTGGATCGCTTCCTGCCGTACCGGCTGAACGTCGCGGCCGGCCGGCTCAGCCGGGACTTCGCCACGCGCTATCGCGAGCGCTTCGGCATTTCGATCCCGGAATGGCGCGTGGTGGCGCATCTGTCGCAATCCGGTGCCGTCAGCGTGCGCGAGGTGCATGAGCGGGTGGATATGGACAAGTCCAAGGTCAGCCGAGCCGCGCAGCGGCTCGAGGCTGCGGGCTACGTCGAGAAGCGGGTCAACGCCGCCGACCGGCGGCTGGTGGAGCTGTCGCTGACCCCTAAGGGACGGGCGATGATGGTCGAGCTCGCCCGGGTAGCCGATGCCTACCAGGCCGAGCTCGAGGCCCGGCTCGGCCCAGGCGCCGAGGGATTCCTCGATCAGTTGGGGCGCCTCGCTCCGGGGAGGGGCGATGGCTGACGGAGCGCGCTTGCTGCCCGGTGGGGTGATCTTCGATTGCGACGGCGTTCTGGTCGACAGCGAGCCCCTGTCGAATGCCGTGCTCGTGGAGAGCTTCGCCCGCCATGGGTTCGAGGTGACCCTGGCCGAGCTGCAGGAGAGCTATATCGGCGGCACGATCTACACCGTGGCCGAGCGGGCGCGGTCGAACGGCGCGGTACTGCCGGAATCCTGGGTCGCGGAGACCTATGCCGAGATCTACGCTGCGCTGAGGCGTGGCACGCCGCCGATCCCGGGAATCCACGCGCTGCTCGATTTGCTCGACGCGGCCGGCGTGCCTTTCGCGGTCGCCTCCAACGGCAGCATCGAGAAAATGCGGATCACGCTTGGCCAGACCGGACTCTGGCCGCGCTTCGAGAGGCGGATGGTATCGGCCCATGTCGAGGGCGTGGCGAAGCCTGATCCACGGCTGTTCCTCATGGCCGCCGAGATGCTGGGCTGCCCGCCCGGAACCTGCATCGTGGTGGAGGACAGTGCCACGGGCTGCATTGCCGCGCGCGCGGCGGGAATGAGGTGCCTCGGATTTGCCCCAGATGGCGGCGGAGCGCGGCTCGTGGCCGAAGGCGCCTTTCTGGTGCACTCGATGGATGAGGTGGCGCGGGAGCTCGGGCTGTGACGGAGGCGGTGCTCTACGACTACTGGCGCTCCTCGGCCGCCTACCGGCTCAGGATCGGGCTTGGGCTCCTGGGGCTTGGCTGGCGCGCGGTGCCGGTGAACCTGCTCGCGGGCGAGCACAGGGCGGCGGCCAACCTCGCGCGCAATCCGCAAGGGCTGGTGCCGACGCTGGAGCTCGACGGGCTGACCCTCACCCAGTCGCTGGCGATCCTGGAATACCTCAACGAGACTCGTGGCGCCGGCTGGCTGCCAGAGGAGGCGGCAGGCCGGGCGCGGGTACGGGCGCTGGCCCACGCGATCGCGATGGAGATCCACCCGATCTGCAACCTTTCCGTTGCCCGCTTCGCGGTGGAGAACTCCGGCTGCGGGATCACGATGGAGAGCTGGATGGCCGAGTTCATCCCGCGCGGCCTCGCCGGGTTCGAGGCGCTGCTCGGCCATCCCGCCACCGGGGGCTTCTGCCATGGCGACAGCCCGGGCCTGGCCGACATCTGCCTCGTGCCGCAGCTCTACAACGCGCGTCGCTGGGGCATCGACCTTGCCCCCTATCCCCGCCTCAGCGCGATCGCCGCGCGGCTCGACGCGATCCCGGCCATCGCCGCCGCCCATCCCGACCGACACAAACCCGAGGAGCAATCATGACCGACATCGTCATCCTTTCCGGCGCCCGCACCGCCATCGGCACCTTCGGCGGCGCGCTTTCCGCGGTGCCGCCCATCGACCTCGGCGCCACCGCCGCGAAGGCGGCGCTCGAACGCGCGGGCGTCGAGGGCAGTCAGATCGGTCACGCCGCATACGGCCACGTCATCAACACCGAGCCGCGGGACATGTACCTCTCCCGTGTGGCGTCCATGGAGGCGGGCGTGCCCGAGACGACGCCAGCGATGAACGTCAACCGACTCTGCGGCTCGGGTGCGCAGGCGATCATCTCGGTCGTACAAGCGCTGGCGCTCGGCGACGCCGAGTTCGGGTTGGCGGGTGGCGCCGAGAGCATGAGCCGCTCGCCCTACGCGCTTCCATCCGCCCGCTGGGGCCAGAAGATGGGCGACACCGGCGCGATGGACATGATGCTGGGAGCGCTCAACTGCCCCTTCGGCACCGGCCATATGGGGGTGACGGCCGAAAACGTCGCTTCCGAACACGGCATTACCCGCGAAGCGCAGGACGCATTCGCGCTGGAAAGCCAGACCCGCACCGCCAAGGCGATCGCCGAGGGCCGGTTCAAGGACCAGATCGTGCCGATCGAGGTCAAGACCCGGAAGGGCCCGGTGGCGTTCGACACCGACGAGCACCCTAAGGCCACCACGGCCGAGGCGCTGGCCGGGCTTCGGGCCGTGTTCCAGAAGGACGGCACGGTGACCGCCGGCAATGCCTCGGGCATCAACGACGGAGCGGCGGCGCTGGTCCTGGCTCGCGCCGACGCCGCAGAGAGGGCCGGGCTGAAGCCGCGCGCCCGGGTGCTTGGCTACGCCCATGCCGGTGTGCCGCCGCGGGTGATGGGAATCGGCCCGGTGCCGGCGGTGCAGGCGCTCCTGACGCGGATCGGGCTCAAGGCCGGCGACTTCGACGTGATCGAATCGAACGAGGCCTTCGCGGCCCAGGCGCTGGCGGTCAACAAGGGGCTCGGGCTCGACCCGGCGAAGGTCAACCCCAACGGCGGCGCCATCGCGCTCGGCCACCCGGTGGGCGCGACCGGGGCGATCCTCGCCGTCAAGGCGCTCTACGAGCTCGAGCGGACTGGGGGCAAGCGCGCGCTGATCACCATGTGCATCGGCGGCGGCCAGGGCATCGCGCTCGCCATCGAGCGGGTCTGAGCCCGGCGCCCGGTGCAGGCGAGGTCGCAAATGGGCTAGGCAGGCCGGCTCCGGCCGGCCTAGCCTCGGCGCCCGGGAGGTGGCCCATGCAATTCGGCCTGAATGAAGAGCAGGAAATGATCGCGGCGACGGTGCGCAGCTTCGTCGAGCGCGAGATCTGCCCCCACGAAGAGGCGGTGGAGCGCTCTGGCGAAGTGCCCGCCGAGGTGGCGCAGCGGATCAAGGACAAGACGATCGGCCTGGGCTTTTACGCCTGCAACTTCCCTGAGGAGGTGGGGGGCGCGGGCCTCTCGCACCTCGAGTTCGCACTGGTCGAGCGCGAACTCGGCCGCGGCTCGATGGCGCTCACGCATTTCTTCGGCCGGCCGCAGAACATCCTGATGGCCTGCCAGGGCGACCAGCGCGAGCGCTATCTGCTCCCGGCCGTACGGGGCGAGAAGATGGACGCGCTGGCGATGACCGAGCCCGGTGCGGGTTCGGACATCCGCGGCATGAAATGCTCAGCCAGGCGGGTGGGCGGCGACTGGGTGCTGAACGGCACCAAGCATTTCATTTCCGGCGCCGAGCACGCTGATTTCGTGATCGTCTTCGTCGCCACCGGCGAGGACGCCACGCCCAAGGGCCCGAAGAAGCGGATCACCACCTTCCTGGTCGACCGAGGCACGCCCGGCTTCACGATCCGTGAGGGCTACAAGTCGGTCTCGCACCGCGGCTACAAGAACATGATCCTCGACTTCGACGACTGCCGGCTCTCCGACGCGCAGGTGCTGGGCGAGGTCGACGGCGGGTTCGAAGTCATGAATACCTGGCTCTACGCCACCCGGATCACGGTCGCCACGATGTGTGTCGGCCGCGCGCGGCGCGTGTTCGACACCGCGCTCGCCTACGCGGCCGAGCGTGAACAGTTCGGCCAGGCGATCGGCAAGTTCCAGGGCGTGAGCTTCCAGCTCGCCGACATGATCACCTGGATCGACGCCGCCGACTTCTTGACGCTCGCCGCCGCCGACCGGCTCGACAAGGGTCTTTCTGCCAACCGCGAGATCGCCTCGGCCAAGCTATACGCCTCCGAGATGCTGGCCCGGGTGACCGACGCGGCGATCCAGGTCCACGGCGGCATGGGGCTGATGGACGACCTGCCATTGGAGCGCTGGTGGCGCGACGCCCGTGTGGAGCGGATCTGGGACGGCACCAGCGAGATCCAGCGCCACATCATCGGCCGCGAGCTCTTGCGGCCGCTCGGGTCCTGAGATGAAGCCCGCTGTCACCGTCACCTACTGCACCGGCTGCAACTGGCTCCTGCGCGCCGCTTGGGTGGCACAGGAGCTTCTGCAGACCTTCGGGGCCGACTTGGCCGGGGTGACGATCGTGCCCGGCGAAGGGGGCGTGTTCCGGGTCGAGATCGGCGGCGAGACGCTATGGGACCGCAAGCGCGACGGCGGCTTCCCGGAGATCGCCGAGCTCAAGCGCCGGCTCCGTGACCGGGCATTTCCCGCCCGCTCCCTCGGCCACAGCGACCGCGCGGGCGGCGCGGACGGGCCTTGAGCTACGATCTCTCCCGCTTGCTGCGCCCCGCCTCCGTCGCCGTGATCGGCGGCGGCGCCTGGGGCCACGCGGTGGTGGTGCAGCTGCGCAAGTTCGGCTTTCCGGGCGAGATCTGGCCTGTGCATCCGAAGGCAACCGAGGTGGGCGGTGTCCGGGCCTTTCCGGACCTCGATGCTCTGCCGCGACCGCCCGACGCGACCTTCGTCGGGGTCAACCGGCGGGCGACGATCCAGGCGGTCGCGGGCCTGGCGGCCATGGGCGCCGGCGGGGCCACCTGCTTCGCGGCGGGCTTCGCCGAGGCCGAGGCCGAGGACGTCGAGGCGGCCGACCTGCAGCGGGCGCTCCTGAAGGCGGCAGGCGCGATGCCGATCCTGGGCCCCAACTGCTACGGCTTCATCAACGCGCTCGACCGCGCCCTGCTCTGGCCCGACCAGCACGGGCTGGTGCCGGTGGAGCGTGGCGTGGCGATCCTGACGCAATCGTCGAACATCGCCATCAACCTGACGATGCAGGCCCGCGGCCTGCCGATCGGCTACGTCGTCACCGCCGGGAACCAGGCCCAGGTGAGCCAGGCCGAGATCGCCATGGG
>JBFKAV010000152.1:0-8089 GCA_041621405.1 Paracoccaceae bacterium
CGGCTATGGCGGCCTCCTGATGTTCGATCCCCTGAACATCCGCTACGCCACCGACACCACCAACATGCAGCTCTGGAACACTCACAACCCGTTCCGCGCGGTGCTGCTCTGCGCCGACGGCTACATGGTGATCTGGGACTACAAGAACTCGCCCTTCCTCGCCGACTACAACCCGCTCGTCCGCGAGAGCCGTTCCGGCGCCTCCATGTTCTACTTCTCCACCGGCGACCGGGGCGAGCATGTCGCCAAGAGCTTCGTCGCCGAGGTGGACGAGGTGATGCGGGCGCATGCCGGCACGAACCGGCGGCTGGCGGTGGACAAGATCATGATCGCGGGGCTGCGCGCGCTCGAGGCCGCGGGATTCGAGGTGATGGAGGGCGAGGAGGTCACCGAGAAGTCCCGCGCGGTGAAGGGCGCCGACGAGATCCTGGCAATGCGGTGTGCCCACCACGCCTGCGACTCCGCCGTCGCCGCGATGGAGCGCGCCGCGCGCGAGGGCGTGCCGCGAGGCGACATGAGCGAGGACGACATCTGGGCGGTGCTGCACGCCGAGAACATCAGGCGCGGCGGCGAGTGGATCGAGACCCGGCTTCTCGCCTCGGGCCCCCGCACCAACCCCTGGTTCCAGGAATGCGGGCCGAGGATCGTCCAGCCGAACGAGATCGTCGCCTTCGACACCGACCTGATCGGCAGCTACGGCATCTGCATCGACATCTCGCGCACCTGGTGGATCGGCGACGCCAAGCCGACCAACGCGATGATCTACGCGATGCGCCATGCGCACGAGCACATCATGACCAACATGGAGATGCTGAAGCCCGGCGTGCCCCTGAAGGAACTCAGCCTCGGCGGCCACGCTCTCGACGAGCAGTTCCAGAAGCTGAAATACGGCGTCAAGATGCACGGCGTCGGGCTCTGCGACGAATGGCCGTCCGTCCCCTACCCCGACCACTGGCAGGATGGCGCCTTCGACTACGCGCTCGATCCCGGCATGGTGCTCTGCGTCGAGGCGCTGGTCAGTCCCGAGGACGGAGACTTCTCGATCAAGCTCGAGGACCAGGTGCTGGTCACCGAGACCGGCTACGAGAACCTGACCTCATATCCTTTCGACAGGGCGCTGATGGGCGAAGGCTAAGGCGCGCGGGCGCGCACGACGATGCCGCTGTGATCCGAGCCGAGGTAGGGTCGCAACTCCTTGGCGCCCTCCCAGCCCTCCGGCAGGAGCACGTGGTCGATCGGCAAGGGCGCCAGGGGCCCCAGCCGGCGGAAGGTGGTGACGGTCGGGCCGACGACATCGGCGCGCGCGGCGCTGGCAAGTTCCGCGACGCTGGTGCCCCAAGGTACCATATTGAAGTCACCGCCCAGGATCACCGGGCCGTCGAGCGCCTCCAGCACCGGCCGCAGACGGCGCGTCTGTTCGGCCTGGCCATGCGGCCACGGCCAGTAGAGGTGCAGAGACACCGCCCAGACCGGGCCGCCCGGCGTCGCGACGCGAAGCGTGGTTATGCCGGGCACTTCGGCGCAGGCCGGCGCCGTGCCAGCCGCAGGGAGCCGCGAGAGCACGACCGTGCCGCCCACCGAATAGAATGGGCAATGGGCCTGCAGCGGATAGTCCGGACGCAGGAGCTCGAGCAGCGCGCGGTTCCGATCGTTGACCTCCTGCAGGGTGACGACGTCCGCCTTGGTCGCCAGGATGTCGTCGGCGATTCGCTGCAGGTCGCCGGTACGGTAGTTCAAGTTCTTCTGGTAGATCGTCAGCGCGGACGGGGGCGCGGCGCCCAGCGCCGTGCGGTAGCTAAAAGCCGTAGGCGCGGCGAGCGCCAGCGTGACCGCCAGGATGAGCGCGGCCAGGCGGCGCTGGCGCGGCGTGACCACCCCGAGCGCAAGCGCCAGCACCACTGTTACCGCGGCAAACTGCAGCCGAAACACGGCAAGCGAATCGCCGACGGGCCTCAGCGCCCCGGCGAAGCCGCCGACCAGGGCCAGGAATGAGGCCGCCAGCAGCAGCCGAATGAGCCAGACGAATCGCGCGCGCAACCGACACCTCCGGTGGTTCGCTACTAGGAAATAACACGTCGCCCCGGCTCGGGCCACCGCGCATCCCGGGCGCGGCGCGGATCGGCGGGCGTCGCGTCGGTCTGGGTGGCGTCTCGCAGCCCCTAGGGGCCCGTGCTTGCAACCCCGGGCCGGCGCGCCTATCGGCGGGGAATGCTTTCGGTTGCCGACCAAGGGGCCTGGCCTCCCTGTCCGACCCCGTTCAACCTCGCCGCGTACGTGCTGGCGCGGGCCGGGGATTCGCCCGACAAGATAGCGCTCGCCGTCGTCGGTTCGGGCCGAGCCGAGCGCTGGAGCTATGCTCGCCTCGATGCGGCGGTGCGCGGCACGGGCACCGGACTTCTCGCGTCCGGCGTCACGCCCGGCGACCGGGTGCTCCTGAGGTTCGGCAACACGCCCGACTTCCCGGTCGCCTTTCTCGCCGCCGTCGCCATCGGCGCGCTCCCGGTGCCGGTCTCGGCCGCGCTCACCGCGCCTGAGGTGGCAGCGCTCCTCCTGTCCCTCGCGCCGCGGCTGGTTCTCGCCGACCCGCGGCTGCCGTTGCCGTCAGCGCCCTGCCCCGTGCTCGGCCCCGGGGCGCTGCGTGACTGGGCGGCCGGCCCGCCCTGCGCCTGGGCGATGGCAAGCCCGGAGCGGCCCGCCTACATGGTCTTCTCCTCCGGGACCTCCGGCCGCCCGCGCGCGGTGATCCACGCCCACCGGGCGATCTGGGCGCGGGGCATGATGCGCGAAGGTTGGGACGGGATCGGGCGTTCCGACCGGGTGCTGCACGCCGGCGCCTTCAACTGGACCTACACCCTCGGGACCGGGCTTCTCGACCCTTGGAGCCAAGGCGCGACCGCGCTCATTCCCGCCGAGGGCACCGAGGCGGCCGCGCTGCCGCTGCTCCTCAAGCGCCACGACGCCACGATCTTCGCCGCCGCGCCCGCGGTCTACCGCCGGCTCCTGGCCGGCGGCGGGCGGCTCGAGCTGCCGAAGCTGCGGCACGGGCTTTCGGCGGGGGAGAAGCTTTCGCCCGGCCTCCGCGCCGCCTGGGAGGCGGCGACCGGGCGGCCGGTCTTCGAGGCCTTGGGCATGTCGGAATGCTCGACCTTCGTTTCCGGCTCCCACGCCCGCCCGGCGCCCGACGGCGCCACCGGCTACGCCCAGCCCGGGCGCCGGGTGGCGGTGATCGGCCCTGATGGCGCCCCGGTGCCGCGTGGCACGCCGGGCGAGCTTGCGGTTGCCCGCAACGATCCAGGGCTCTTTCTGGGCTATCTCGACGCCGAAGAGGAAACGATGGCCCGGTTTTCCTGCGACTGGTTCCGCACCGGCGACGGTGTGGTCATGGCCGAGGACGGCGCGTTCAGCTATCTGGGGCGGCTCGACGAAATGATGAACGCAGGCGGGGTGCGGGTCTCGCCGCTCGAAGTGGAGGCCGCGCTCGCCGCCTGCCCCGGCATCGGCGAGCTTGCCGTGGCCGAGGTGCCGGTGAAGGCCGACACCAGCGTGATCGCCGCCTTCTATACCGCCCCGGCGCCGCTTCCCGAGGCCGGGCTGCGCGCATTTGCCGCCGAACGCCTGGCGCGCTACAAGGCGCCGAGGGTCTGGCAGCACGTCGCAGCCCTTCCCCGCACCGCCACGGGCAAGACCGACCGCCGCGCGCTCCGCGCGATCTTCGAGGCGAGCCGCAAGGAGACGTGAATGATCAAGCTCGACATCCTCTCCGACCCGATCTGCCCGTGGTGCATGATCGGCAAGGCGCGGCTCGACCGCGCCCTCGAGCAGCGCCCGGATCACCCGTTCGAGATCGAGTGGCACCCGTTCCAGCTCAATCCGGACATGCCGCGCGAAGGGATGGACCGGCGCGCCTACCTGGAGGCCAAGTTCGGCGGCCGCGAGGCGGCGGCCGAGGTCTACGCAAGGGTCGACGACGCGGCCCGAGAGTCCGGCATGGAAATCGACTGGGGCGCCATCCCGCGCACGCCGAATACGCTCGACGCCCACCGGCTGATCCACTGGGCGGGGCTCGAGGGGCGGCAGACGCCGGCGGTAGCGGCGCTGTTCCGCGCCTACTTCCGGGAGGGCCGCGACCTCGGCGACCGCGACACGCTGGCTGACATCGCCGATGGCGCCGGGCTCGACGCGGCTATGATCCGGCGGCTCTTGGCCACCGAGGCCGACGAGGACGATATCCGCGCCCGCGACGCCCACGCCCGCGAGCGCGGGGTCACCGGCGTGCCCACCTTCATCATCGCAGACCAGCACGTGGTGCCGGGCGCACAGCCGCCCGAGCTTTGGATCAGGCTCATCGACGAAGTCCTCGAACAGGTCGGACGGTGAGGTCCGACGGGCGCCTCGGCCAGAGCGAGTTCATCGCGCTGACCGCGATGCTCTTCGCCACCATCGCGTTCTCGATCGACGCGATGCTGCCGGCCCTGCCCGAGATCGCGTCCGAACTCACGCCCGCCGACCCCAACCGCGCTCAGCTCGTCCTCACCAGCTTCATCCTCGGCATGGGCGCGGGGACCATCGTCGCCGGCCCGATCTCCGACGCGCTGGGCCGCAAGCCCGTGATTCTCGGCGCCGCCGCGCTCTACATCCTCGGCGCCGGCCTCGCCTGGGCCGGGCAGACGCTCGAGCTGGTGCTGGCCGCGCGGGTGCTGCAGGGGCTCGGCGCCGCGGGGCCGCGGGTGGTGTCGCTCGCGATGGTGCGCGACCTCTACGCAGGGCGCGAGATGGCGCGGATCGTCAGCTTCGCGATGATGATCTTCACTCTGTTTCCCGCCGTGGCGCCGCTCATGGGCTCTTTCATCATCGCCGGCTTCGGCTGGCGCGGCATCTTCGGCGCATTCGTCATCTTCTCTCTGTTCTCGGCAAGCTGGCTCTGGCTCCGGCAGCCCGAGACCCATCCCCCCGAGGCCCGGAGGCCTCTCCGTGCCGGCCCGATCGTTGACGCGGCGCGCGAGGTGCTGTCGTACCGGCTGATCCTGACCGCGATCGCTGTGCAGATGCTGGGCTTCGGCGCGCTCTTCGGCACGCTGTCCTCGACCCAGTCGATCTTCGACCAGACCTTCGGCCGGGCCGAAAGCTTCCCGGTCTGGTTTGCGCTGATCGCGGTGATCTCGGGCAGCGGCAGCCTGCTCAACGCCGCCATCGTGGTGCGCCTCGGCATGCGGCGGGTGATCTCGGCGACGCTTGCCGCGCAATGCGCGCTGGCCTTCGGCTTCGCGCTCGTAACCGCCTCCGGACTCTGGCCCGCATGGGGCTACTTCCCGGCCTACCTCGCCTGGACCACGTTCGTCTTCTTCTCGGCCGGCCTCACCTTCGGCAACATCAACGCGCTCGCCATGGAGCCGGTTGGGCACATCGCCGGCATGGCCGCCTCGATCGTTGGCTCGCTGGCCACCGTCGCGGCCGTCTTCATCGCCGCGCCCATCGGGCTTGCGTTCGACGGAACGCCGGTGCCGCTCGCCCTTGGCGTCGCGCTTTGCTCGGGGGCGGGCCTGCTGCTGATGCGAACGATTCCGCGCGAGGCTCACGCTAGGTTACCGCAAGCTTGAGGTGACGCGCGACGCGACCCGCGCTATGGCTCGGGCAGAGACTCGAAGAAGGAGCCCGCCGATGCTGATGCCGCGCCAGAAGACCCCCGACCTCTCGCTCCCCCTCGTCGGCGGCGGCACGTTCAAGCTTTCTTCCGAGCGGTCGGCGCGGGGCACGGTGGTCTGCTTCTACCGCGGGCTGCACTGCCCACATTGCGCCAACTACCTCAAGGAGCTCGAGCGCCTGACCCCGGCCTTCTCCGAGCGTGACGTGGGCACCGTGGCGATCTCGCCAGACGGCGCCGACCGCGCCGCGGCGATGGCCGAGAAGGTGGGCGCGGCCGAGCTCCGCGTCGCCTACGACCTGCCGCTCAAGGAGGCGCGCGACTGGGGGCTCTACATCTCCACCTCGCGCGGCAAGACCTCGATCGGAATCGAGGAGCCGTCGCTCTTCTCCGAGCCGGGTCTCTTCCTCGTCACCCAGGAGCGCACGCTCTACTACATGAGCGTGCAGACGATGCCCTTCGTGCGGCCGCATTTCAGCGAGCTCGTCGCGGCCATCGATTTCGCCATCGAGAAGGACTACCCGGCTCGGGGCGAGTACACCGGCGAAGTGTGAGCCGGCCCGGCCAGGCGGGAATGGCCGCGAAGCCCCTGGCGCACGGTCGCCCCCCTCAGGCCACCTGCGCCGCCGGCGCCGCGGCCTTCTCGGCCATCGCCCGGGCGATGGCGAAGGCGCCCTTGATCTTCTCGCTCTCATTGGCCCAGTCGCGGCGGATCACCACCTTGTTGTCCTTGACCCTGGCCTCGCCCTTCTCGGCCTGCAGGAACTCCACCAGGCCTGCCGGGTTGGCGAACTTGTCGAGGTGGAACTGCACCGTCACCCCCTTCGGCCCGGCGTCGAGCCGGGCGATGCCGGCCTTCTTGCACTCGGCCTTGATGCGGACCACAAGCATGAGCGTATTGACCTCGCGCGGCAGAGGCCCGAAGCGGTCGATCAGCTCGGCGGCGAAGCCTTCGAGCTCGACCTTGGTGGTCAGGGACGACAGCCGCCGGTAGAGACCGAGCCGGACATCGAGGTCGGGCACGTAGTCCTCCGGGATCAGGACAGGCACTCCGAGGTTGATCTGCGGCGACCATTCGCCGGCATCCGTGAGCCCCTGCAGGTCGCCGGACCTGATGCGCTGGATCGCCTCCTCCAGCATCTGCTGGTAGAGCTCGTATCCCACCTCGCGCATCTGCCCCGACTGCTCCTCGCCGATCAGGTTTCCCGCGCCCCTTATGTCGAGGTCCTGAGAGGCCAGCGTGAAGCCGGCGCCGAGGGTGTCGATGCTGCCCAGCACCCTGAGCCGCTTCTCGGCCTGCGGCGTGAGCTTGCCGCGCGGCTTGGTCGTGAGGAACGCATAGGCGCGGGCCTTCGAGCGACCGACCCGGCCGCGGATCTGGTAAAGCTGGGCGAGGCCGAACATGTCGGCGCGGTGCACGACCATGGTGTTGGCGGTCGGGATGTCGAGGCCGGATTCGACGATGGTGGTCGAGAGAAGCACGTCGTACTTGCCGTCGTAGAAGGCGTTCATCCGCTCGTCGAGGTCGCCCGCCGGCAACTGGCCATGCGCGACAACGTAGCTCACCTCCGGAACCTGCTCCTTCAGGAACGCCTCCATCTGCGGGATGTCGGCGATCCGGGGCACCACGAAGAATGACTGCCCACCCCGGTAGTGCTCGCGCAGGAGCGCCTCGCGGATCGTGACCGAATCGAAATCGCTGACGTAGGTGCGGATCGAGAGCCGGTCGACCGGCGGCGTGGCGATGATCGAGAGGTCGCGCACGCCGGTCAGCGCCAGCTGCAGCGTGCGCGGGATCGGGGTGGCGGTCAGCGTGAGGACGTGGATGTCGGTGCGAAGCTCCTTGAGCCGCTCCTTGTGCGTGACGCCGAAATGCTGCTCCTCGTCGATGATCAGGAGACCGAGCTTCCGGAACCTGATTCCCTTGGCCAGAAGCGCATGGGTGCCGATCACGATGTCGACCGAGCCGTCGGCCATGCCCGCCTTGGTCTCGGCCGCGGCCTTCTGCGAGACGAAACGCGACAACTGCCTGACCTTGAAGGGAAAACCGCGGAACCGGTCGGCAAAGCTCTTGGCGTGCTGGCGCGCGAGCAGCGTGGTCGGCGCGATGACAGCCACCTGGCTGCCGCACATCGCCGCGACGAACGCGGCGCGCAGCGCGACCTCGGTCTTGCCGAAGCCGACGTCGCCACAGATCAGCCGGTCCATCGGGGTGCCGGCCGCCATGTCGTTGAGCACATCGTCGATCGCAGCGAGCTGGTCGTCGGTCTCCTGGTAGGGGAATCGCGCCGAGAAATCCTCCCATAGCCCGTGGGCGGGCTCCAGAACCGGCGCGTGGCGGAGCGCCCGCTCGGCGGCGGTGCGCATCAGCCGGTCGGCGATGGCGCGGATGCGCTCCTTCAGCCGCGCCTTCTTGGCCTGCCAGGCGCCGCCGCCCAGGCGGTCGAG
>JBFKAV010000153.1:0-7985 GCA_041621405.1 Paracoccaceae bacterium
ATGAAACGCCTCATCGAAAAGGGCCTGATGTTCGGCAACCTGGTGCCGGTGGACTCCCCGGCGCTGGTCGAACGCTACAACCGGGCGTTGAAGATGCTGACCGGCAAGGAGACCAGCCTCCCCGACTTCCACATCGACATCTCGGGCTACTCCCCCGAGGTCGGAGACGAGCTCGGCGACCGCCTCTACCTCAACCCCTCGGGCGCCAACCGGCAGTTCATCCTGCTCACCACCCAGCAGAAGTCCTCGCCGCTCCTCAACGCCATGTTCTCCACCTCGCGCGGCATCCTCCGGCAGTTCATCGAGGAGAACGAGCCCTACCTCTTCGCGCTCACCGCCCGTGATGCGGTGGCGGGGGAGCTCGACGGCACCGTCTTCGACCTCTCCGCCCCCGCCCGCCTCTTCGACATCCGCCGGATCACGGTCAGCGCCGACACCACCCAGGGCCACGTCGCCGAGGCGCGCCGGCTCGGGGGCAAGATCGAGCGGTTCCGCACCGAGCCCGACGCCTGGTGGGACGACGTGCTGATCGCCGAGATGATCGAGCTCGCCAAGAAGACCGGCGACGTGACGCGCACGCCCCTGGAGCTCGAGGCCAAGACCTTCACCCAAGGCAACTTCTGGACCGCCCATTTCGGCGGCCTCTACCTCTTCCGCGACGTAAAGCACCCCGGCGTGGTCTCGGTCGGCCCCAAGGAGCCGCGCGGGCGGCTTCCGGTCGAGCGGGTCTACGACTTCGGCGACCTGAACGGGATCGCTAAGTTCCTCGAGGCGAACGAGCTCGTCGAGCCGATCGTCAAGGCCCGCGGCGTCGATGCGGCGGCGATCCTGCACCAGAAGATGGACTTCATCCTGATCGACGCCGCCGACCGGCTGGGCGCCGACCTCAAAGGCGCCACGCGGCGCGACCTGAGGCGGCTCGCGCAGAACCTCGGCCCGGCCTTGCCCGACGAGTTCCTCGGCCTCGCCGCGCTCCTGCGCTGGGTGGAAGCGGGCGGGCCCTGGCCGCGGATCACCTCCGAGCACCCGGCCTATTTCTACTCGCTCCGCGCCCGGCCCCATGCCGACCGCGACCTCGTCAACCAGCTCCTCGCCGAGCTCGCGCCGCTCGACGTGCGCCAGCTCTTCATCTGCCACAAGCAGGCCTTCTACGCCGCCTACCGGGGCTGGAGCGACGCCAAGAAGAGCTTCGTCGCCGATTTCCTCGAAAGGGAGTATCAGATCGACAAGGCCGGGACCCGGGCGGCGCTGTTCGGACCTGAGCCCGGCATGGAGGAACCGCCGCCCCACGCCGTCGAGGACCTCATTCCCCTCGTCGGACCTTGGGGCGCCGTCAGGAGGCCCGCCCGATGATCGCGCTCGTCCGTCTCCTCGTCGTGGGCCTCGCGGTGCTCACGGTCTTCTACTGGCTGATCCGCATCTACTCGCGCTCGCTCCGCCGCGAGAAACTCGAGAAACGCTGGGAGGAGGAGGGTGCGAAGGGCGACCGCGACGACTATGTACGAAAGGGGCTGGAGGAATACGATGCCTCCATCCGCCCGAAGCTGATCGTGCTTGTCTACATCGTTCCGACCATCGTGTTCGCCGTTCTGTTCTACATCATCAACTTCACCTGAGGCCCGCCGATGCGCTATGTGAAATGGACCTTCTGGACGCTGGTCGTGCTGATCGTGGGCGGCTTCCTGCACTACACGCTGCCGCAGCGCGACATCGTTCGCGTGGTCAATACCTACCAGGAACGGCAGGACCTTCACGACTGGACGCGGATCTTCTGGGCCAAGCCCGACGATCAGTCGACCACGCTCGTCAACCGCGACGTGCAGTTCATCCAGACGGTCGACGCGAGGGGGCGTCCGAGGGTCTACCGCAACGAGGATACCGGGTGGTCGTGGCCGCCCTACTTCAAGTTCGACACGGCGAACCTGCAGACCGAGGCGGAAGACCTCAAGTCCACCGCCGAAGCGCCGAAATGGGCGAGCGTCACCCATTACGGCTGGCGCAACGAGATCCTCTCCATCTTCCCCAACGCGGTGGCGATCCGCCGCGTCGAGGGCCCCGACGTGCGGATCATCCCCTGGCTCAACATCGTGATCCTCTCGATCCTGGCCGGAATGCTTCTCCTGCTGTGGCGGATGTGGGCGCAGTTCCGCGAGCGCACGATCGAGCCGGTGCTCGAGGACGTGGGCGAGGCCTGGGACAAGGTGGACGAGCACGCCGACCAGGCACGCGGCCGGCTCCGGCGCTGGCTCGACAGCTGGCGGGCCAAGCCGCCGCGGACCTAGGGGGCTCTGCCCCCCGGGCTCCGCCCTCCCCCCGGGATACTTGATCCCGGAAGAAGCCTGCTACTGGATCAGCATCCTGAGACCCTGGGTCACGTCGGTGCGGACGGCGACGCGAAGGCCGGGCTCGTCGCCCGCCTTCAGCGCAGCGATGATCGCCCGGTGGTGCTGCGGCGGGTCGGTGCGCTGCCGGCGGCCGTAGAGCGCGCGCATGGTGGGACCGAGCTGCAGCCAGACGGTCTCGGTCAGGGCCAGGATCGCCGGCGCCTGGGCGCGCAGGTAGAGCGTCCGGTGGAACTCCAGGTTCGTGCGGATGTAGGCAACCGCGTCGTGCTTGGCCACCGCCTCGGCATTTGCGGCGTTGATCGCCTGCAGCCTTTCGATCAGGGCCAGGTAGGCGCGGGGCAGGGCGCGCGCGGCGAGCTCGGGCTCGAGGATCGCGCGGAGCGCGGCCAGCTCCTCGATGCGCTCCGGCGTCAGCTCCGGGGTGTTCACGCGGCCCGAGGCCGACAGGGTCAGCGCTCCCTCGGCTGCCAGCATCCGCACCGCCTCGCGGGCCGGCGTCATCGAACAGCCGAATTGCGCGGCGATCCCGCGTAGCGTCAGCGGCTTCCCTGGCGCGATCTCGCCGTGCATGATTTCCGCGCGCAGGCCGCGGTAGATCCTGTCGTGCTGGGACAGGCGAGCGTCGGGGCGGCGGCTTTCGAGCAGCATGGCGCAAATGTGATCACATAGGTGGCCCGTGGTCAATCGCCGAAGCGATAGCGGTGCAGCCCAGCGCCCTCGCGCCTGAGCCAACGGCGCTTGCCGACGTAGTCCGGACAGAGCCGCGCGACCACGCGCCAGAAGGCGGGCGAGTGGTTCATTTCCTCGAAATGCGCCACCTCGTGGGCGGCGACGTAGTCGAGAACCGCAGGTGGCGCCATCACCAGGCGCCAGGAGAACATCAGGCTGCCCGCAGCGGTGCACGAGCCCCAGCGCGAGCGGGTATCGCGCAGGGTGAGGCGCCCGACCTCGCGGCCAAGGGTGGCGGCGTGCCGGTCGGCGGCGGCGGCAAGGCGCAGGCGGGCGGCAGATTTCAGGAACGTGGCGATGCGCAACGCCGCGCGCTCGGGCTCGGGAGGCACCAGGAGCGCGGCACCCTCGGCGCGTGGCGACCGGACAGGAGCGGCGGTGACGGTCAGCAGCCGCCCCTCGAAGGGCAGCGTCGCGCCGATTGCGACCGGCGTGACCTCGCCCTGCGCCGCCAGCGCCCGGCGAATCCAGCCCTCGCGTTCGCGGGCGAAGTCGAGGGCCTCGTTGGCGCTGCCGCGAACCGGGAGGGTCAGGGTGACGCGGCCATCGAGCGCGGAGACCCGCAGCGCAAAGCGCCGCGCCCGGGCCGAGCGGCGCAGCAGGATCTCGACCGGGGGATTGCCGGCCAGGCGCGCCCTTTCCATCTCGCCTCCTCAGGAATTCGCGGCCCCCACCCTGTAGCAGGCACCGGCACCGGAATCACACCGTTTCGGCGTCTCCCAAAAGCCTTTGACACGCCCGGCCCGCTGTGGCACTCGGCCCCGGTTGAACAAACCGAATCCATCCCGAGGACAGCCATGCCCAAGGAAGAATGGGGCACGAAGCGCGTCTGCCCGACCACCGGCAAGCGCTTTTACGACCTGAACAAGACGCCGATCGTCAGCCCCTATACCGGTGAGGCCGTCAATCTCGACGGGCCGAAGACTCGCACGACGGCTTCCGAGAAGACCGCTGCGAAGGCGCCCGCCGGTGACGTCGAGGAGCTCGAAGAGGACGACCTGCTCGACGACAACGACGACGATTCGGACGTCGATGAGGAGCTTCTCGAGGACGACGAGGACGACGACGACGTCTCGCTCGACGAGATCGCCGACGTCAGCGGCGACGAGGACGAGAGCTGAGCCCAGCCGCGGCGCGGGCCGATTTTTCCCTTGCGGAGCTCGGCTCGCTTGCCTAGATAGCTCGCGCGGACGCCAGCTGGCGCCCGGACCTCCGGTGGGGCCATAGCTCAGTTGGGAGAGCGCTTGAATGGCATTCAAGAGGTCAGGGGTTCGACTCCCCTTGGCTCCACCAATCTACCGCAAAAGCCCATCTGGAACCCGGCAGACGGCGTTGTTGCGCCCCGTTTTATCCTAAGGCGCTCTCGGAGTTCCACCGACGTGGCATCGGGTCGCCAGCGCCTGGCGGACGTCGACCTGGCCCGCTGGACGGCGACTTGAACCGGCCAACGACCTCGCGACAAAGTGCCCATTTCCGCGACGGCGACCGGGTTTGGGCGCCGCGGTCACCTCCCATACTGCGACCGGAGCTTTCCGCGCGGTCGGGCCGCGTCCGCGGCGCCGGCGAGATTGCGCTTGCCTCGACCCGCCCGTCAGGTATCGTACACATATTGTATACCAAGTCGGTGACCCAGTGATGGAAGCGGAAGCGGCGGCCCGGCGACGGGGGCGAAACGCGCGGCGCGACGAAAGAACCGCGCCGCGACACGAGATGCTGCCCGGGCTCAGACGCGGCCTGCCGCTGGTCGAACCGATGACGCCGGAGCAGGTGGCGCGGGTCGACGCCGCCTCGATGGCGATCCTCGAAGACGTGGGCGTCGTGTTTCGCGACCCGGTTGCGCTAACCGACTGGAAGCGCGCCGGCGCCGATGTGCGCGGCGAACGCGTGCACCTCGACCGTGCGCTGATCCGCGAGCTGATCGCCTCGGTCCCGGGCGAGATCACGCTCCATGCCCGCGACCCGCAGAAGACCCTCCGCCTCGGCGGGCCGAACGCCATCTTCGTGCCGATGACCGGGGCGCCCTACCTGCGCGATCTCGACGACGTGCGGAGGAACCCGACGCTCGCCGACCTCGCGATGTTCCACAAGCTGGCGCACCTCTCGCCGGCGCTGCATTCCACGGCGCATCACATCGTCGAGCCGATGGACCACGTGGTCGCGCACCGGCACCTCAGGATCACCTATTCCTCGATGAAGCATTCCGACAAGACCTTCATGGGGATGACCACGTCGGGCCGGAACGCCGAAGACGTGCTCGACATGTGCGCGATCCTGTTCGGGCCCGAATTCATCGACAGCCATCCGGTTGTCACCGGCAACTGCAACGGCAATTCGCCGCTCGTTTGGGACGCGACGATGCTCGGCGCGATGCGCGCCTTCGCGCGGCGCAACCAGCCGGTGCTCTGCTCGCCCTTCGTGCTCGGCGGCGCCAACACGCCGGCCTCGACCGCGCCCGCCGTGGCGCAGCTCAACGCCGAGGCGCTCTCGGCTCTGGCCTATACCCAGGTCGTCCGCACGGGCGCCCCGGCGATCTACGGCCACTACCTCTCGACCGTCTCGATGCAGTCCGGCGCGCCAATGGCCGGCACTCCCGAGATCAGCCTGATGAACCTCATGATCGGCCAGATGGCGCGGCACTACGGCGTGCCGTGGCGGACCTCGAACACGCTCGGCGGCGCCAAGGTCTTCGACGCGCAGGCTGGCTACGAGAGCGCCACGACGATGATGGCAGTGCTGATGGCGGGGGCCAACTACCTCTGGCATTCGGCGGGCTGGAACGAGGCCGGGATGCATTGCTCGGTCGCCAAGTTCGTGGTCGACGCCGAGCAATGCGCCATGGGCTACCGGATGGTCGAGGGCATCCGCTGGGACGATTTCGACGAGGCGCTGGCGGCGGTGCGCGACGTCGGCCCCGGCGGGCATTACCTCGGCCACCCGCACACGCTGGCCAATTTCCAGCGCGCCTTCTTCATGCCGGAGCTGCTCGACAACACGGCCTACGAGCAATGGGTCGCCGACGGCTCGAAGGACACCACCGCGCGGGCGCTGGAGCGGGCGCGGAAGATGCTCGGCGACTACGAGGAGCCGAAGCTCGATCCCGCCATCGACGAAGCTCTGCGCGACTTCATCGCAAGGCGCGAGCGCGAGATTCCGGCGGTGGACGCGCTGAACGAGGAGTACTGAGCAGCGCCGTCCCGGCCTAGCGCTCCCGCCCGGCGCGCCATTCCTCCCAGGCGATCCGTGCCGTTGCGCCGAGCCAGGCCAGCGGTTCCGGCGGCAGCCGGCGCGGCTGGCGCAAGGTCAGCATCTGCTTGAGCAGCGGGCTTCCGCTGCCCGCGGCCAACTCCGCAGCCAGCATGCCCGAGGCCGTGCCCCGGGCGAGCCCGAGCCCGTTCTGACAGCAGGCGGAGAAGACCCCCTCGGCGACCTCGCCGAAAGCGGGGGCGCCGTTGCGGCTGAGGCAGAGACGTCCGGCCCAGCGAAATTCCATCTCCGCCCCTGCCAGCATCGGGAAGCGGGCGGCAAAGCTCGCGTCGTGGCTCTGGCCCATGGCGCCGAGGCGGCGCTCGCCGATCTCCATCGACGGGTCATAGGTCGCCCGGTTGCGTATCAGGATGCGATCGCCGCCGGTGCCGGAGATGCGCCGGACCGTGCTGCCCATGGGGTCGGCGGGCGTCAGGCCCCAGCGCGGCGCGCCGCCGAGGCGCCTGACCTCGTCCGTCGTCAGCGCCCGGGTCATCGAGGCATAGAGATGGATGTGCACCAGACGGCGGCGGAAGAAGCCGAAGCTCTCGGCATGGCCATTGACGGCGAGGATCACCCGGGGCGCGGTGACGGCGCCCTTCGCCGTCGCCGCGCGCCAGTCGCCCCCGGCGCGGGTCAGCGCGACAACAGGACTTGCCTCGAAGATCTCGACCGCGCGCGAAAGCCCCGCTGCGACCCCACGGACGAACATCGCGGGCTGAAGCAGCGCCGTTCCGGGAGTGCGCAGGCCTCCGAGGTAATAGTCCGATCCCGTGAGGTCCCGCATCGCCCTTGCGTCGAGCAATTCGTACGCCTCGCCGAGCGCGGCGAGGTGGCGGGAATAGTCCGCGTTGTGCCGGAGCCCGCCGTCGCTGGCCGCCGCGTTGACCTTGCCGCTCGGCGCGAAGGCTTCCTCGTCGAGGCCGTATTCTTCGGCCGCCGCCGCGGCAAAGGCGATGGCGGCGCGGTTGAGCCTGATCTGGCCTGCATCGGCTTCGGCCGCTCCGGCATAGCCATTCGCGGCCAGCTCGTGCGGCAGGTCGATCATGAATCCCGAATTGCGCCCCGCCGGACCCTCGCCGACCCGCGCCGCCTCCAGCACCGCGATGCGCTCGCCGCCGCGAAGCTGGGCGAGCCGCCGTGCCGCGGCGAGCCCGGCCCAGCCGGCGCCGATCACCAGCCAGTCGGCGGTGATCTCCGCCTCCAGCACCCGCGCCGGCCCGGGCTCGGGCAGGAGCGCGTTCCAGGCCGCGGGGCCGGGGTCCTTCGGCAAGCGGCTGACGCGCGTCAATCCACGGCCTCTTCCGGCGCCCGATCGGAGAGGTCGATCCAGATCGTCTTCAGCTCGGTGTACTGCTCGTGGGCATGCAGCGAGTTGTCGCGGCCGCCGAAGCCCGACTGCTTCATGCCGCCGAAAGGCGTCGTGATGTCGCCCTCGCCGTAACAGTTGACCGTGACCGTCCCCGCCCGGATCGCGCGCGCCGCCCGGAGCGCCCGCTTGCCGTTCGCCGAGAAGACCGAGGCCGCGAGCCCGTAGGGCGTGTCGTTGGCGACCGCCACCGCCTCCTCTGCGCTGGCGACGGTGACCACCGAGAGCACCGGCCCGAAGATCTCCTCCCGCGCCAGCGGGTCGCCGGGCTTGACCTCGTCGAAGATCGTCGGCGCGAC
>JBFKAV010000154.1:0-7885 GCA_041621405.1 Paracoccaceae bacterium
CATCGGCGCGGCGAAGACGCTGGTGCTCGGCACGCTTCTGTCGCTGACGCCGCTGACCTCGATTCTGGTGCTCGGCTGGCTCACCCGCCGGATGCAGGCCACCATCGAGGCGCGTCTTTCGCGCAGCCCGCAGCCGGCTCCGGGCTGGCTCATGGGTCCCAGCGGCCAGGGCGCGGTGGTGCGCCTTCTGGGTGGGCTCGGCGCCAACATCCGGGCGGGATTTTCCACCGCTGCGGCACTCTTCCTGTTCACCGCGCCCTTCACGGTGCTCTGGCTCGGCGCCTGGTGGGCGGGCTGGGAAAACTCGTTCAACAAGGGCTACGAACAGGCCGCCGTGGGGCCGTCCGTGTTCCTTCTCGGCGCGGCCTTGGCGCTGCCGCTGATGGCGCTCCTGCCGCTGGCGCTGGCCCATGCCGCCGCCGAGGGCCGCGCCGCCGCCGTGTTCGAGCTTCGCCGGCTCCGGGCGCTCGCCACCCATGCCGGCTGGCGCCTGCCTGGCCTCGGCTTTCTCACCCTCGCACTGGCGCTGCCGCTCTTCGCCGCGCGCGGGCTCCCGGCCTTCGCCGGCGCGATCCTGCCCGGCCTCGAAGACATGGCCCCGGCGGAGATCGAGGCGCTCAAGGGCCGGATCGCGCTGGCCCAGTCCGCCTACGCCTTCACCGCGCTCCTCATCCTGCGGAGCCTCGCCGCCCGGATCTACGCCCGCGCCGCCCCCGCCGCTGCCGGCGCCGACCCCGCGCTCTGGGCCCGCAGCCGCGCCCGCCTTGCCGCGAGCTTCAAGGCACCGCCCTCGCGTCCCCTGCGCGTCCTCTGGCTTCTCTTCGCGCTCGCCCCTGGGCTCGGGCTTTCCTTCCTGATCCTCGCCGGACAGTTCCTGAGCTACGGCTGGTGGCACTGGCTCACCCACCCGTTCCTGCTACTGCCCTGGCCTGGCTGAGCCGACCTTTTCGCCGCCGCCCCGGCCCCTATACTCGGCCACCGAATCCCCCGAGGCCGAGCGAATGGCGCCGAAGAAACCCAAACCCTTCAACCTGATGATCGTCGCCCAGAAGGGCCGGCTCGAGTACGAGGCGGTGCTGTTCGCGGCCTCGCTGCGCCGGTCCGCCCCGGACTTCGCCGGCCGGCTTTTCGTCGCCGAACCCCAGCCCGGGCCGCTCTGGTCGCGCGAGACGCGGATCACCCACCCCGTCCGCGCGCTGCTCGAGGAGAACGGCGCCACGATCCTGCCCTTCGACTCCCGCGTCTTCGGCCAGAGCTACCCGCACGGCAACAAGATCGAGGCGCTCGCCGCGCTTCCCGAGGGTGAGCCCTTCGTCTTCTTCGACACCGACACGCTGGTGATCGGCGACCTCGCCCGCGTCGCCTTCCCCTGGGACCGCCCGTCAGCCTCGATGCGCCGCGAAGGAACCTGGCCCCAGATCGAGCTCTACGGCCCCGGCTATTGCGAGATCTGGCGCTCGCTCTACGACAGGTTCGGGCTGGAGTTCGCCAGCACGCTCGACCTCTCGCAGCCCGACGAGTACTGGCAGCGCTATCTCTATTTCAACGCCGGCTGGTTCTTCGGCACCTGCCCTCGTGCCTTCGGCGAGAAGTTCCTCGCCTACGCGCAGGCGATCCGCGACGACCCGCCCGAAACCCTGGTCTGCCAGTCGCTCGACCCCTGGCTCGACCAGGTGGCGTTGCCACTGGTGATCCACGCCCTTGGCGGCGGCCGCCCGGGCTCCGAACTTGCGGGCCTCGACGGCGAGGTCACCTGCCACTGGCGCCTGCTGCCACTGCTTTATGCCCGCGAGAGCGACCGCGTGGTCGAGGTGCTCGAGGGGGTCGCGGCGCCGAACCGGATCAAGAAGGTGCTGAAGGAGCACGAGCCGATGAAGCGGCTGATCTACCAGGGCCGCGGCCAGAAGGCCCGCGCGCTCTTCGACCGCGCCAACCTGCCCCGTCGCGAGCAGGCGATCCGCAACAAGCTGAAGTCCGAAGGCTTCTGGATGCGCTAGCGGCGCGAGCCAGGGAGGAAAACCCGTGACGGTCGTGATCTACCACAACCCCGCCTGCGGCACGTCCCGCAATGTGCTCGCCTTGATCCGGGAGGCGGGCCACGAGCCCATTGTGATCCCCTATCTCGAAACCGGCTGGACGAGGGCCCAGCTCCTCGGCCTCCTTGCCGCCGCCGACCTGACTGCGCGGGACGCGCTCAGGACCAACGGCTCGCCTGCCGCCGAGCTCGGCCTGCTCGACGAGGACGTCACCGACGAGGCGCTGATCGAGGCGATGGTCGCCCATCCGGTGCTGATGAACCGGCCCATCGTCTGCACACCGAAGGGCGTCCGCCTCTGCCGGCCGGCCGAGACCGTGCGCGACCTTCTCGACGCTCCGCAGCCCGGCGGCTGAGAGGGCCGGGCGTGAGCCCGTAAGCCGGCGTTGTGCGCCTCGGACCCTTGCCCTAACGTCCCCCCGAAATTCGCATCACGGAGAGAACCATGTCCGACACCGCCAATTACGGCTTCGACACGCTGCAGATCCACGCCGGCAGCCGCCCCGACCCGGCCACCGGCGCCCGGCAGACGCCGATCTACCAGACCACGGCCTACGTCTTCCGTGATGCCGACCACGCCGCCGCGCTCTTCAACCTCCAGGAAGTGGGCTACATCTATTCGCGGCTGACCAACCCGACGGTCGCCGTCCTCCAGGAGCGGATCGCCACGCTCGAAGGTGGCGTCGGCGCGGTCTGCTGCTCCTCCGGCCACGCGGCCCAGATCATGGCGCTCTTTCCCTTGATGTCGCCAGGCAAGAACGTGGTCTCGGCCACGAAGCTCTACGGCGGCACCGTCCAGCAGTTCACCAACACGATCCGCAAGTTCGGCTGGTCGGCCAGGTTCGTCGATACCGACGACCTGAAGGCGGTCGAGGCCGCCATCGACGACGACACCCGCGCGATTTTCTGCGAGTCGATCGCCAACCCCGGCGGCTACGTCACCGACATTCCCGCCATCGCCAAGATCGCCGACAAGGCCGGCGTGCCTCTCATCGTCGACAATACCTCGGCCTCGCCCTACCTCTGCCGCCCGATCGAGATGGGCGCGACCCTGGTCGTGCACTCGACCACCAAGTACCTCACCGGCAACGGCACCGTCACCGGCGGCGCCATCGTCGATTCCGGCAAGTTCAACTGGTCGAACGGCAAGTTCCCCTCGATGTCCGAGCCCGAGCCGGCCTATCACGGGCTGAAGTTCCACGAGACCTTCGGGCCGCTGTCCTTCACCTTCTACAGCATCGCCATCGGGCTCAGGGACCTCGGCATGACGATGAACCCGCAGGGCGCGCATTACACGCTCCTCGGCATCGAGACGCTGTCGCTCAGGATGCAGAAGCACGTCGAGAACGCGGTCAAGGTCGCCACCTGGCTCGAGAAGGACCCGCGGGTCGAGCAGGTCACCTATGCCGGCCTGCCCTCCTCGCCCTATGCGAAGCGCGCCAAGAAGCTCTACCCGAAGGGCGCCGGCGCGCTCTTCACCTTCGCGGTCAAGGGCGGCTACGAGGCCTGCGTCAAGCTGGTCAACGCCGTGGAGATCTTCAGCCACGTCGCCAATCTCGGCGACACCCGCTCGCTGATCATCCACTCGGCCTCGACCACCCACCGCCAGCTGACGCCCGAGCAGCAGAAGGCGGCCGGTGCGGACCCCAACGTGGTGCGGCTCTCGATCGGCATCGAGAATGCCGACGACCTGATCGCCGATCTCGACCAGGCACTCGCCAAGGCCACGGCCTGACCGGGCAAGGGGAGAGGTCGCCCCTTTCCCCGTCCCTGGCCTAGCCGCCGAGCTGCCACACGATGGTGACGCGCGCCGTCACCTCGGTCTCGCCCGCGGCCACCGGCACCGCGTCGGCCATCGCCGCCTCCATCCGGAACATCGGCATCGGGCCGGAGACCCCCTGATCCTCCGCGATCGACAGGATCGGGCCGAGGCTCACCCCCGCGGCGCCGGCCAGAAGCTCGGCCTTGCGCCAGGCATCGGCCACCGCCTCGGCGCGCGCCTCGTCGAGCCGGGGCATCGGGTCCTGGAGGCCGAAGCTCACCCCGTGGAGCGTGTTCACCCCGCCCGCCAGCGCACCGTCGAGCAGCCTGCCGAGCTCGTCCAACGCCCGGACCCGCACCGTCACCGTGTTCGCCGCGCTGAACCCGGTGATCCTCGGCGGCTCGTCGCCGGTGCGCGAATGCTGCCAGACCGGGCCCAGCGAGAGCCCCGAGGTCTGGATGTCGCGGTCTTCGACCCCCGCCGCGGCGAGCTGCACCAATAGCGCCGCCACCCCGTCCGAGGTCCGGTCCATCGCCGCCTTCGCCGTCTCCGCCTGAGCCGAGACGCCCAGGCTCACCGTCGCCATGTCGGGCACCGCGGCGACGCGGCCCTCCCCGGTCACGGTGATCCGCGCCACCTCGCCTTCCGCCCAGGCCGCGCCCGCCAGCAGCACGGCCACCACGATTGCCCCGATCCTGCGCATCGTCATCCTCCCTTTCGTGCAGTTCTCCGCCGTTCTGACGCGCGCGGCAAGCCGCAGCTTGGGCCGACGCCTTTCCTCGGGCGGAAACCTGCTATAACCCTAATTCGTCGTCCGGTCGGCTAACGATGCGGGCCTGCGCTATAATGAGACCGATGAAGCCCGAATTCGCTCTCGACCTGTCGCAGGAGGCAATCGCACTCCTCCGCCGCCAGAAGCGTGGCTGGCAGGCGCTGGGCGAGGCGCGCCTCGACGACCCGCGCCTGAAGCGGCGGCTGACCGAGCTGCGCGCCGCCGCGCTTGCCGAGTGCCCCGAAGGCCTGACGACCAAGCTGATCCTGCCCGAGGGCCAGGTGCTCTACACCGCCGTCGGCTGCACCGAGAAGGAGGACGAGGCGCGCCGCGCCGCAATCTCCAAGGCCCTCGACGGGATGACGCCCTACGCGGTCGACGAGCTCGCCTTCGACTATGAGGCCGAGGGCGAGGTGCTGCACGTCGCCGTCGTGGCCCGCGAGACATTGGAAGAGGCCGAAGGCTTCGCCGTCGAGCACGGCTTCAACCCGGTCTCCATCGTCGCCCGCCCGAAGGGCGGCAGCTTCACCGGCGAGCCGTTCTTCGGCGCCACCGAAGCGGCCGGCGGGTTCCTGCCCAAGGGCGCGAAGGTCGAACGCGACGTGCTGCCGACGCTGGTCACGCTGAAGCTGACGATGCCGGCCAAGGAGAAACCGGCCGCTGCGAAGGATGCCCCGAAGGCGGCACCAGAAGCCGCCGAGGACGAGGACGAGGCCGAACGCGCGCTGCGGCGCGCCCTCGGCGAGCCGGAGAGCGAGCCGGAGCCTGACGAGGCAGCCGATGCCATGGCGCCCGCGGCGCCGGCCGAGGCCGCGCCGGCATCGGCGACGAAACCCGCGCCGGCTGCCGAATCGGCCAGGTCGGAGAGCGCGCGGGCGCCCGCCGGACCCGAGGCCGCGCCAGAGCCGGCGGCGGCAGAGCTGCCGCAGGCGCCGGAACCGGACGCCGTGCCAGAGCCCGCCGCCAAGGCCGAGGCCGAACCCGCTCCGACGTCGACGGCCGCCCCGGTCCGCCCCGCCGAGCCGGAAGCTTCGGCCCCGGTCGCGGCCGAGGCGGAAGCGGCCGCGGCCGACGCCGGGGAGGTCGAGGAAGAGCCAGGTCCACCCGCCGCCCCGGAACTGGCCAAAGCCTCCGAACAGGTCCCGGCCGCCGTTGGCCCGGCCGGCGCCGAGTTCGAGACGGTTCCCGAACCCGAGCCGGCCGCCGAGATCGAGGCTGGCCGCAAGATCGGCGACTCTCCCGCGCCCGAGGGAGAATACGAGGACGGCTCTGGGCAAGCCCTCGCGCGCGGTTCCGGACCGGAAGCCGCGGCCGAGGCGGAAACGGCCGCGACAGGCGCCGAGGAAGTCGAGGAAGAGCCGGGGCCGCCCGCCACCCCGGAACTGGGCAATGCCACCGAGCCGGTCCCACCCGCCATTGGCCCGGTTAGCGCCGAGCTCGGGACCGTGCCAGAACCCGAACCGGCCGCCAAGGACGAGCCTCGCGGCAAGATCAGTGACGCACCCGCGCCCGAGGGAGGGTCTGCGGACGGCCCCGAGCAAGGCCGCGCGCGCGTTACCGGACCGGACACCGCAGCCGAGGCCCGGACCGATGCAGCGCCTGCCACGGGGGCTGCGCAGGCCCCCGAAGCGGACGGGAAGACGGTGCCCGACGCTGCGCCCGTTGCCGAGGCACCTGAAGCGGCCGGGCACAGCCCGGACCAGCCTGTCGTGGTCGAGCTCGAACCGGAAACCTTGGCCGATCCGGTTTCGGAGACCGCCGGCAATACGGCGGCGCCCAAGCGCCCGCCGCGCCTCGAAGCTAGGGCCGACCGCCTTGCGGTGACAGCGGGCGAGCTCCCCCCGCTCGCGACCGCCGCGGCGCCCGAGACCCGTCCCGCCGCGAAAGCGCTGCACGCGCCGCCGCGGCCGGGCAAGGTGCGCCGCCGCGCCGCCTTCGACGCCCCGGCGAAGCTCCGCAAGGTGCTCGCCCGCCCGCGCGCAACTCCCGTCCCTATTCCGGGGGCAGAGGGGGAGGAGGCCGCCGTCTCGGCCTTCGGCGCCCGCCCGGCGACCGAGCGGCGGCGCCTGCCGCTGACCCAGCTCGTCCTCGCCGCCGGCCTTATCGCCTTCCTCGCCGCCGTGGCGCTCTGGGCGGCACTCTTCGGCGGCGCTGGCAACGACGTGCCCGAGGCTCCCGCCGCGACTGCCCCGCCGCCTGCGGCAACGGCGCCGCCGACTGCCGACGCTGCGCTCCCCGCCGAGCCCGCCGCTCCGGCCGAGCCGTCGACGGCTGCCCTGCCCGCGCCGCCCGAGGAACCCGCGCCGCCCGCCGAGCCGGCGCCGCAGCCAGGCCTGGCTGCGGCTCCTTCCCCGCCGGAAACACCCACCGCCGCACCGGTCGCGACCCCGGCCCCGGCCGAGACGGACGCTCCTCCAGCGGAACCCGCCGCGGTCGCCGAACCGACGCTCTCGACCGCGCAGCAGCCGCAACCGGTGCCGGGCGCCGTGCCCGAACCCGGGGCCGAGGCTGAACCGCAGGCGGCGCCGGGCGTCACGCCGCAGCCGGAGCCCGATGCGCCGCCGGCACCGGAGGCCGAAACCGGGACGGCGGCGCAGCCCGGTGCGACGCCGGAGCCCGAGGCCCCGGTCGCGGACCTGCCCGGCGCGGACGCAGCGGCGCCCGTCGCCCCGCCCGTGGCTGCCGGGGCCGAGCCCAGGGTCGACGACCTCGCCGTCGCCTATGCCGCCACCGGGATCTGGAGCCAGGCGCCCGAGCCGCCGGCCCAGGCCAGCGAAGGCCGCCTGCGTGCGACGGTGACCGCTCTGGTCGATCCGCGCCTGCCTGCGCCGCCGGCGCCCGGCCTGCCACGGGGCGCTGCCGCGCCGAGCGACAGCTCGCCCGGGACCCAGGCTCTGCCACCGGCCCCCGCTACCCCCGCTGCCCCCCCGGGCGAGGTCGAGCCCGAGGCGCCCGATCTGGTCGTCGCCACGCCGGAAGGGACGCCGACGCCCAGCGGCACCATCGTCTATCTCGGCCGCCCGCCGATCACCCCGCCGAACCGCCCGGACGCCGCCGCGCCGGTGCCGGACGCGACCGTGGCCCCCGCCCCCGACCAGGCTCCCGCCGTCGAGACCGCCCCCGAACCGGCGCAGGACCCGCCCTTCGCGCTCCCCGGCGTCCCGGACACGCGGCCGCCGCCCCGCCCGGCTGCGCTCGAGCAGGACGCCGCGCTTCCGGCCCCGGCCGCCGCCACCGACGCCGCGGCGCGCGACCCCTCGGGCGCGCCGCCCGGCGGCGCTCCGCCCGAGGCGGAGACCGCCGCCCTCGCCGAGCC
>JBFKAV010000155.1:0-7878 GCA_041621405.1 Paracoccaceae bacterium
AGGATCTGCAACGTTACCGTCTTGCCGGTGCCGGTGGCGCCGGCAACGAGCCCGTGGCGGTTGCCGTACTTCAGGAGGAGGTGCTGCGGAAGCGCGTAATCTTCTCCGCCGCCGCCCACGAATATCCGGTCGTCCATTGAATTCTCCACTAGCTGTCGTGGCGACAATACATCCTTAACCAATATCTGCCAGAGTCGATCCGTCCGGGCATTCGCCGCTCTCGGGCGGCACCTGGCGGACTTCCTCCCTGTCGGACTGGCCGCGCCTTTGGCGCGGCCTTTTTCGCTGCGTTCAAATCTCCACATGTGCCATAAATTCCCTGTTGACGCTTGCCTTTAAAGACCGTAGCGTCCGCCGCAATAACTAAGTCGGCCAGTCCGACGGGGAGCAAAGATTAGGGAAGAAGGGCCCGTTCGGGCCCTTTTTTCATGTCGCAAGCATGCCCCGGCAAGGCTCCGCCGGTCGCGTCAGTCGGCCCGGATTTCCGGGCCTGACAGCGGCCGGAGCCCGTGATAAGGGAGCGCCCGAGCAGACCCACCCTTCACAGGACCACGAACTCCATCATGCACCACAGCCTATTCGCCCTCGCCCTCCTCGCCGCGCTCACCGCGCTACCCGCGGCAGCTCAGGAAACCCAGGCCCCGGCCGAGGGCCAGGCGCCCGCCGGGAGCGAACTCTCGATGGGCGAGCCGGTCTCGCCCGATGGCAGCGCACTCGGCGCCCCCTACGTGAAGGCCGAGCACGGCGACTGGGACATCCGCTGCATCCGCACCGAAAGCGGCAACGATCCCTGCCAGCTCTACCAGCTCCTGAACGACGAGCAGGGCAACGCGGTGGCCGAATTCACCCTCTTCCCGCTCATCCCCGCCCAGGGCGAGGCGGTGGCCGGCGGAAACATCATCAGCCCGCTCGAGACGCTGCTTCCCGAAGGCGTCACGCTGGCGGTCGACGGCAGCGAGGCGCGCCGGTTCCCGTTCCACTTCTGCACCGAGGTGGGCTGTGTCGCCCGGGTCGGCTACGCGGAAGCCGACATCGACCGCTTCAAGCGCGGCTCGGAGGCGATCGTCGGCATCGTCCCGGTGGTGGCGGCGAACCAGCGCATCTCGCTCAAGATCTCGCTTTCGGGGTTCACGGCCGCCTGGGAGGCGCTGCTCGCCGAGGCAGCGGCGGCGGCCGAGGCCGCGGGTGGAGCTGAGGGCTCGACCACAAGCGGCAACTGAGCCGACGGGCCAGGCGCGGCCCCACCGGGGGCGCGCCTCACGCCCGCTTCAGTGCGATCACAGCGTTCAGGCCGCCGAATGCGAAGGCGTTCGACAGAACCGCGCTCACCTTCGCCTCGCGCGCGATGTTGGGCACGACGTCGAGCGCACATTCGGGATCGGGCTCCTCGTAGCCGATGGTCGGCGCGATCACGCCGTCGCGGAGCGCCATGATGCAGGCCAGGAGCTCCACCGCCCCGGTGCCGCCGATCAGGTGGCCATGCATCGATTTCGTCGATGAGATCATCAGACGGTCGGCATGATGCCCGAAGGCGTGCGCCACCGCCGCGCACTCGGTCTTGTCGTTCGCCGCGGTGCCGGTGCCGTGGGCGTTGATGTAGCCCACGTCCTCGGGATTGAGCCGGGCGTCACTCAGAGCCCCGGTGATCGCCCGTTCGGCGCCCTGGGCCGAGGGCATGACGATGTCACCGGCGTCGGAGGTCATGGCGAAGCCAACAACCTCGGCCAGGATCTCCGCGCCGCGCTTGCGCGCGTGTTCCAGCTCCTCGAAGACGAAGACCGCCGCGCCCTCACCCTGGACCATGCCGTTGCGATTGGCCGAGAACGGGCGGCAGGCGTCCTTCGACATCACGCGCAGGCCCTCCCAGGCCTTGACGCCGCCAAAGCAGAGCATCGATTCCGAGCCGCCGGTCAGCATCACCCGCGTGACCCCCGAGCGCACCAGCCAGAATGCCTGGCCCATGGCGTGGTTCGAGCTGGCGCAGGCGGTGGCCACGGTGAAGGAGGGGCCCTTGAGGTTCCACTCCATGCTCACGTGGGAGGCGGCCGCGTTGTTCATCAGCTTTGGCACGACGAAGGGATGGACCCGGTTCTTCCCCTCCTCGTAGACGCTGCGGTAGTTCTCGTCCCAGGTATTCACCCCGCCGCCGGCGGTGCCGAGCACCACGCCGGCCTCGGTTGAGATCTGGCCCTCGAAGCTGAGCCCCGACTGCTCGATGGCCTGGCGCGCCGCGAGCAGGGTGAACTGCGTGAACTTGTCGTAGAGCGAGACCTGCTGGCGGTTGAAATGCGCTTCGGGCTCCCAGCCATGGACCTGGGCCCCGATCCGGATTGCCAGTCGCTCGACGTCGCGGAAATCGAGCTCGGTGATGCCCAGGCGCCCCTCGCGGAAGGCGCTGCAGGTCTCGGCCACGTCGTGGCCGAGCGCGTTGATCGTGCCGGCCCCGGTTATGACGACGCGCTTCATGCGTGCTGGGAGGCCACGAGCCGTTCAACCGCGTTCACGATCGCCGCAACCGAGGAGATGTCGAACTCGCTTTCGCCGGGGTTGTTCGCGTTGAACGGCACCTGGATGTCGAACGCCTCCTCGATGGAGAAGATCGATTCGACGAGGCCGAGGCTGTCGATCCCGAGCTCCTCGAGAGTCGAGTCCAGCCTGACGTCGGAGACCTCGAGCACCGCCTGCTCGGCAATGATCCGGATCACCCTGTCCTTCACGCTCTCGGCCATGGATCCCGTCCTGCCCTGGTTTCGGCCGGACACTTAGTCCCTCCCGCCGCCCTTTGAAACCGCTTTTTGCAGGGCGGCGACAGCGGCGGCGAGGCGCGGCAGACGGCGGAGCGCCTTCTGGATCTCCACGTGCGTCTCCATCTTCACGGCCGGGTAGCCGAGGAGCACCCGGCCCGCCGGCGCATTGGTGAAGATCTTGGTGCCGCCGCCGGCAATCACGTCGTCGCCGACGAAGATGTTGTCGTTGACGCCTGTCTGCCCGGCCAGAACGACGCGGTCGCCTATCTTCGCCGAGCCTGCGATCCCCACCTGACCGCAGAGCAGGCAATCCTCGCCGATCTCGACGTTGTGGCCGACCTGCACCAGGTTATCGAGCTTGGTTCCCCGCCCGATCCGGGTGGCGCGGATCGTGCCCCGGTCGATCGTGGTGTTGGCCCCCACTTCCACGTCGTCGCCGATCTCGACGGTGCCGAGCGAATGGATGCGGTGCCAGCGTTGCTCGCGGATTTTCTCGCGCTGGCCCAGCGTCTCGCGGATCTCCTCGACGCCCGATTTCTCCTCGGTGACGAAGGAAAACCCGTCCGCGCCGACCACCGCGCCCGGCTGGGCAATGAAGCGGTCGCCGATCACCACGCCATGGCCGATCCTGACGCCCGCGTGGATCAGCGCCTCGGCCCCGATCCGCGCGCCCGCGCCGATGCTGGCATGCGCCCCGATCCGTGCGCCCGGTCCGATCTCTGCGCCTGGCCCGATGGCCACGTAGGGCCCGATCGCGGCGCCAGGGCTGAGCCCGGCGGAGGGGTCAACGGCGGCCGTAGGATGGATGCCGGGTGCGATCTGAGGGCCCTGGTCGAAGGCCCGGGTGATGCCCGCCATCGCCAGCCGCGGTCGCGCCACGAAGATCGCGGCCTCAAGACCAAGCGATGGCCAGTCGGCCCCGTCCCAGAGTACGGCGGCGCGGGCCCGACCCTGGGACACGGCTTCCGCGAACTTCGCACTCATTGCCAGCGCCAGATCCTCAGGCCCCGCCTGCGCCGGCTCGGCCGCCCGCACGACCTCGACCGCCCCATCCCCTTCGTACCGCGCACCAATTGCGGCGGCGATGTCGGCGATCCTGTGGCGCATGCAACCCTCCGCCCGGGCGAGATCCGGACTTTGCCCGAGGGATTTAGCCCTCCGCACCCGGAAACGCCACCCCGGCCTCCAGCAGAGCCGAGAAGAGGCGCGCGTCGCGCTCGTAGATGTCGCGGCGGTACTGCATCTCGCCGTCGGCGCCGATGAAGGCGGTGAAGTAGACGAGGTGCACCGGCACGTGCTCCTCGATGTCGACCCGGATCTGCCGGCCGATGTTCACCAGGCCGTCGAAATAGGGCTTGGGATCCGCCATCTGTCGCGAGAGCAGCAGGTAGGCGAATTCGAAGGGATCGTTCAGCCGGATGCAGCCCGAGGAATAGTCGCGCTGCTCGCGCGAGAAAAGCGTTCTCTGCGGGGTGTCGTGCAGGTAGATCGCGTACGGGTTGGGGAACATGAACTTGACCCGCCCGAGGGCGTTCTGGCCGCCCGGAGGTTGGCGCACGGTGAAGGGGAAATTGCGCTCAGAATACCGCGAGAAGTCGATCGCCTCGCGCGGCACCACCCGGCCGCGGCTGTCGATGATCTGCAGGTAGCTGGCCGCGTGGCGGTTGTTGCGCATCCTGGGCAGGTAGTCGCGCCCCAGGATCGAGCGCGGCACCGTCCAGTCGGGGTTGATCTCCATGTACTCCATTTCGTCGGAGAACTCGTACGAGCGCTTGTCCGCCCGCCGCTCGCCCACCACGGTGCGAGTCTCGAAGACGACCTTGCCGTCGTCGACGACGCGCGCATGGAAATCGGGCAGGTTCACCCAGATGTGCCGTGCGCCGAGGCCGCCTTCCATGTTCATCCAGCGCTCGCGCTCGAGCGCCACGATCACGGATTTCAGACGCTCTCCGGCCGGCACGTTGATCTCTGCCAAGGTGGCGCGGCCGGCGATGCCATCCTCCTCGATCCCGTGTGAGGCCTGGAACGCGCGCACCGCAGCCTCGATCTCGCGGTCGTAGATGGAGGTGGCCGAGCGGCCCAGGTAGCCCATGGCGGCAAGCCGATTGCGCAGCGCCACCACTGCCGCGCCGCTGTCGCCCGGCTCCAGCGCCGTCACAGGAACCGGCTCGCCCCAGCCGCCCGCGGTGACCAGCCGTTCGAGCCGCGCCTTCTCACGCATGAGCCGCGCGTAGTGCGCCGAATGCGGCGCGAGCGACTTCAGGAACGCCAGCGGCTCGCCGGCCGCCGCGAAGGCGGCGAGGACCGTCCCCATGTCGCGGCGCGGCAGCTCGCGCTTGATCTCGGCCGGCATGATCCGCGTCGGCTCCAGGGCGCCAGACTGGATGTCGCGCGCGTAGGACAGGAATAGCCGGGTCGTCTCGACCTCGAGCCGGCCAGCTTCGCGTTCGCCCCGCGCCGAACGGAATGCCGCGATCACGGTCTCGGGCCGGTACCGGCTCGAAGGCAGCCCGTGCGCATCGGCCTGCGACAGCACCGTCAAGAGCGCCTCGCGCCGCGCTGCCCCACCCTCGCCGGTCCAGAGCGGCTCGTAGCTGCGGCCGCGGTAGAATTCGGCAATCGCCGCGTCGGTAGACGCAACTTCCGCGATGGCCTGGTTGTAGCCAGTGAGCGCCGTCGCAAAGGTCGGCGTTGCGGCACACTGAAGCGAAATCACAAGCGCCGCAGCAAGGCAGCGGAAGCGGGCAGCGGGCGTCATCAAGATCCTCGTTACTTTTCCAGCAGAACGTTCTGAAGGAAATAAAGTTTCTGCAAGTTCGGGGATTCTGTCCACACATTGCCGGAAAAAAAAGTCCGCCGACGCGGCGAGGTGTCGCATCTCTGCAACGCAGAAGCGCGCCGATGCCGTTCGCGAGGAATCGGCGAAAATCCGCGCAAATGCACGATGCCGTTTCTCGGAAACAACAGAACGGGTTCTGCCGGATCGAAGATCATGTCATAACGTAGGCACTCAGGGGGATGCAGCTATCGAATGAACGGTCGCGAATGCGGCCGATGGCTGGAACGGGACAGGCAGACTTCAAGATGACCATATCCACGACGGTGGGCGTGACGCGCCGCGGATTGCTTGGTGTTTTTGCGGCAACGGCCGTGGCGGCGGCTCCGACCTATTCCAACGCCTTCGGCTTTCTCAGGGGCGCGGGGGACATCCGGCGCATCAGGATGTACTCGGGCCGCACCGGAGAAAGCATCGACACGATCTACTGGCTCGAGGGCGAGTACATCGACGAGGCGCTGCGCGAGATCAACTATTTCATGCGCGACTGGCGGAACGGCGAGGCGACGCGGATGGACTCCCGTACCGTCGACATCATGGCGGCCGCTCACAATCTGCTCGACGTATCCGAACCCTACATGCTGCTGTCGGGCTACCGCACGCAGCAGACCAACGCGATGCTGCGCTCGCGCTCGCGCGGAGTGGCGCGAAACTCGCTGCACATGAAGGGCCAGGCGGCCGACCTGCGGCTGTCCTCGCGCTCGGTCTCGCAGATGGCGCGGGCCGCTTCGGCCTGCGCGGCGGGCGGCGTCGGCCGTTACTCGCGCTCCAACTTCGTGCATATGGACTGCGGCCCGATCCGCACCTGGGGCGGCTAGGAAACGAACGGGGCTCCGGCCCCGTCAATGAATCATTAACCAAGCCCTGCGACTCTCGGCCTCCGCGTTCCGGAGGTCGATTTCATGTTGAGAGCCCTTGCCACAGCCCTCCTGCTGGCGGCCGCCCCCGCCCCCGTCGCGGCCGGCCCCACCGGCATCCCGGCCGACTTGCCCGAGGGTCTGGCCGACCATGCCGAGGAACAAATCCGCGCCACGCTCGGGGCGCCGCATACCGCGAACTTCCGGCGCATCCAGGGCTTCCGCCTGTCAGACGGCGGCTGGGCGGTTTGCGGCGAGGTCAACTCGCGCAACATCACCGGCCTCGCGATGGGCTGGAAGCCGATCTACCTGCGCTTCGCGCCGGAAAGCCGGGGGCTGCGCATGGCCCGCCGCATCGTCGACTGGCCGGCGGACGTCGCCTGCCGACAGCTTGCCATGGGCCGCCCGCTGCGCACCCGGGGGTGACCGGGACCACGCTCGCTGCAGATTTGGCATGGGGCAGCCGCGCAGGCACCCTGCCCCTGTTCGTTGCGGAACGTGCTGCCGGCTATCTGTGCGGGAATCCGTGGCGGTCGAAGCGCCAATCCTCGAAGGCGAAGGCGAACTCGGCCGGAACTCCGCCCGAGAAGTGCCACTCGTTGCGGTGGTTGAACCTGATCTCGCGGAACATCGTCGCCAGATCGAGCCGCCAGGCGCCATCCGACCACCACAAGAAGTAGGGGGCGCAGCCGCGCTCGGCCGCGGGGTAGCGCACCACCGCCTGCTTCGCGGACTGAAACAGCCGCGGCGGGCTGCAGCCCCGGTAGGTTTCGACCACGCTGCGCATCTGGGCCGGCGTCACGACCCAGTTCCGCATCATCTCGCGCGTCGCCCCGGTGAAGATGTCGAGATCCGGGCTCGCGTTGCCGGCGGCCATCGCGTCGACATAGGCGGCGACGACCTCTTCCGGTGCGAGACCCTTGGCCGAGGCGCCGGCGTCGCCCGCCTGCGAGCGCTCGTAGCCGGCACCGATGCGCACTGTGACGCGCGCGCCGCCGCCGGCGCTGGGTTCCGGTGCTCCGCCCGCGGGATCGGCGAACGCGGCGCTTCGCTCGCCGCCTCCGGCGCGGTCGGCGATCAGTTCGGTGGTTGCGAGGATGCCGTCGGCGACCCGGTTCGAGCGGAAGAACGGCACCATCTGCCGCTCCTCGATGTAGGCCACGAAGGCATCGGTGAAGACCGGCTCCAGGCTCCGCCCGACCTCGATCCGCACCTTGTCGATCTCCGGAGCGATCACGAGCAGGAGTCCGCGCCCGGTGGCGCTGAGATTGCCAATCCGGGTCTCCGCGAAGTGGCGCGCGGCCTCGGCGTTCACGTCCGGGGCTCCGGAAAGAACGACGACCCGGTAATCGAGATCGTAGGCCTCGAGGATGGCCGCGTGATAGTCCTCGATCTGACCGCGCTGCGCCGGCGTCAGCAGTCCCGGCTGATCCTGGAC
>JBFKAV010000156.1:0-7843 GCA_041621405.1 Paracoccaceae bacterium
CTTGGCTCAGATACCACAACGAGGACCGACCCCACGGCGCGATCGGTTACAAGGCACCGATCGAGCTTGCAAATCCCGGCAGCCAAACCGGCCAGCTGCCCCGATGAAGCCCGGAAACTCCAGCCCCGGGCGATCCAAGGATGGGTCGCACTTCAGAAGCCCGCGGACTCTCCCAAAACCCGGAGGATAGTCGGGGCTCGGGTCATGCAGGATCGGCAGATCGAAGCTGCGCCCGTTCCTCGTCACCGGAAGTGGATTAGGATCCTCGTGTACGTTCTTCCACTCGAGTAACAGTGCTTCAGTCTTTCGGAAGCCGCTGAATGGCGAATGTTCGCTGCGCACGGTCCAGAAGTCAGCTTCGATCACTTCTTGATCCCAGGAAGTGCTGGCGCTTTCCTGCATGAGTACGACCCCTCAAGGGCGCGAAAGCTCGGGCACTCGCCTTGATGGCGAAATGGAGGTCATGGACTTCTCGCATTCAACAGCCGCGCGAAGATGCCGACGAGGAATGCCGTCGTCAGCCCGAACATGAGCACGCCGCAGATCGAAGCCATCGCACCGAATATCCGGAAGTCGCTGCCAAGCGTGACGTCCCCGTAACCGAGCGTGCTGTAGCTGACCAGGGCGAAGTAGATCGGCGCTTCGTAACCCGCCAGCGCGCCGGCGGAACCGAAGGCAAAGGCCCAGAGATAGATCTGGATGGTGTGCGCCGAGAGGAACAGCAGGAACAGCAATGCCACCGCCATGAGCCCCTCGCGCATCGATGCGCCGTCACGAAAGGGCCTCTTCCGCCTGAGCGCGACGATCGCAAGGGCGGCAATCGAGAGGTGGATCCCCGCACAGAGGAGGATCATGGCGCTTCCGGCGGCAATCTGCAGGCCTACCGGCACCAGTCCCCAGCCCTCACGAGGCCGCGGCCGCTTGACGCCGTGCCTGTCGGACGAAGAACAGCCGGCAGAGCGGCGGCACGAAGAGAAGCGTCAGGGGGGAGGCGAACAGCAGGCCGCCGATCATCAGCGCGGCCATCGGCTCAAACAGCGCCCCGCCGAACAGCGCCATCGGGATCAGGCCGAGCACCGTCGTGAGCGAGGTCAGCAGGACGGGGCTCAACCGCTTCTTCGCGGCCGCGACGATGGCGTCGTCGAGCGGCAGCGCCTTTCGCTCGATGTCGACCTGGTCGATGAGCACGATCGCGTTGTTGATGATTATGCCCATCAGCGAAATGAGCCCGAGTATGGCGAAGAACGAGAGCGGCTGCCCCGTCGCCAGGAGCGCGAGCGGCGCGCCGACCAGGATCAGCGGGATCGTCAGGAAGGTGATTGCCACCCGCCGGACCGAGTTGAACTGGAACATCAGCGCGGCGATCATGACCACCAGCGCGTAGGGCATGCCGGCCAGCAGGTCTGCGTTGGCCTCGGCCGCATCGGCGCTTTCCCCGCCAATCTCGACCTCGTAGCCGGGGCCGAGGTCGAGACCGTCCAGCACCGGCGCGATGCGGGCCTCGACCTCCGCTGCCGACAGCGACGCGCTCTTGGCGGAGACGGTGATCTGGCGCACCTGGTTCTCGCGTCGGAGCTGCGAGAGGTCGAGCCGCGGCTGGAAGCGGGCCACCTGGTCGAGCGACACGAGGCCGCTGTCGGTCGGGATCGTGAGGCCGGCGAGGTCCTCGAGGCTGTCCCGGAACGCTTCCTCGGCGCGGACGACGATCGGGATCTGGTCCGATCCGTCGCGGAACACCGAATACTCCGCTCCCGAGAAATAGGCCTGCATGACGTTCGAGATGTCGCTCGAGGTGACGCCGAGTTCCCGGGCCTTCCCCTGCAGCACGTCGATCCCGACCGCGAGCGTCTTGTTGCCCCAATCGTTGGCATTCAGCACCAGGCCCGGCATCTGGTCGAAGCCGGCCTCGACGCGGGCCGCCGCCGACAGGAGCGTATCGGCGTCCGGTCCGGTGATCTGCACCTCCACGATCCCCGACTCGCTTCCGCCCATCGAAAGCCGTGTCACCCGTGCCCGCACCGCCGGATGTTTCTCGACCAGGTACCGGCGGGCCCGGTCCGCGGCAGCCACGGCGCCGTCGAAGCCATGGGTGTTCACCACGAAGAACGCGCTGGCAGGATCGGTGTCGGCGGGCGACAGGGCGAGGTAGAAGCGCGGCCCGCCGTGGCCGACGAAGAGCGTCGTGTTCGCGACTTCGGGATTCGCCTCCCGGTCGCGCAGCCACGCGTCGATCGAAAGCGCCTCGTCGCGGGTCGCGGCGATCGAACTGCCCTTCGGCAAGTCGATGTAGACGAGGAACTCGGCGCGCTCCGACAAGGGAAACATCTCGGACTTGAGCGAACCGAAGGCGGCGATGCCGACCGCAACGAGCAGGTAGCAGCCGGCTGCGATCGGAATGCCCAGCGGAAGAGCGCGGCGGATCAGGCCGCCGTAGATCCGCGCCGCGGCGCTTTCGGCGGGCTTGTCCTGCACCTTCGGGCGCAGGAGCGCCGCGGCGAGGAATGGAAGGATGTAGTGCGCGGTGAACCATGACCCTCCGAGCATGAGCGCCACGACGGCCCCGAGCGAGAACGCGAATTCTCCGGTCGTCCCTTCCAGGATCAGCATCGGGAGAAAGGCCGAGACGGTCGTGATCGACGCCACAGCCAGCGGCACGAAGAACTGGCCCCCTGCCGCGATGGCCGCCTCGGCCGGGGAGGCGCCCTCGCCGATCCGGCGATCGATGTCCTCGACCACGACGAGGCCGTTGTCGACGAGCAGGCCGAGCGAGATGATGACCGCGGCGATCGAGATCTGCTCGAGGTCGATCCCCCATTGCGACATGCCGAGGAGCGCGAACGTGACCGTGAAGGGCACGATGCTGGCGATGACGAGTGCTGGCCTGAGCCCGAGAAAGGCCAGCATCACCACGAAGACCACGGCGAAGGTCTGGCCGACGTTCGACAGCGCGCCGTTGATCGACTGCGTGACGTTGGTCTCCTGGAAGGTGGAGATATTGTAGACAATGCCGACGGGCTGGGCCTGCTCCAGCTTGGCGATCTCCGTCCGCAGCGCGCGCCCGAGCTTCTGGATGTCGCGGTCGTCCGCCATCTCGACGCTCACGAGGACGGCGGGCTCTCCGTTGAAGTAGACCGGCCTGTCGGGCGGATCGACGTATCCCCGCCGGACGATCATCAGGTCCTGCAGGCGGACGATGTCGCCGGTCGGCAACCGCGTCAGCACCGCTCGGACGTCATCGAGCGAGGCAAGGTTGCCGTTCGCCTCGAGAACTATGTTCGTGCCGTCGGCATCGATCCGTCCGGCGGGCAGGATCACGTTCTGGTCGCCGAGATCACCCAGAAGCTGGGGCAGTTGCACCCCGATGGCGGCAAGGCGCCGGCTGTCGATCTCCAGCCAGATCCGTTCGTCCTGGACGCCCGACAGCGAGACCTTGGTGATGCCGGGCATTCGGTAGAGCCCGGTCTGCAGCGCTTCCGCGGCGCCCTCGATCTCAGCATAGGAGAACCCTTCGCCGGTGACCGCGATGGTGGCGATGGAGACGTCGCCGTAGTTGGTGTTGACGAAGGGGCCGAAGGTCCCGTCCGGCAAGTCGCCGGCGGCGTCCTCCATCCTGGTGCGGATGTCCGAGAACACCCGGTCGAGGTCGTCCGCGGGGATGCCGTCGGCGACGACAACGTTGAGCTGTGCGCGGCCGGTCGTGACCAGGGTGGCGATTTCCTCGACCTCCCCGATCTCGCGGGCGGCGCGCTCGAGCGGCACCGCGATCAGGTCCTCCACCCGTTCGGGCGCCATGCCGGGGAACTGCGCCGCGACGATCACGGTGCGGATGGTGATCGCCGGGTTCTCGCGTTTCGGCAGGGCGAAATAGCCGAGGGCCCCGATCAGCAGGAGACCGACCATGACCAGCACCGTGAAGCGGGACTTCTCGATCCCGAACCGGGCGAGCCCGTCCACCGCCCTAGCCTCCGTCATCGAGGAGCCGGACCTCCTGCCCCTCCTTCAGGAACGAGACGCCGGCCGAGGCGACCAGGTCGCCGGGTTCGAGGCCGTCGACCACCACGATCATGTTTTCACGAATGCCTCCCACGGTCACTTCCTGGCGCCGCACCGTCGAACTCTCTGTCTCGAAGACGAACACCCCCGCGCGGGCCGGCGTACTGGCGTCGCCCGGACTGCCGCTCTGGCCATCCTTGATCAGCGCCGACAAGGGGACGGGGTAGCCCACACTTGTGGGCAGGGGGAACTCGATGGCGGCTTCGACCGCCATGCCCGCCTTCATCAGCGGGTCGGTATCCTTCAGCTGCAGAACGATGGGGAAGCTCGACACGGCGTCCGCGCGCGCCCCGATCTCACTCACGACCGCGTCGAGCACGATATCCGGCCGGTCGGCCAGACGGACGACCGCAGGCGTGCCAACCACGAGCTCGCTTGCGGCATCGAAGTTAACCGAGAATGAAACCTCGAAGGCGTCCGTGGAATAGACGGTCGCGATCGGCGTGCCGGCCGCAACGGTCGCGTAGGACGTTGCCTCGACCGAATTCACGATCCCCTCGAAGGGTGCCACGAGCTCCGCCTTCCCGAGATTCTCTTCGGCGGTCTCGAGCGATTTCTGCGCCTGGGTCAGCGACGCGGCGGCGGCATCGGCCTGTGCCCTCGCATCGTCGACGGTCACCTGCGTGACGGTGCCGCGCTCGAGAAGCTGCTCCTGACGCGCAAGGGTGTCCGTTGCAATCCTCGCCGAAGCCTCGGCTTGCGCCACGGCCGCTTCGGCGGTTTCAACCTGAAGGCTCAGTGTTTCCGGATCGAGGCGCGCGACGGTCTCGCCAGCCGAGATGCGCTGGCCCACATCGAGGTCGAGCGCGCCGAGCTTGCCGCCGATCTCGAAGGACAGAACCGTGAGGTTCGCCGGCTCGATGACAGCGGGAAAGCGCCGCGTCTGAGATTGCTCGATTTCACCGATCTCGTGGACCTTGAGGCCGCGAATGACCGGATCTGCACTGTCTTCCTCCTCAGGACATCCGGTCAACATGGACAACGCCACGAGAGAAAGAATTAGCCGATGCATCGGTGGTGACCCCTATCCACCTGTCGTTACCAGAGTGCCCGACGCCCAAGGGATTGTCTACGCTTCATGAACACGCGCGGATGAAGTGCCATGATTCCAGCGTGTTGCGCGGCGCGGCGGGCTGCTTCCACGGCAAGTAGGCACAATGCCCCGGGCCGAGCGGGACACCGTCTGGAGGAGAGCATCGGCCCCTTGAAGCTGAACTCGGCCCTATTGATCGACCGGCCAGCCGAAGTCTCGCAGCGATTGCCGGCTTCGGTGTCCTCGCCGAATGTCGAACACCAAAGCTGACTGAATCGGAACTGGTGATCCCGGTCCAACGACTGTGGACACCAGGTCGCGCGATCTCGGCGGACTGGGCCGGGGCGGGTGCCGGGTGGTCAGTCCGCCAAAGGATGCTTCTTGCCAAATCGGGCCGGGTCGTGGCGCAGTCGCACAACGGAGGTGTAACGATGCGTCGAAACGACTCCTTTTCGGCCCCCGCTGCCGCGCTGGTCCGGGACGAGAGCGCCCTGCCGCGGTCTGAGCCAAAATGGAACGTGCTGCTCCACCCCACCGACAAGACCGGCGTTCCACTTGGAGGCATCGGCACGGGCGGAATCATGCGATCCTCGACAGGGGCCTTCAGTCGCTGGACGATCAAGGCAGGCGGGGTCAAGAATTTCACCTTGCCCTCTGCCGGTTTTCTGCTGCGCACGTCGCGTCAAGGCCGATCGCCCGCCGTGCGCGCGCTGCAGCCCGATCCCGGCACCGGCGAGATGTCATCCTTTGCGTTTGCCGCCGCCGAAGGCTGGCACGGGCTTTTCCCTCACGCCTGGCACCGGCACGCGGCTCTTGAAGGCGTGCGCGCCGAGTGCCTCTCCTTCTCTCCCATCATCCCGGGCGATCTCGCGACATCTTCGCTTCCCGTCGCAATCTTTCGATGGCGGCTCACGAACGAAGCCGACTCACCGGCCGAAGCCGCCCTGGCCTTCACCTTCCCCAACCTCAACGGCTGGTTTCGCAGCTTCGGCGAGGCCCGGCCGAGGCGTACCGCCACCGGTGGCTACAACGCAGCTTTCGAGTCCGACGGGCTGGTGGGGGTGGCGCTGGAACAGGCCCGTGCAGGCGAGCAGATCCCGGAAAGCCAGGGGCAGTGGGCGATCGCCTGTGCCGATGAACCCGGCCTGGTTCTCAGCCGCTCCACCTGTTTTGACGGCTATGGCGACGGAGCCGAGTTCTGGGGGCCTTTCCGCGATACCGGACATGCGCCCCCGCTGCAGGAAAGTTGGGTGGTCGAAGGAGGCTTCCGGGAGAACGTGCCGGGCCTTCCGACCGGCGCGGTCGCGGCATCGGCAAAGCTCGCGCCGCGAGAAAGCCGCACCGTCACGTTCTGCCTTGTCTGGGACCTGCCCAGGATCAGCTTCGGGCAGGGGCGGCGGTGGTGGCGCGGATATACCGATCAATGGGGCCGCTCCGGCACTGCCGCGACAGCCATCGCCGCCCATGCTCTCGGACGCGCGATCGAGTGGGAAGCACGGATCGACCACTGGCACGCCGCGGTCAGGGCAGAGGCCGGAGACGAACCGCACCGCGCCGGTCTCATCATCAACGAGCTCTACTTCCTGGTCGACGGGATGTCGGTCCTGACCTCGGCCGAAGGTTCGCCCGACGGGCGGCGACACTTCGGCCTGATCGAGTGCCACGACTACGCGCTCTACAACACGCTCGACCTCTGGATCTATGCGGCCGAGGCGGTGGGTCGCCACTTCCCGGAGCTGGCCGCCATGGTGGCCGAGGACTACGCCTCGCAGACGCTCGCCACCGATACCCGCCAGCGCCGCCACCGCTGGCACCACGGGCTCTTTCCGATCAACGCCACCGGAAGCTGTCCGCACGACGTCGGCGGCCCGGGCGAGGACCCCTTCGTGGTGCCGAACTCCTACACCTACCGCGACGGCAACCTCTGGAAGGATCTGAACTGCGACCTCGTGCTCTGCATCCACCGCGATGGCCGCGCCATGGGCCCGGACTGGCGGCGGAACCTCTTCCCCGCCGTTCGCCAGGCCATCGACCACCTGCAGCAGTTCGACACCGATGGCGATGGCCTGATCGAGAACGACGGCACGCCCGATCAGACGTTCGACAACATCCCGATGAAGGGCGTGTCGAGCTATTGCGGCGGGCTCTGGATCGCCGCGCTCCTTGCCGGGGCCGAGCTGGCGGAGGAAGCCGGCGAGGCCAGTCAGGCCAACAGGTGGCGCGACCAGGCCCGAGCCGGCGGCGAATACTATGTTCGCCTTCTTTTCAACGGCGAGTATTTGCGCGTCGACACGGACGGGCCCTTGTCCTCGGCCTGCTTCATCGAACAGCTCTTCGGGCCTTTTCTCGCGCGTCGCCTGGGACTCGGCGATATCGTGCCGGCGCCAGTCGCGCGGACGGCGCTCTCCAGCCTCTATCGCCGCAACTTCACCGAAGCCGGCGGCGGCGAGGGCGCCGTGTCGCTGTCCGCCATACCGGCGACGGCCTACGAGCATCTTCCCCACCAGGCGGACCGCACATTCCAGACCTCGGAGATCCAGCCCGGCTTCAACTTCAGCTTGGCGGCCCAGCTGGTGGCCTGGGGACTGAGAAACGAGGCCGATACCCTCTACCGCGCCCTGCAGCACCAGTTGCACATCCGCCGGAACCTCGTGTATCAAACTCCTGCCGCGTATGACCGAGGCGGTCTGTCCTGCCGGGCGATCCTCAACATGCGTCCGCTGGCTGCCTGGTGGATGCTGCCCCGCGCCGCCGACC
>JBFKAV010000157.1:0-7829 GCA_041621405.1 Paracoccaceae bacterium
CGCGGCGAAGTTCACGGCCGAGAAGGAGACGCCCTACACTCGCTTCATCGCTGGGGAAGGGCTCGAGATCCTGCCTGCGCTCTACGTCCCCAGCCTGCACGAGATTCCGCTCAGGCCCTGGGCGCGGCGCGGCGGCAACGCAGTGTTCCTCAACCACGACGCCTCGCGCACCTCGAACGACTGTTACGTGATGGAGATCGCCCCCGGCACCAAGCTCGCGCCCCACCGGCAGCTCTACGAGGAGACGCTGCTGATCCTCTCCGGCCGCGGCTCCACCACCGTCTGGAACGACGCGGGCGACCGCGCCAGCTTCGAATGGGGCCCGGGTTCGATCTTCGGCATTCCCTTGAACGCCCACCACCAGCACTTCAACGGCTCCGGCTCCGAGCCCGCCCGCTACGTGGGCGTCACCAATCTGCCGCCTCTCATCAACGTCTTCGAGGAGCCGGAGTTCATCTTCGGCACCGCCCACGACTTCAAGGGCCGCTTCTCGGGCGAGCCCGACTATTTTGCCGAGAGCAAGGAGCAGAAGGGCCTGCTCCTGGAGACCAACTTCGTCCACGACGCGGTGAACCTGCCGCTGATCGAGGCGGGGGAGCGTGGCGCCGGCGGCGGCCATATCCGCTTCCAGCTCGCCAAGTGCTCGATGAACAGCCACATCTCCCAGTTCCCGGTCGGCACGTACAAGAAGTGCCACCGGCACGGGCCGGGCGCGCATGTCATCATCCTCTCGGGCGAGGGCTATTCGCTGATGTGGCCCGAGGGCGAGGAGCCCGAGCGGTTCGACTGGAAGCCCGGCAGCATGATCGTGCCGCCGAACATGTGGTGGCACCAGCACTTCAACACCGGCCCCAGCCCGGCGCGGTATCTCGCCTTCAAGTACGAGGGCGTGGCGATCCGCAATGCGCAAGGCGTGCCCAAGGCCTGGATCAGCACCCGGATCGGCGGCGACCAGATCGACTACGCCGACGAGCGCGACGAGGTCCGCACGATGTTCGCCGACGCGCTTGCCCGGCACGGGATGACACCGAGGATGCAGGTCGCCTACGAGGCCGAAATGAAGGACCTGCCATCGAGGCCGTGAGGCGGGGCAGGAGAGGCGCGCGCGAGAGAGGAGGGGAACGGCAATGCTTCGCAAGGAAGTCAACGACCTTCTGACCCAGACCAGCGCCGGCACGCCGATGGGCGAGATGTTCCGGCATTACTGGATTCCCGCGCTGCTCGCCCGCGAGCTGCCTGAGGACGATTGCCCGCCAGTCCGGGTCAAGCTCCTCGGCGAGCGCCTGATCGCCTTCCGCGACAGCAAGGGCCGCTATGGCCTCATGGACGAATTCTGCGCCCACCGCGGCGTCTCGCTCTGGTTCGGGCGGAACGAGGAGGGCGGGCTCCGCTGCCCCTATCACGGCTGGAAGTACGACGTGACCGGCCAGTGCATCGAGGTGCCCTCGGAGCCCGAGGAATCGGGTTTCTGCCAGAAGATCAAGCTCAAGGGCTACCCGCTGGTAAAGATCGGCGACGTGCTCTGGACCCACATGGGCGAGGCCGAGAGCCGCCCGCCCGAGCCGACCTGGGAATTCGCCACCGTTCCGGCCGAGCAGACCTACACCTCGAAGCGCTGGCAGGAGAGCAACTGGCTGCAGGCGCTTGAGGGCGGCATCGACAGCTCTCACGTCTCCTGGCTCCATTCCGGCAGCCTGAAATCGGACCCGCTCTTCAAGGGCGCCAAGGGCAACAAGTACAACCAGGCCGACAAGAAGCCGGTCTTCGAAGTCGTCGAGTCCGACGGCGGCCTAAGCATCGGCGCCCGCCGGATGGCCGAGAAGGGGCACTACTACTGGCGCATCACGCCCTGGGTGATGCCCTCCTTCACCATGGTTCCGCCGCGCGGCGACCACCCCGTGCACGGCCATTTCTGGATCCCGATCGACGAAGAGAACTGCTGGGCCTGGTCGTTCGACTACCACCCGACGCGGGCGCTGACCGCCGAAGAGCGGCAGGCGATGATCGACGGCTACGGGGTCCACAACCAGTACGTCCCCGGCACTTTCCGGCCGCGACAGAACAAGGACAACGACTACTTGATGGACCGCGAGGCGCAGAAGCGCGGCGAGACGTATTCCGGCGTCTGGGGGATCGCCATGCAGGACGCGAGCTTGCAGGAGAGCATGGGGCCGATCGTCGACCGCACCAAGGAGAACCTGGTCTCCACCGACAACGGCATCATCATGGCCCGCCACCGGCTCCGGAAGGCCTGCGTGGCGCTCCGCGACAAGGGCGTCGAGCCGCCCGGACGGGTCCCGGAGCACCAGCAGGTGCGCTCGGCGGCAAGGGTGCTGCCGCCCGACCAGCCCTTCGAGGAGGCGATGAAAGACGACCTCCGGGTGCGGCCTGGCGTGAAGCAGACCTCGGTCTGACGATGCTTGGGACGCCCCGCCCCACGCTGCTGTCAAGCTGTGCCATGGCCGCCACCGCGGCCGAGGCGCGGTTTCGCGTGCCCTACCCGAACTCGCGCGGCCGCGCCTCGCGGATCTTCGCGCTCGACCAGGGCGCGGCCGAGGCGATGTACCGGATCACCGAGAAGCCCTGGCACGGCGCGCATTTCCTGACCGTGGCGCCGGGGGCCGAGGGGCTTGACCCCGAGGCGACCGAGGCCGACGCGGTGCCGCTGACCATGCCCGACGGCGCACCGGCGAAGCTCTCGGGCGAGGTCGCGGGCGCCGATGTGGTCGTGCTGCTCTCGGCGACCGGCGGCAACGCGGGCGCGGCCGAGGTGATCGCGCGCGAGGCGTGGAAGAGGCACACGATGATCGCCGCACTGGCGCTCGCCGGCGGCCGCGAGGGCAGGGCGGTCGATCGGGTGGTGAACGCGCTCCGCCCGCTCGCGACGGTGCTGGTCGTCGCCCGCGATGACGACTTCATCCCCGCGATGCTGACCGCGCTGCGCGCCTGAGGAGCCAAGATGAACGCTCTCGCCTTCCTGCCCTTCGGCTTCCTCGTCGGCATGGCCCACGCGGTGGAGGCCGACCATCTCGCCGCCGTCGCCGCGATGACCCACCGCGCCGACGGCCGGCGGACGCTAGTTGCCCGTGGCGCCGCCTGGGGGCTCGGCCACACGCTGTCGCTCTTCGTCATCTGTGCCACGGTGCTGCTCTTCGGGCTCACCGTCTCCGGCACGCTCGAGGCCTCGCTGGAGCTTGCCGTGGGCGCCATGATCCTGGCCCTCGGCGGCCAGGTGCTCTGGCGGCTCCGGGCCGCACGCGGCCCCGCGGCGCGCGTCAGTGGCCACGGCAAGGCGCTGGCGGTCGGGCTCGTGCACGGCGCAGCGGGCTCGGCGGGCCTCCTGGTGCTGATGGTGGCGGCGACCGAGAAGCCCTGGGCGGCGCTCGCCGCCTTCGCCGTCTTCGGCCTCGGCTCGATGCTCGGCATGGCAGCACTGACGGCGCTCGCGAGCTGGCCGCTCGCGCTGGTGCAGCGGTCCGGGGCGGCGCTGCAGAACGTGGTGGCCGGCGCCATCGGCGCCGCGGCACTCTGGGTCGGCGGCGGGCTCGTGATCGAGAGCCTCGGCGCGCTGGTATGAAAGGAAGCCCCTATGTGCGGTGAAATCGACGACGAAGCGGCCCTCGGCCAAGAGCTCATCGAGCGCTTTGCAGTAATGGCCGGGATGCTCGGCCTGAAGCCCGACGAGGCGCCCGCGACCGGCGCGCCCGCGCTCGCCACCGAGAAGGACCGCGCGGCCTACATGGAGGCGCTGTTCCGCGCCGGGCTCGGACGGGCGCTCGCCGACGCCACGGCGGCCGGCGACGAGGAGAAGGTCGACGCGCTCGCCGCCCAGGCCATCGCCTTCGCGCGCCTCGCGGGCTTCCTCGCCGGGCAGCTCCCCCCCGAGGCCGACCTCTTCCGCAACGTGATCGAGGCCGCCACCCAGGGCTACGGCGAGCCGCAACGGCTCGAGCGCGACTGGCGCCATGCGCAGGACCAAGCGCACGGGCACTCCCACGACCACGACCACCACCATTGAGCTGACCAAGCCATGGCCGAGCGCCCGTTCTGGACCGACAGCGCCTGGCGCCGGAAGCTCCTCGGCGACGCCTTCGGGCGTGGCTTCTGGGGCTTCTTCGCGGCGGCGGCGGCGACCGGACTCCTCTGCTACTGGGTGAAGGGCTCCGAGCTCTTCGCCAAGGCGATCGCGGAGGACTTCGACGCGCTGATGGCGGTGCTGCCGCGGGTCACGGTCGCGCTCACTGTGGCGGCGCTGATCTGGGTCATGCTGCCGCGCGACAAGCTCTCCGGTCTCGTGGGCCGCGAGGCCGGGCTCACCGGCCTCGTCATCGCCACCATCGCCGGCGCGATCACACCCGGCGGGCCGACCTCGGCCTATGCGCTCCTCGCGGTGCTTGCCGCGTCGGGCGCCGACCGCGGCGCCATGGTTGCCTACATCGCCTCGTGGGCGACCTTGGGGATGCAGCGCGTGCTGGTCTGGGACGTGCCCTTCATGGGAGCCGAGTTCGCGATCTTCCGCAGCCTTGTCAGCCTGCCCCTTCCGATCGCCGCTGGCCTCATCGCCCGCCGCCTGCCGTTCGAGCTCGAGGTCCGCCGCGACGCGCCGCCGCCGCCGAAAGGCGGCGAGGAGTTCCTGCCATGAGCGTCGGCCTCGCGATCCTGCTCCTCGTCCTCGCCGTCCTGGTCGCGCTCGCCGTCCGCCGCGGCGAGGCCGCGCTGCCGATCACCCAGCGCATCGTCGAGCAGTTCGCCAAGCTGGTGCCGCGGATGCTCTGCGCGCTGGTCGCCGCGGGCTTCATCGCTCAGCTGATCCCGAAGCAGGCGATCTCGAGCCTCCTCGGCGCCGATGCCGGGCTCCTCGCGCTCCCCGTCGCCGCCGCGGTCGGCCTGATCGTGCCGGCCGGGCCGGTCATCGCCTTCCCGATCGCGGTCGTCTTCGCCAAGGCCGGGGCCTCGGTGCCCGCGCTCGTCACCTTCATCACCTCCTGGAGCCTCTTCGCGATGCACCGCATCCTGATCTACGAACTGCCGCTCCTCGGCCCCTCGTTCCTGCGGCTCCGCGCCGCCTCGGTCGCGCTGATGCCCTTTCTCGCGGGGGCCCTCGCGCTCCTCGCCGGGCTCCTCGTCAGCTTCGGCGCCCCCGTCACCACCAGCTGAGAGGCGCCGATGCCCGTTCCCGAAGGCTACGAGAAGTACCAGTCCGACGTGATCGTCGACCTGCTGCACTTCTACGGTTTCGACTACGTCTCGATGAACCCCGGCGCCAGCTTCCGCGGCCTCCACGACAGCCTCGTCAACTACGGGGGCAACCGGCCGCAGATGCTGCTCTGCCAGCACGAGGAAACGGCGGTGCAGATCGCCCATGGCTATGCCCGGGCCACCGGCCGGCCGATGGCGGTGATCCTGCACGACCTCGTCGGCCTCCTGCACGCGCAGATGGCGATCTACTACGCGTTCTCCGACCGCGCGCCGGTGTTCATCCTGGGCGCCACCGGTCCGATGGACGAGAGCAAGCGCCGCCCGCGCTCCGACTGGCACCACACCGCGCAGAGCCAGGGCGATGCCGTCCGCAACTTCACCAAGTACGACTACCAGCCCCACGCCATCGAGGGCGTGCCCGACAGCTTCATGCGCGCCTACTCGGCCATGGTCACCGAGCCGGCCGGGCCGGTCTACCTTTGCTTCGACGCCATGCTGCAGGAGGAGAAACTGAAAACTCCTGTGTCGATGCCGCCCGCGGGCATGGCGAAGGCGCCGGCGCCAATGGCCGCCGATCCCGCGGTTCTGGAGCAGATCGTCGACCGCCTTCTTGCCGCCGAACGCCCCTGGATCATGACCGAGTTCGCCGGCCGGCACGAAGGCAACTTCGAGAGGCTCGTCGAACTCGCCGAGACGCTCGGCGTCGCGGTCTGGGACGTGAACTCCGCGCTGAACTTCCCGAACCGCCACCCCTTGAACCTCTCGATGGACACCGAGAGCCTGCGCGAGGCAGATGCCATCCTCTCGCTCGATGCCCGCGACTGGGAGAAGGCCACCGCCAAGCTCGACTCGACCGACCGAACGCTCGAATCCTACCTCGCGGACGACATCTGCTGGATGGAAATCGGCCCCCACGAGATCGGCATCGGCTCCTGGGCGCTCGACTACGGCCGCTACCTGCCGAAGACGCTCTCGGCGCTGGGCGACCCGCGCCTCGTCATGCCGCAAATGACTGAAATCGCAAGGGAAAAGCTCGCAACCACGCCAGAGCTGCGGGCAAAGGTGAAAGCCCGCGAGGTGGCCTTCGGCCAGCGCCACGCGGAGAACTTCGCGCGCTGGAGGGCCGAGGCGCAGCACGACCGCGACGCGAGCCCGCTCACGCTCCCGCGCCTGGCCGAGGAGGTCTGGGAGGTGATCAAGGGCGAGGACTGGGTCTGCGCCAATGGCACGCTCAGGGAATGGGCGCGGAGGCTCTGGGACTTCGAGAGGCCCTACCGGCACCCGGGCAAGTCGATGGGCACCTCGACCCAGATCGGCATGTCGATCGGCGTCGGGCTTGCCCACAAGGGCTCGGGGCGCATCGTCGTGGCGCTGCAACCCGACGGCGACCTGATGTACGACGCCGGCGCGCTCTGGACGGCCGCCAAGCACGAGATCCCGCTCCTCATCGTGATGGTCAACAACCGCGCCTACTACAACGACTGGCACCACCAGATCCGGATGGCGCGGATGCGCGGGACCGACGAGGCCAGGGCGCACATCGGCATGGACCTCTTCGACCCCGCCCCCGATTTCGCCACCATCGCCCGCGGCATGGGGATGTGGGGCGAGGGGCCGATCGAGCGCCCCGAGGAGGTCGCTCCGGCGCTCCGCCGCGCGCTTCAGCTGGTGAAGTCGGGCAAGCCCGCGCTGGTGGACGTGATCACCCGGCACCGGTGAGGGGTGGGCGCGGTCGCCGGGCGCTGGGTGCGTACAGCTCTCCCCACCTTCTTGCCAATGAGGCTCTTGTTTCCCTGCGATCCGGCAGGCCGACGTGCGGGAAAAGGCGACGTCGCGCAATCGTTGCGGGTTGCGCCTAACCTTACGCGGACGTCCAATTCGCCGACTGAGTCAGTCCCTTGTGCGCTGCCTGCCATCCTACGCGCGGCCGACGTTGGGCCAAAGACCCGACAACCGGGCTTCACTTTGCCATTTGTCGCCTGCGATTTCCGGAGATCATCAGCACGGCAATTGTAGCGATTGCGAGTCCGGCAATTTGAAACGGGTTCAGAACATCGCCGAACATGAACCAGGCGATCACGGCGACTATTGCCGGCTCCAGATAGAACAGCCCGGAGACGCTGACCACAGCGCTGGACCGGATCAGCAGCATGAGCAGCAGAACCGCACCGATCGATAGGACAAGGACCAGCCAGCCGAGCGCGAAAATGAACTCCGGGGTCCAGTGAATGACCTTGGTTTCCAACAGCAGCGAGCCGGCGCCGACCAGCAGGACCGCGCCGACATACTGCCAGACGGTCCCCGCGAGCAGGTTGGTGCCCGTGGAATTGCGCTTCTGGTAGATGGTCGCGGCGGTGATGCCGAGCAGGGCCACGATGTTAGCGCCGACGGTCGCGGCCGTGATGCCGCTGTCCGCGCCCAGCGCAGTAGCTAGGCCCGGCTCGAGGATCATCAGAGTGCCCGCAAGACCGAGGCCAAGGCCCAGCCAGTGGCGCGGTGACAGATCCTCGCCGAGGAGCGGAGCGGAGAGCAGCGCGGTCAGGATCGGCTGAAGCGAAACGATCAGCGCCGAGATGCCGGGCGGCATGCCGTGGCGAATCGACCAGAAAACTCCGCCAAGATAGACGCCA
>JBFKAV010000158.1:0-7815 GCA_041621405.1 Paracoccaceae bacterium
GATGTCGATGTGGAAGTCGGGGAGGCTGGTCTCCTTGCCGGTCAGCATCTTCAACGCCCGGTTGTAGCGTTCGACCAGCGCCGGGGAGTCCACCGGCACCAGGTTGCCGAACATCAGGCCCTTTTCGATGAGGCGTTTCATTGCTTTCGGCCGAGTTTCTTTCGGAGATAGTTCTCCACATTGCGGAGTTGCTCCGTGAAGTCCTTCCGGAAATCGTCCTCGTCGGTCATTAAGTCGTACAAAATATCACGCTTATTCCGGAGAATTTCTCTATAGGATTGTTGAAGGTCGGGGCTATTGCGGTAGTTTGCGTCAAAATGAAGTTGGATGAATACGAAGAGCTCTCGTTCTAACTCTTTCAGCGGTCTAATTAATTTCGTTAGCTCGGTATCCCAAACAGCGTCCGCCTCGATAAGTATCGCGTCGAGTTCGTTCCGCGATACGGAATGCCGTTCCCAGCGTCGCGAATAGGCAGCGATCACGCCTTGGCGCCTTCTCTGGTCCGCATTCATACCTTCTGCTTCTTCACCTTCTAGTCGCATCTCATCATTCAGCATTGCGGGGTGCCGAACCATGTAAAGGGAATCCCGGTAGCGATACAGTGCGATTAGAGCCTTTCGAGCAAGCTCGTGATCGGCCTGCCAAACTTGTTGTTCTCGCCAAGTATTTAGACCCAGCCAGGCAATTCTCACCCCAATTACAGCGACGGTTGCCGTGGCGATGCTTGCTAGTGTCTCCATAGTCGGGGCTGTCATCACCCCTTCCCCTCCAGATACCGCCGCTTGGCCTCTTCCATCCGGCCCATCTCGCGGACCGCGCTCTCGATCGCCGCTTCGTCGGACTTGTCGGCGTAGCGGAACTCGGAATCCGCGTAGCGGTTGATCTCCTGGATTACCATCTCCACCGTGATCGGCCGCATCAGCCCCCGGATCATCTCCGCCTTCTCGTCGTAGGGCTTGGAGAGGAACAGCTCCGGCGTCTCCATCCACTCGTCGGGCAGCTCGAAGTCCATCGCACGGACCTTCACCGCGTCGGTGATGTTCTTGATCGAGCGGCCGGTGAAGCGGTCGTCGGCCTCCTGGATCGCCTTCAGGTAGGCCCCGATCTTTGCGATGGTGTCGAGCGGGCCCAGCTTCTTCTCGGTCGCCTCCCAGACCCGGATCAGGCCGTCCTCCTTGGGGCGCGAATGGCTTTCGAACGAGGCCGCGACCGCCCGCTTGATCTCCTGCGCGGCGTAGAGCTCGTGCTCTCCGAGCGGGATCGCGTGGTTCTTGCCGAGGAGCAGGTGGAGGATGTCGATGTAGTCCTCCCGGGTCTGCGGTCCGTCGACCAGGAACCGCGCGCCGGCGCGCTGACGCAAAGCGTCGTCGACGTTCTCGGGGTAGTTCGAGAACATGCCGAAGCTGCAGTTGCCGCGCACCACGGTGCCCGCGCCCGAGAAGGCCTCCATCAGGACCGCGGTGATCTCCTGCTGGCCGGCCGAGGACTGCCTATCGCCGCGCTTGCCGGCGATCTGGTCGATGTCGTCGACCGTGCCGAAGCCGATCACCGCGGGGTCCATGACATTGGTGATGAAGGCCTTGGCGTTCTGGCCCGACTTGCCCTGGTAGCTGTCGACGTTCTCGATCGAGAGGTTCTGGTAGCGGAACGGGTAGCCCGCGACCTGGCAGTACTCGTTCAGGAGCCCCGCCATCATCTGGATGAGCGTGGTCTTGCCGGTGCCCGGCTTGCCGTCGCCCATGAAGGTGAAGATGAAGCCGCCCAGCTCGGCGAAGGGGTTAAGGCGGCGCTCGAAGTCGTAGGCCATCAGCATCTTTGCGAGCCGCATCGCCTGGTACTTGGCGATGTGGTTGCCAACGACCTCGTGTGGCTTCTTGAAGGTCATCACCAGGGCGGCGCCGCGGCCGCGCCGGGCCGGGGTGAAGCCGGCGATGGTGAAATCGTCGGCCTCCACCCGGTAGCTCGCGCCGGTGAAGGGGGCGAGGCGCGGCTGGCCCTCGGCGCGGAGTGCTGCCCGCTCCATCAGCTGCTCCGCAAATGCGAGCACGGTGGCGACGAGGAGCGGCTCCTCGGCGGCGTGGAGGGCGAGCTTCTGGTCGAGCTCCCAGAGCGCGCCGTGAAGCGCGAGTGGCGGGTTGTCGGTAAGCACCTCCTCCACCGTGCCCACCTCGACCGTCCGCTCGCTGGCCTGCGGTGCGAGCAGGAAGGCGGTGGCGTTGGCGAAGGTGTAGAGGACCGCGAGCGATTCCGCGGCGAGGAGCTCTGAAAACTCGGTGGCGCGGTTCTGCGGCAGGCGGCCCTCGAGGTTGGCGCGCTTCAGTTCGCTCGCGCCGGTCCGCTCGGCGAAGGCCTCTCCGGCAGCGAGCGCGATCGCGAGCGCCCGGCGCAAGCCCTGCGCAACCGTGGCCTGGGTGGGCGAGGTGAGCGGGTCCTCGCCGTCGACCGAGGCGATGCGGTCGAGAAGCCGCACGCCTTCGGGCCGGGCGGTCGAGCGGGTGATGAGGCCCGGCGTGGTGGATCGGAACCGCCGCCCTGTCGCCGCGATCCCGGGCGAGCGTTCGGCCTGCGCCGCCTCGGCGCGAGGCTTGGCCAGCCGGGGCGCGTGATCGATGCCTGTCAGCATTTCGGCGGCGGCCGGGTAGTGCGTGCGGATGTCCTCCTCGCGGAGCTCCATCGTGTCGCGCGGCAGGCTCATGGCTTCCCTCTCACAGTCGTCTCACGGGCCCGGTCAGACATCGCTCAGCACCCGCCCGCCCTGGCCCACCACGAACTTCCGCACCGACTGGAAGCCGGGCGGGCGTTTCTCGGCCAGCACCTGGTAGGCGCGCTCGGGCAGGATGATGGCGCGTTCGGTGCGGGTCGCGCCGGTATCGACGCCGCGGCCCGAGAACGGATCGAGCGCGAAGATCTCCCGCTCGACGGTGCCGAACCATCCCGAGCGCTCCTCGGTCACCCGCTCGCTCTCGAGTTCTTCGACCGTCCAGGCCAGTGCCCAGTCCTCGCCCGCCGGTGCCTTTGCCTCTTCCAGCACCTCGCGGATCGGGCCGGTCTGCAGCGTGAAGGCAGAGGAATACATCGGCCCGACGTGGAACCGGCGCAGCCGCTTGGGGTGCAGGTCGTCGAAGTCGCGGTCGAAGCCCTGCGCGACCGTCAGGAGCTTCAGCCCCGCCAGCGACTGCGCCACCAGATGCGCCTGAACCTCGGCCCAGCGCCCGGCATCGCTGGCGAGCGGCCGCCGGCCGGTGTCCTCCACGTGCATCAGGTAGATCGTCGGCAGGTTCACCTGGCTGTCGTAGACCGCCCAGTGCAGGAGGTAGCCGCCGCGGCCATCGGCGCGCTCGCCCTGCCAGAGGGCCTGCGGATCGTTGCGGGCGTAGAACAGGGGCTCACGCAGGAGCGCCTCGTAGTAGAGCCGCTGCGAGAGCGCGAACTGCAGCCGGGTGGGGATCTCCAGCTCGCCCACGATCTGCCGCACCATTCGGTCGATCAGCTCCTCGCGGGGCGGCAGCGCGTCGAGGTGGCGCTCGGCCTGCAGCGTGTCGTTGGCGAGCGTCAGCAGTTCGGCGTGGACCGGGAATCCGCTCTCCACCTTGTCGATGGTGAGCGCGCCCAGCATCGAACCGGTATCGCGCCCGGCCATCAGATACTTCATCGACAGCACCCGGAAGGTGGCGGCGATTCGGGCCACGTAGGCCGCGAGGACGCCGGCATCTTCGCGCGAGAGATGGCCGTTCCGCTCCATCTCCGCCGCCACCCGGGCGAGGCGGGCGGTGATGCCCTCGAACTTCCGGAAGTAGCGCCGGGCGGCGAAGGTGTCGTCCAGCGCGACGTGGTCGCGGGAGAGATTCTCGCTCGCATCGCCCATCGCGCTAGCCCGCTTCGCGGCCCGAGGTCACAGGGTCACCCCCGCCCGTATCCTCAGCGCAGCGCATCGCGATCCGCCCCCTTGTCGGTAACGTGCAGCCATTCGCGCCAGAGGCCGCCGAACCGCCCTTGCGCAAGCCGTCGCGCGGTTTCTCTTCGCTCCTCGTCGTCTGATCTCTTCGCCAGCAGCCAGTACCGGCGTTGGATCGGTCGCACCAGCGCGCCCAGCGCGAGAATTGTGAGACCAAAGCAGACGATCGCCGCGGCGTCCCCGCCGCCATCCAGCTTGCCGAGACCGATCAGCATGATGCCCCCGCCGAACAGAACCGCGTAGATCACCTGCATCCGAAACGTCTTGGGAAGCATCCTATCGCGCCTCGTTGCATGGTGGAGCGTGGTGGGCTGTCTCCACGATCACGCGCCGTAGAGGTTCTTGTCGTGCTTCTCGACGATCTCGGCGAACCGCCGGGCGAAGCGTTCGTCGGCCTTGGCCTTCTGCTCCAGGATCTTTCGGGCGAAGACCATGTGGTCCTCGTGCGCCTCCATCATCTCGGCCATGCGGTCGTTGGTGGCGGTGCCGATCGCGGCCATCGCCGCCTGGGCCTCCTTGTCGGTCTCGACCCCGATCTCGTTGATCCGGTGCGCCACGTCCTGCTGCTGGGCGGTCTTCAAGGACTTCGACAGCGCGTCGTAGAGCACCACGCGCTGCTTGGTGTCGGTCTGAAGCTTGTTGATCAGCACCATCTGGGTCGCCGCCTGGTTCTGCAGCGAGTCGACCCAGGTCTTGCCCTTCTCGATGTAGCGCTCGAGCGTCTGGCTCTTGGCGACCTTCACCTGCTCCTGCTGCACCAGCTCGTTGTGCCGCGCATTCAGCGCCGCGAGCTCGCTTTCCAGCCGCGTGCGCGCCGCCGCGTCCTGCTCCACGCTGATCTTGTTCTCCAGCTCGATGATCTTCGGATCCATCGCCTGGATCTCGCCGCGCGCGCTCTCGAGCTCGCCGACGACGCTTTCGCGCTCGGCCAGGGTGTCGCCGAGGTTGCCCTCGACCCGCTCCTTGTGCTGGTTTAGGACGTCGAGCTGCCCCTGCAGCAGCTTGACGATGATGTCGGACTTCGAGATCAGGTCCTGCAGCTTGTCGTCGACCGAGGCCACGCGCATCCGCTCCTGCCGCATCGAGTCCGACTTCGCCTTCGAGAAGAAGCCGACGAAGCTTTCCATCGCCGTCTTGTTGCGCATCTCGTCGAAATCGCGGCTGAAGCCGGCGGTCACGTCGTCGAGCCCCATGATCAGCTCGGCGATGTTGGCGTTCATCGCCTCGGCGTGGCGCTGCACGTCCTCGAGCGTCGCGGACTCGATGTCGATCGCAACCTCGCCCGCGGCGAGCCTCGAGCGAGCAGCCTCGATCCGGCTTGTGATCTCGCCGATCTTGGCCTGCGCCTCGGCCACCTCGGCTTGGCTTTTCTTGATCTGTGCGTCGAAATCGGCCATCGGAAACTCCCTTTTCCCGGCGAACCTGCCCCCGCAATGTGGGGATGTTATGGCAAAATACATCGCCCCAGTCATGCGGTTTCGACTTGCTGTTGCAGGGGCGCAAGGCGGCGCCTAGGCTCAGTCGATGAGCCTCGATGCGCGCCTCTCGGCCGAAGTGGATGCACGACGCGACAGCCTGATCGGGCTGACGCAGGATCTGATCCGGATCCCCACGCTGAACCCGCCGGGGCGGTGCTACCTGGAGATCTGCGAGTTTCTCTCCGAGCGGCTGGCGAGGGCCGGGTTCAAGGTCGAGTTGGTCCGGGCCGAGGGGGCGCCGGCCGATAGTGCCAAGCATCCGCGCTGGAACCTCGTCGCGCGCCGCGAGGGCGCCGGACCCGGTGACTGCGTGCATTTCAACAGCCATCACGACGTGGTCGAAGTGGGCCACGGCTGGACCGTCGATCCCTTCGGCGGCGAGCTGAAGGCGGGCCGCATCTACGGCCGCGGCGCCTGCGACATGAAGGGCGGCCTCGCGGCCAGCGTAATCGCCGCCGAGGCTTTCCTCGCGGCCTGCCCCGAGTTTCGCGGCGCGGTCGAGATCTCGGCCACGGCGGACGAGGAATCCGGCGGCTTCGGCGGCGTCGCCTGGCTGGCACAGCGGGGCTGGTTCAGCCCCGAACGGGTGCAGCACGTGATCATCCCCGAGCCCCTGAACAAGGACCGCATCTGTCTCGGCCACCGCGGCGTCTGGTGGGCAGAGATCGAGACAAAGGGGCGGATCGCCCATGGCTCGATGCCGTTCCTCGGCGACTCGGCGATCCGTCACATGGGGGCGGTTCTGGCCGAGATGGAGGAAACGCTCTACCCGCTGCTGGCGGGCAAGCGGACGGCGATGCCGGTGGTGCCCGAAGGGGCGAAACAGTCCACGCTCAACGTCAACGCGATCCACGGTGGCGAGCCGGAGCAGGAGGCCGACTACACCGGCCTGCCGGCGCCCTGCGTCGCCGACCGCTGCCGGATCGTGATCGACCGCCGCTTCCTGATCGAGGAGGACCTTGCCGAGGTGAAGTGCGAGGTGACCGAGATGCTCGAGCGGGTGAAGGCGCGGCGGGCATCCTTCCAATACGAGGTGCGCGACCTGTTCGAGGTGCAGCCGACCTTGACGACCGAGGACGCGCCAATCGTGCGGGCAACGGCTGCGGCGATCGAGCGCGTCCTCGCGCGCCGGCCCGACTACGTGGTCAGCCCCGGCACCTACGACCAGAAGCACATCGACCGGATCGGCCGGCTTTCGAACTGCATCGCCTACGGCCCAGGCATCCTCGACCTCGCGCACCAGCCCGACGAGTGGGTCGGCGTCGACGACATGGCCGACAGCGCCAAGGTCATGGCGCTGGTTCTGGCCGACCTACTGGCCTGAAGGCTGGGGGGCTGTCTGCCCCCCAGACCCCCCGACGGTACTTGGAACAAGAGGAGGCGCGCATTCAGGGTCGGTTAGCCGGAATCGATGAAAGTCCAAGCGCGGTACAGGCTGCGGAGCCGATGACCGCACAAGGGGTAGGCACTCCGATTCGGGAAACCGGTCGGAGTGCTGACCCCTTTCTTGCCCGTTTCTTCCTCCTGTCGAAAGTACCGCACGGGGGCGCGGGGTGTGAAACCCCCGCTCCATCCGTTGCGGCCGGGTCGCGGCCTCAGCCGTGGAGTGCGGCGACGGTCTTCAGCACCGAGAACCCGTAGAGCGCCTCGAAGCCCTTCTCGCGGCCGTGGCCGGACTTGCCGACCCCGCCGAAGGGAAGCTCCACACCGCCGCCCGCGCCGTAGTTGTTGAGAAAGACCTGGCCCGCACGGAGCCTCCTGGCGAGCCGCATCTGGCGCCCGCCGTCGCGGCTCCAGACCGAGGCGACGAGGCCGTAGCCGGTGCCGTTGGCGATGGCAACGGCCTCGTCCTCGTCGTCGAAAGCGATGATCGTCTGGACCGGGCCGAAGATCTCGTTCCGCGCGAGCAGGTGGTCGGGCGGTACGCCGGCGAAAAGCGTGGGGGCGAGGTAATGGCCGGCCTTCGGGGCAGTGTCGACGATCTCGCCTCTGGCGACGGCATTGAGGTTGGCGCCCCGGGTGAGGAAACCGGTCACGATCTCCTTCTGGCGGGCGGAGATGAGCGGGCCCAGCTCGAGGTCGGCGAGCGCCGGGCCGACGCGAAGGCCGCGGTATCGGGCGGCCATCGCCTCGACGAGTTTCCCCGCAAGCGGGCGCTCGACCAGGATGCGCGAGGAGGCCGAGCATGTCTGGCCCGCGTTCTGGATGCCGGCGTTCACGAGGTACGGCAGCGCCTTGTCGAGATCGGCGTCGGCGAAGACGAGCTGCGGCGACTTGCCGCCGAGCTCGAGCGTGACCGGCACCACGTTCTTCGCGGCGGCGGCCTGCACCAGCGCCCCGACGGCGACCGAGCCGGTGAACGAGATGTGGTGGACGCCCGCA
>JBFKAV010000159.1:0-7789 GCA_041621405.1 Paracoccaceae bacterium
ACCGTGGGGATGAACCCGGTCGAGCTGCGCATCCTCAATGCCTACCGCGACGGGGACATGAAGGCGCACCGGCGGGTGGCCAAGAACTGTGCGCTGATCGAGTGCTGCCAGGTCGTGGCCGAGAAGGCGGGCATCCGGTTTTCGCCCGAAGCGATGGCGGCCTCGTCGCTGAAGGACGGCGGCGGCGCGCGAGGGCAGCTTCCGGCGCACACGGTGACCGACGAGGCGGGGCGCGTCGAGGGCTTCGCGGCGACGGGCTACGCGAGGAAGGGCGGGCCGAGACCCGCCGAACCGCCGCGCCCCGCGGCACCGCCGCCGCGCCCGGCCCAACAGTCCGCGCTGGGCCATCAGCCGCCTGCATCGCAGACCCGGCCGTCCGAGCCGCCGCGTCCGCCCGAGCCTCCGGCCCCGACCCCCGCTCCCGCCCGCACCGGCGCGCTGCGCTTTTCGTCCCTGTCCGGTTTCAGGAGGCGCTGATGGCACTCCACCGCGGCCGCGGCTTCGCGGCGATCAACTACCCGATCGGCATGAACCTCGGCGGCGACCCGAGCCAGGCGCTGATCCACTCGAACCCCGATGGGAAGTTCACCGTGGCGCTGTCGGCCATCGACCTCGGACAGGGGATGAAGTCGGTCACCCGCCAGATCGCCGCCGAGACGCTGGGCGTGCCGGTCGAGGATGTCTACGTCGATACCGCCGACAGCGACACTGGACCTCACGACATGGGCTCCTTTGCCTCGCGCGGGACGCACCGGATGGGCAACGCCGTGATCCGCGCGGCCGAGGAAGCGCGGCAGGTGATGCTCGAGGCGGCGGCCGAGGAGCTCGAGGTCGACGCAGGCGACCTGGTGACCGACGGCAAAGGCAATATCCATGTGAAAGGCGCACCGTCGCGGTCGATCACGACGATGGCCGCGGCGCAAGCGGCGCAGTTCAGGCAGGGCCGAACGATCGCGGGGCGCGGCATCTTTCTGATCCCGCTGTCGGACGTGGACCCCGAGACCGGAGAGATGTCGCCCGTCACTACATTCGCCCATGCCGCGATGCTGGTCGAGGTCGAGGTCGACGACGAGACGGGCGAGGTCTCCGTCACCGACATGCAGTCGGCCTACGAGGTGGGCCGCGCGCTGAACCCGCGCCTCGTCGAGCAGCAGCTTCGCGGGGGCGCGTGGATGGGGATGAGCCACGCGGCCTGGGAGACGACCGAGCCGCACTATCCATCGCGCGATCATGGCGCGGTGGACTTCAACAGCTACCTGATGCCCGGCCCGGGCGACCTCGCGCCACACCACATTTCCGTCCTCGAAAGGCCCGCCGAGGATGGCCCATACGGCGGAAAGGGCCCGGGAGAGATGTGCGCCAACCCGGTGCTGCCGGCCGTGGTGAATGCCCTCTACGACGCGGTCGGCATCCGGATCGACGAACTGCCCGTCACGCCCGAAAAGGTGCTTCGCGCGCTGAAGGCGCAGGGCGGCGCGAAGCCGCGCAAGGCGCTCTGATGGTCGTCCGCCGAGCCATACTGGGGATCGACGGGCCGGAACCACTCCGCCGGTCGCTGCGCGACGCCCAGTATATCGCGGACGAGGGGCTTTCGACCGCCGCCTACCTCGCGCTCGCGCTCGGCAAGCCGCTCCTCCTCGAAGGCGCGCCGGGGGTGGGCAAGACCGAGGCCGCGAAGGCCATCGCCTCGGTCCTCGGGCGCGAGCTGGTCCGGCTCCAGTGCTACGAGGGAATCGATTCCGCGGCGGCGATGTATGAATGGAACTTCCCACGCCAGATGCTCGCGATCCGGCAGGCCGGGGACGAGTACGTCAACCTCTATGCCGACGAGTTCCTGATCGCGCGGCCGATCCTGCAGGCGCTGCAAGCCCCCCGCGACCGGGTTCTCCTGATCGACGAGATCGACCGCGCCGACCACGAGTTCGAGGCCTTCCTGCTGGAATTCCTGTCGGACTTCTCCGTTTCGATCCCCGAACGCGGCACGGTCCGGGCGGGAGAGCCGCCGGTGGTGATCCTCACCTCGAACCGCACACGGGAACTGCACGAGGCGCTTCGCCGCCGCTGCGTCTACCACTGGATCGGCTACCCCGATCCGGCCCTCGAGGCCGAGATCGTGATGATGCGCGCCTCGACGGTGGCGCGCGACACGGCGAACCGCGTGGTGCGCGCGGTGGGCGCCCTCCGGGCAGAACCGCTCGCCAAGCCTCCGGGCGTGGCCGAGACGGTGGAGTGGGCCGAGGCGGCGACGCTTCTTCACGAGGGCGGGAGCCCGTGGCCGAGGGCGTTCCAGCGCGCGATCGGCGTCGCGCTCAAGGACCAGGACGACCTCGCCTACGTGGCCCCACGGCTCGAAGCGATCCTGTCGGAGGCGGCGGCATGATCCCCCGCCCGCTCGAACCGTTCCTCCTGTTCCCGCAGGCGCTCCGGGTGGCGGGGCTGCCGGCGGCGCCCGAACAGACGGAGGCCTTCCTCGCGGCCACGGGGCTTCTCGGGCCCGGTAGCGTCGGCGACATCCGCCGGGCGGCGCATGCCGTCTACGGCCCGGGACCGGAGCGCATTGCCGAGTTCGATGCCGTCTTCGACCGCGTCTTTCTGGGCCATCGCTTCGCGGCACCCGTTCCAGGAGAGCCCGAGGAGATGCCGCGCAGTTTCGACGCCGGTGACTTCGAGGAGATGCCCGAGGCGGGCGAGGAGGAGCCGTCGGGGGCGGAGGCCGCCACGGCCGAGCGGCTTTTCCGCCGGGATCTCGCGCCGGGCGACGAGAACGCGGTGCTCCGTGCCTTCGCCCGGGCGCTGCCCGAGGCGCTTCCCCGCCGACGGTCGCGGCGGACCGTGGCGGGCAAGGGAAGCCTCGCGGACGCGCGGCGCGCGTTCCGGGAGATGATCCGCCGGGACGGCGAGGTCACGCACCTGCCGACCAAGCGCCGCCGGACACAGCAGCGGCGCGTCCTGATGCTGATCGACGTCTCGGGCAGCATGAAGGAGGGGACCGAGGGCGCGCTGCGTCTGGCTCATGCGCTGGTGCAGGGCGGCGAGCGGGTGGAGGCCTTCACCATCGGCACGCGTCTTACCCGGGTCACCCGGGCGCTCAAGCACCGGAGCCGCGAGCAGGCGCTCACGCTGGCCTCGGGCCTCGTCGCTGACTGGGACGGCGGCACGCGGTTGGGCGAGGCGCTGGCCGTCTTCCTCTCCGTCCCCCGTTTCGCGGCTCACGCGCGGGGAGCGCTGGTGATCGTCGTCTCGGACGGACTCGAGCGCGGCGGGCCCGAGGCGCTCACCACAGCGATGGAGCGGCTCCGCGCCCTCGCCTGGTCGGTCCTCTGGCTCTCGCCGCTCGCCGCCGATCCGGCGTACCGGCCCGAGACCGGCGCGATGACCGCCATCCTGCCGCTTCTCGACAGGCTGGGCGACGGATCGGACCCGCAGGCCATTGCCCACGAAGTTCTGCACTTTGCGAAGGGCGCGCGGCCATGAGGACGGTCGATGCGCATTTCCACGTCTGGCGGCAGGCCGACCTGCCGTGGCTCTCAGGGCCGATGCAGCCGCGAATCTTCGGACCCTACGAGCCGATCCGCCGCGACTACCCGATGGAGGAATACCTCTCCGACGTCGCCGGGACCGGCGTCGAAAAGGCCGTCTACGTGCAGGCCAATTGGCCGGTCGAGAAGGCCGAGTCCGAGGCCGACTGGCTCGAAGGCCTCGCCTCCCGCACCGGGTGGCCGCACGGGATCGTGGCCTACGCCGACATGACCGTAGAGGACGTGCGTCCCGCACTCGACCGGCTCATGCGTTTCCCTCGCCTGCGCGGCATCCGGCAGCAGTTCCACTGGCACGAGAACCCGCTCTACCGTTTCGCCGCGTCGCCCGATCTCTGCCGTGACCCGGTCGTCCAGCGCAACATCGCGCGGCTCGCCGACTATCGGCTCGCCTTCGACCTCCAGGTCTTCGCGGGCCAGATGGCGGGCGCGGGCGAGCTGGCCGACGCCTGTCCGGACGTCACCTTCGTCCTTCAACATGCTGGAATGCTTGAAGATACCACCGACGCGGGCCGCGCAGCATGGCGGGAGGCCATGTCCGACCTCGCACGTTGCCCGAACGTCGTGGCGAAGCTTTCGGGCTTCGGCACCTTCATCCACCGCTGCGACCCGGCGCACATCGCCTGGCTCACGACCGAGACGGTCGCGATCTTCGGCGCTGACCGCTGTCTCTGGGGATCGAACTTCCCCATCGAGAAGCTCTGGACCGACTACGCAATGCTCTTCGACGCACACCGCCAGGCCACTGGTGGCCTCACGACCGCCCAGCAGCAGGCGATCTTTCACGACACCGCAAGCCGGTTCTACCGGCTGAACTGAAACGGGAGGAACGGGATGGGACTCGAGATCAAGATACTGGACTACGGCGACATCGAGCTCGAAAGCTCGTTCCTTGTCCTCGGGCGCGACTGCGGGCGGGTCCGGCGGGTGCCGGTCTACGGCTTCCTGATCCTCGGCGGGCAGTATCCGATCGTGGTGGACACGGGATACCGCGACAACGCGATCATGGAGACGCTGGGGATGCGGGGGCTCCAGTTCCACGAGAACATGATCGAACGCCAGCTCGCCAACCACGGCGTGAAGATGGGGGACGTGCGGTACGTGCTCCACACCCACCTCCACATCGACCACGCCGGGAAGGACGACCACTTCCCGATGAATACGACGGTGGTCATCAACCGCCGCGAGCTCGAGTACTCGGTCTCGGGCCTGATGCACCCGCAATACCCGAAGCCCGACATCATTCACCTGGTCGAGCGTCTGCACTCGCCCGGCGCGTTGCGGCTGGAGGACCTCGACATCACCGGGCCGATCGAGCTGATCCCGGGCGTGTTCCTGGAAGCAGCGGGGGCGCATACCGAAGGCTCGATGAATGTCCACGTCGACACCGCTGAGGGCCGGGCGACGATCTGCGGCGATGTGATCTACGATTTCAACGACCAGATCATCAACCCGATGCGCAGCTTCGGACCCGAGGAATACCAGGTCACCGGCAACCACGGCGGCTCGAAGCGGGGCGAGAAGGGCGCGATCCGCAAGCTGATGTATTCCGGCGCGAAGTTCCTCCTGCCGATCCACGACAAGCCCGCGAAGGTCGAGAACGGGCAGGTCGTGGGGCGGATGGACATGTCGATCCCCGGACCCGTCAGCCAGTCCGTCCCGCGCCGCGACTGGTTCCCGGCTTGAGGGCAGGAAGATGGCGCACGAAGCCCTCGACCCGGCCTTCCGCCGCCTGATCGACGAGCACGCGCCCGTCCGGCAGGCGGGTTCAGGCTTCATCTTCACCGAAGGTCCGATCTGGCACCCGGCCGACCACTACCTTTTGTTCTCGGACATGCCGGGAGACGTGCGGCGGCGGCTCGACCGTGCCGGCGTGCGCGAGGTCCTCAAGCCCTCGAACAAGGGCAACGGGATGACCTACGACGCGGGTCTGAACCTGCTTGTCTGCGAACACGCGACGTCCTCGGTCGCGCGGTTCTCGCCGGACGGGCGGCGCGAGGTGCTGGCGAGCCTCTTCGAGGGGCGGGAGCTCAATTCCCCGAACGACATCTGCGTGAAGTCCGACGGGTCGGTCTGGTTCACCGACCCGTGGTACGGACGGATGCCGCACTACGGCGTCGAGCGCCCTCGCCAGCTTGGCTGGCAGGGGGTGTTCCGGCTGACGCCCGGTCATCGCCCGGGCGACGAACCGGAACTGGCGGTCGACCGCTATCTCTTCACCATGCCGAACGGGCTCTGCTTCTCGCCCGACGAAAAGCTGTTCTACGTCAACGACACCGAACAGGCAAACATCCGGGTGTTCGACGTCGCAGGCGACGGGAAACTGTCGAACGGGCGCATCTTCGCCTCGGGGATCCGGGACAGCCTGAAGCCGGGCGTGCCAGACGGCATGAAGTGCGATGCCGAGGGCAACGTCTGGGTGACGGCGCCGGGCGGGCTGTGGGTCTATGCGTCCTCGGGGCGCCTGATCGGCAAGGTGGCGATCCCGGAACTCCCCGCCAACCTCCATTGGGGCGGCGAGGACTGGCGGACACTCTATGTCTGCGCCTCGACGAGTGTCTACGCGGTCCCGGTGAAGGTCGGGCCGAGAAACGAGCCCTTCATGCGGGCGCGGGGGGCATCGCAGCCGGCCTCGGCCCGGCCGGCCGAAGCCGCGTCTCCGCAGGGCGGCCAGGAGCTCCGCCTCGACCCGCGGCGCTGCGCGCTCATCATCCAGGACATGCAGAATGACGTTGTGATGGAAGGTGGCGCCTTCGCAGACTCCGGCAGCCCGCAGCACTGCAAGGACCAGAAGGCGCTCGAGAACGTCGCGCGGCTCGCCCGGCGCTGTCGCGAACTCGGGGTGCCGGTGATCCACGTGCACTTCGTCGTGCCTCCCGGCGCGAAGGGGCTGACATTGAACGCGCCGCTGTTCGAAGGCGTTCTCGACAACAGCGCGCTCGTCCGTGGCACCTGGGGCGCGGAGCCCGCGCCGGGGGCCGAGGTGCACGACGGCGACCACGTGGTCGAGAAGATGCGCATGTCCGCCTGGGAGGGCACCAACCTCGAGACGATCCTCAAGGCCGAGGGCCGGGATATCCTGATCGAAACCGGGGCCTGGACCAACATGTCGATCGAGCACACGGCGCGGACCGGGGCCGACAAGGGCTATGTCATGGTGATCCCCGAGGACGGGTGTTCGACGATGAACGCGGACTGGCACCGGGCGAGCATCGACTATGCCCTGCAGAACGTGGCGCTGGTGACGAAGACCGACGTGGTGATCGCGGCGCTGGGGTAGGAGGAACGATGAACCGGTACGACATGGGCGGGCAGGTGGCCGTCGTCACGGGCGGGGCACAGGGGATCGGCCTTGCGGTCGCGAAGCGGATGCACGCCTCGGGCGCAACGGTCCTTCTGTGGGACGTCGACGGAGAGCTTGCCGCGAAATCCGCGGCCGGGCTCGGCGAGAGGGCCGAGGGCGCTGCGGTCGACGTCACGGATGCAGACGCGGTTCAGCGGCTGGCCGAAGCGGCGGCCGAGCGGCACGGGCGGATCGACATGCTCGTGGCCTCGGCGGGGATTGCCGGAGCGAACGGCCGGGTCGTCGACTACCCGGTGGCCGAGTTTCACAAGATCGTCGAGGTCAACCTCTTCGGCGTCTTCCACACCTGTCGGGCGATCCTGCCCGTGATGGAACGGCAGGGCTACGGGCGCGTGGTCAACATCGCGTCCGTCGCCGGCAAGGAAGGAAACCCGAACGCGGCCGCCTACTCGGCGTCGAAGGCAGCGGTGATGGCGCTGACGAAGTCGCTCGGCAAGGAGCATGCGGACAAGGACATCGCGGTCAACTGCGTGACGCCGGCAGCCGCGCGGACGCGGATTTTCGACCAGATGAGCCAGGCGCACATCGACTTCATGCTCTCGAAGATCCCGCGCGGACGGTTCCTCGAGGTGGACGAGGCGGCGAACATGATCGCCTGGCTCTGCACGAAAGAGAATTCCTTCACCACAGGCGCCGTCTTTGACCTGTCAGGTGGCCGGGCGACCTACTGACGCCCCACAGCTGGGGGGTGGTGGCGAGGGGCCCTTGAATGACGACACCGTGGGAATGCGCTACCAATTGCCGTTCTCTAGGGTCAGGACCTATAAACCAGCTTGAGGTGACCCGGGTTGCGTGATTCAAGCTCCCGAAGCAGAGGGGGCATGATGAGCGGACATTTCTGGCTGAGCGACGAGCAGATGGAGCGGCTGCGGCCGTTCTTTCCGAAGTC
>JBFKAV010000160.1:0-7731 GCA_041621405.1 Paracoccaceae bacterium
ATCGACCGCCGCAACCCGGACAGCGATTTCCACCTTTCGCTCGGCATCTCCTACCCTAACAAGCTCGACCTCGAGCGCGCATCGTCGATGGGGCTTTCGGCCGGCGGCGACATCTTCATCCACGGCGGCCCGCGACGCGGGGTCGACCGGCGGGGCCCCGACTGGACCGCGGGCTGCATCTCGGTGAAGAACCGCGAGATCGAGTGGATCTACGCAATGGTCGAGGACGGCACGCCGATCGACATCTTCCCGTAGGCCAGGCCTCAGCCGCCAGTGACCAGCGTCCACCAGATCTTGCCGGTGTCCTCCTGGAAGAAGGAGATGCCGAGGTCACGCGCCGTCGGGTCGAGCATGACCGCCCGGGTGTCGGGCTGCTGCATCCAGGCGGCGATGGTCTCGAGCTCGGTCTCGTAGGTCTCGGAGATGTTCTGGCCGATCAGCCGCCCGCGATAGCCGGCGCGCGCGGCCCGGTCGAGCGGCGACGAGCCGTCGGAGCCGAAGTGCCACGGACGGCTCTGCCGGGCCATGTCGCGCGAATGGGTCGCGGCGGCTGAGCTGAGCTCGGTGCTGAGCACCAGCGGCTGGGCGCCCGACGCCTGGCGCAGCGCGTTCACGGTGGCGAGCGCGCGCTCCTGGATCCGCGGCGCCTCGGCGGCCGAAATCCGGTAGACCTTCGGCAGCGGGCGCCCGTCAGGGCCGATGGCTGGACCGGCGGGGTCGCAGGCAGAAAGGGCGACAACCGATGCCGCAAGGAGTAGGATGGTGCGCAATTGATAAGTTCCTGCCCGACTCGTTTTCTGCGCGCACCCATAGCGCGAAGCACGAGGCGGTTCAAATGGCGTGGTTGCCACACGTCGGCGTGATAACGCTGGTTTGATCGGCAGGTGCTGGCGACTCGCGCCGATTCGCCATAGCTTCCCGCGTGTTTGACGGATGGAGACTGAGACATGAACGGTGATTCGCCCCTCAGCCGGCGCCGGTTCCTCGGCACGGCCGCTCTGGCGGTCGGCACGTCGGCGCTTCCTGCGTTCGCGCAGCAGGCCGGAACGTTCGAGTTCGAGAGCGACATCGCCGGCGGCGTGCGGCGCAATATCTCGAGCTTTCGGGCGCGCGATTGGCGGCCCTATTTCGATCACACCCGCAACGGCGCGATCCTCGTCGATATCGACTCGCGGGCCGTCCACTACTGGGGCGCCGATCCGTCGATCTACCGGCTATACCCCTCGTCGATCCCGCTGTCGGAGGAGCTGACCCGCCGCGGCCGCACCAGCGTGGTGCTGAAGGACCCGAACCCGGACTGGCGACCGACCCCGTCGATGAAGCGGCGCAATCCGGAATGGCCCGACTACATCGAGCCGGGGCCCAACAACCCGCTCGGCACGCGGGCGCTGCACCTGGGCTGGCAGTATTACCGGATCCACGGCACGCACGACACGCGGAAGATCGGGCGGCGGTCGTCGAACGGCTGCATCGGGCTTTACAACGAGCACATCGAGCAGCTTTACGAGATGGCGCGCGTCGGCACCCAGGTGCTGGTGATCTGACGCCGGTCAGGTTGGACGGAAGAAACGCGGGCGGGGCTTCGGCCCCGCCTTTTCATTTGCCTCGTACAGGCCGCCACATTTCACAGTGAAATCCTTGGTCAAGCCTTTGACGATGTGCTCTTTTCCAAAAGCTGTTCACCGAATCTTAAGAGTTGGGACAGGGCATAACACGCCTCTTCCAGCCGAGGCTCTGCCCGGCGCGAAGGGCCGATAGCCAGTCCAGGTCGCGTCGATTAGTCTGCCGGCGAGACAGCGACGGGAGCCGGCCATGCAGTTCCACCTCAACGGATTCCGGCCGGGCGACCCGGCGATCTCGGAGCCCGCCGAGGGCCGCGCAGATACCTCGGAAGGCCTGCCGGCAGAAGTCGATGTGCTGATCGTCGGCTGCGGGCCGGCGGGTTTGACGCTCGCGGCGCAGCTCGCGGCCTTCCCGTCGATCAGGACCCGGATCGTCGAGCAGAAGCCGGGGCCGCTGCAGGTCGGGCAGGCCGACGGCATCGCCTGCCGCACGATGGAGATGTTTCAGGCCTTCGGCTTCGCCGAGCGCGTGGCGAAGGAAGCCTATTGGGTGAACGAGACCGCGTTCTGGAAGCCCGACCCGGAGCGGCCAGGGAACATCGCCCGCAGCGGCCGGATCCAGGACGTCGAGGACGGGCTCTCGGAGTTCCCGCACGTAATCCTGAACCAGGCACGGGTGCACGATTTCTACCTGGAGACGATGCGCAACGCGCCGTCGCGGCTGGAGCCCGACTACTCGCGTCGGCTGGTCGGGCTCGAAATCGACCCTAACGTAGCGGATTTCTCGGTAACGGTGCGGCTGGAGCGCCTCGATCCCGGGCACGAGCGGCAGGTGGAAACGGTCAGCGCGCGCTACGTCGTGGGCTGCGATGGGGCGCGCAGCATGGTGCGCAGGTCGCTCGGACTGCCCTTGCACGGCGATTCGGCCAACCAGGCCTGGGGGGTGATGGACATCCTCGCCGTGACCGACTTTCCCGACATCCGGCTGAAGGTCGCGATCCACTCGGCGAACGACGGCAACGGCGTGCTGATCCCGCGCGAGGGCGGCTACATGGTCCGGCTCTACATCGAGCTCGACAAGCTGGCCGAGAGCGAGCGAATCGCGGAGCGGAAGATCACCGTCGACGACGTGATCGCCAGGGCGCGGCGTGTGCTCAACCCGTACATGCTCGACGTGAAGGAGGTGGCCTGGTGGTCGGTCTACGAGATCGGCCAGCGGCTCTGCCCGAGGTTCGACGACGTGTCGGAGGGCGAAGCGCGGGCGCCGCGCGTGTTCATCGCGGGCGACGCCTGCCACACCCACAGCCCGAAAGCCGGGCAAGGCATGAACGTGTCGATGCAGGACGGCTTCAACCTGGGCTGGAAGCTGGCCGCGGTGCTCATGGGGCGCTCGCCCCCGGCGCTGCTTGCCACCTACTCGGCAGAGCGGCAGGCGATCGCCAAGGAGCTGATCGACTTTGACCGCGAGTTCGCGAAGATGTTCAGCGCGCCGCCGAAGACCTCGGCGGAGGCCGAGGGAGTCGATCCGGCTGAGTTCCAGGACTATTTCGTGCAGCACGGGCGATTCACCGCCGGCACGGCGACGCGGTATCGGCCGTCGATCCTGACCGGAAGCGGCGAGCATCAGCACCTGGCCGAGGGATTCCCGGTCGGAATGCGGTTTCACTCGGCGCCGGTGATCCGGCTGGCGGACGCCAGGCCGATGCATCTTGGCCACGTCGGGAAGGCGGACGGGCGCTGGCGGCTCTATGCCTTCGCCGGTGCAGAAGACCGCGGCGGCAAGGGGCCGGTGCGGGCCTTGTGCGACTACCTCGCGGGGGCGGCGGACTCGCCGGTGCGACGCTACACGCCGCACGAGGCCGATATCGACGCGGTGATCGACGTGCGCGCGGTGTTCCAGGCTGGGCACCGCGAGCTGTCGGTTGAGGGAATGCCGGAGCTGCTGCTGCCTCGCAAGGGGCGGTATGGGCTCAAGGACTGCGAGAAGGCGTTCTGCCCCGACCTGAAGTCCGGGCAGGACATCTTCGAGATGCGCGGGATCGACCGAGCAAGCGGCTGCGTGGTCGTGGTGCGGCCGGACCAGTACGTGGCCGAGGTGCTGCCACTCGATGCGCATGGCGAGCTGGCGGCGTTCTTCGATGGAGTCATGTTGCCGGCGGGGTGAGGGCGCCCGGTTGAACCCGTCATCCCGGGGCGTCAGCCCCCGATCGCGCCCGACCCCCCCCAGGGCGGGCGCGATGTGCGCCCACCCTCGGGACGGGCGCGATCCTCGTCACTCAATGCGGGGCCTTCTGGCCGGAATCGACCCTAATCCAGCCAACCGGCCAGATTTTCCTCGATCACCTGGACCAGCGCCGCGATGTGCGCCTCGTCGTCGTTGAGGCAGGGGATGTAGGTGAATTCCTCGCCGCCCGCGTGCTCGAAGGCCTCGCGGATCTCGCCGTTGATCTCCTCTAGCGTCTCGATGCAGTCGGCCGAGAAGGCCGGCGCGATGACCGCGATTCGTTTCTTGCCCTGCCTGGCCAGATCGGCCACCGCCTCGACGGTGTAGGGCTGGAGCCAGACCTCGGTGCCGAAGCGCGACTGGAAGGTGGTGAGGATCTTGTCCTTCTCCCAGCAGAGTCGCTCGCGAAGGAGCCGCGTCGTCTTCTGGCACTGGCAGTGGTAGGGGTCGCCCTCGTGCAGGTAGCGCTCGGGCATGCCGTGGTAGGAGGCGACCAGCAGGTCGGGCTCCTGCGAGAGCCCGGCATAGGCACGCTCGACCGAGGCCGCCAGCGCCTCGATGTAGGCGGCATGGTCGAAATAGGCGGGGACGGTGCGCGCGGAGGGCTGCCATTTCTCGGCCCCGAGCGCGCGGAAGAACGCGTCGTTGGCGGTGGCGGTGGTGGCGCCGGCATACTGCGGGTAGAGCGGGAAGAAGAGGATCTTCCGGCAGCCGGCCTCGACCATGGCGCGGACCTTGGAACGGGTCGAGGGATTGCCGTAGCGCATGCAGAAATCGACCCTAACTCGGCTGCCGTGGCGGGCCTCGAGGGCAGCGGCGAGCTTCGCGGTCTGCGCCTTGGTGATCGTCATCAGCGGGCTTTCGTCCGCCTCCTCGTTCCAGATCGATTTGTAGTTTGCGCCCGATGTGAAGGGGCGCTTCGAGAGGATCACCAGTTGCAGAAGCGGCTGCCAGAAGAGCGGCGAGTAGTCGATCACCCGGCGGTCGGACAGGAATTCGTTCAGGTAGCGGCGCATCGACCAGTAGTCGGTGCCATCGGGCGTGCCGAGGTTGGCAACGAGGACGCCCACCTTCTCGGCCGGGAGCCGGGGATGGTCGGGCGGCAGGTGCGCGGCGTGCGCCTCGGGCGTGGTTTCGGTGTCGGGCATCGGGTCCGGTCCTGGCGCGGTGCGGTCGTTCATGGGTCCCGTCGGGAGATATAGGGTTTTGTTCCGGGGTCAAATGGGCGAGACCAGTGGTCCAAGCCACGGAAGGCGGACGATGACCGACATGACGCGGGCCGGGCAGCCACCGGCGCTCGAACTGGCCCGAGACGCGCTGTTCGTCGATTTCGACGGCACTCTGGTGGAGATCGCGCCCACGCCCGACGCGATCGTGGTGCCGGACGGGCTGTCGGCGATGCTGGCGCAGCTGCACGCGTCGGCGGAGGGGGCGGTGGCGGTGGTCTCGGGGCGGATGCTGGCAGATCTGGAGCGGTTTCTCGACGGCTTTCCCGGTGTGCTCATAGGCAGCCACGGCGCCGAGCGGCGCGGGGCGCCGGCGCTGCCCTTGCCGGAGGGGCTTCGGGAGCTGCAGGCCGAGGTGCGGCGGATCGCCGAGGCGGAGGGATTGCTGGCCGAGATCAAGTCGCGCGGGGCGGCGCTGCATTTCCGGGCCGCGCCGGAGCGGGAAGCCCTGGCCCGGGGCTTCGCCGAGGCGCTGGCGGCGGCCTTTCCGGCCTTCGTGCTGCAGCCTGCGAAGATGGCCTTCGAGCTGAAGCCCAAGGGGGCGGCGAAGGACGTGGCCCTGGCCGAGGCGATGCGGGCGCCGCCCTTCGCGGGGCGGCGGCCGGTCTACCTCGGCGACGACGCGACCGACGAGCCGGCGCTGGCCTGGGTTGCCGGCAAGGGCGGCGTGGCAGTGAAGGTGGGCGAAGGCGAAAGCACGGCGCCGCACCGGCTGGAAAGCCCCGGCGCGGTTCTGGACTGGCTCGCCCGCGCGCTCGGGGAGGGATGAGGCGATGCCGCGGCTGATCTGCGTCTCGAACCGGATCCCGCTCGGCGACGCGTCTTCGGGCGGGCTGGTGGTGGCGCTGGCAGACGTGCTGGCCGAGACCGGCGGGCTCTGGGTCGGCTCCAGCGGCGAGGAGGTGGCCGAGCCGGGCGACGCCCTGCGCGAGATCCCCGGCGGGGCGTTCCGGCGGCTGGCCTTCGAGCTGACCGAGGCGGAAACGCAGGGCTATTACGCCGGCCATTCCAACTCGGTGCTCTGGCCGATCCTGCACGCCCGCGCCGACCTGATGGAGATCGCGGAAGGCGACCTCGCGGCCTACAAGGCCGTGAACCGCCGCATCGCGCGGATGCTCCACCGCGAGCTCAGGCCCGACGACCTGGTCTGGGTGCACGATTTCCACCTGATCCCACTGGCCCACGAGCTCAGGGTGCTGGGAGCGAAGAACCGGATCGGCTTCTTCCTACACACGCCGTTTCCCGCACCCTTCGAGATGGACGCGCTGCCGAACGGCGCGGAGACCTGCGAATGGCTGATGCACTACGACCTCGTCGGCCTGCAGAGCCACCGCGACGTGCGCAAGTTCCGGGCGAGCCTGACCGCGATGGTCGAGGCCGAGCCCCTTGGCGAGGACGGGATGCGGCTGCGCGACAAGGCGGTCCGGCTCGGCGTCTTCCCGATCTCGATCGACGCCGCCGAGTTCCGGGCGCTGGCGGAGGCGGAATTCGGCAAGCTGCCGCAGGGCATCGTGAAGGCCAACAGGGCACTGATAATCGGGGTGGACCGGCTGGACTACTCCAAGGGGATCCCGCAGCGATTCCGGGCCTTCCAGACCTTCCTCGGCAAGCACGAGGACTGGCACCGGCACGTCTCGCTGCTGCAGATCTCGCCGCCCACGCGGGAGGGCGTGAAGGCCTACGACGTCATCCGGGACGAGACCGAGACCCTGGCCGGGCGGATCAATGGCGCCTATTCTGACCTTGCCTGGGAGCCGATCCGTTACATCCACCGTTCGGTGCGGCGCGAGAGGCTGGCGGGGCTCTACCGGGCGGCGCAGGTGGGGCTGGTGACGCCGCTCATGGACGGGATGAACCTGGTGGCGAAGGAGTTCGTGGCGGCGCAGGACCCCGGGGACCCGGGCGTCCTGATCCTGTCGCAGTTCGCCGGGGCGGCCGAGCAGATGGACGAGGCGCTGATCGTCAATCCGCACAACACCGAGGAGGTCTCTGCGGCGATGCTGACCGCGCTGTCGATGCCGACGGACGAGCGACGGCGCCGGCATAAGGCGCTGATGGCCGATCTCTTGGCGACCGACGTGCACTGGTGGAGCCGGGCCTTCCTCGACGCACTGAAAGAGCCGCCGCTCGCGGCCGCCTGAGCGCGCCTCAGCCCGGTTTCTCGCCAGCGCTGCGCTCGCTGGTGCCAAGCGCCTCCGCAAGGCGGCGCGCGGCCGAGCCGGGGCGCAGGGGCCGGGGCTGCGACGGGTCGGGGGCCCAGCCGGTGAGGAAAATCATCTCGAACGTGGCCGGAACGCGGCCGTCGGGCGTGCCGTGGGCCTCGACGTAGAGCCGCGCGGCCTCGACGAAAAGCGCCTTTCGCGCGAAGCCACGGCGGCGGCCGGCCAGCGCGCTGGTCTCGCCCATGGCGCGCAGGTCGCGCATCAGGTGGAGCGGGGAGGCGTAGGTGGCGGTTCGTGGGTGGCTGTCGGCCACCGCCAGCGCCAGGCCAGCGCGCTGCAGAAGCGCGCCGAGATCGCGGATCTCGCCCATCGGAAGGACGCGCGGTGACAGCCCGCCGGTGAGACGGGCCTCGGCTTCGGCGAGGCTGGCGCGGAGCTCGTGGAGCGTGCGGCCGCCGAGGAGGACGCCCAGGAACAGGCCGTCGGGCCGAAGCGCGCGGCGGCACTGCACGATCTGGCCCACCGGATCGTTTGCCCAGTGCAGCGCCAGGGCGTGA
>JBFKAV010000161.1:0-7580 GCA_041621405.1 Paracoccaceae bacterium
CCGAAGAGGTTGCCGATGATGATGGTGAAGATCATCACGAAGACGATGTCGAGGTTCTGGTTCAGCATCCTCGGGCCCGTCTCCAGCCCGAGGATGAAGAAGCCCGAGAGAAGGATCGCCATCGACGACGACCCCGGGATGCCGAAGGCGATGGTCGAGGCGACCGCACCGCCCTCGACCGCGTCGTTGGCCGATTCCGGGCCGATCACGCCCTCGATGTTGCCCTTGCCGAAGCTCTCCTTGTCCTTCGAGGTCTGCTTGGCGTGGCCGTAGGCGATGAACGAGGCGGCCGCCGAGCCGAGGCCGGGGATGAGCCCGATCGTGGTACCGATCGCCGAGCAGCGCAGCACCAGCCACCAGTGCTTCAAGGTTATCCGCACACCTTGGAAGATCTGCCGCTGGGTCTCCCGCGTGGAAAGCACGCCCTCGGCATTGCGCGCCAGCGACCCGCCGGTGGCCCAGAGGTCGAACATCTCGGCCACGGCAAAGAGGCCGAGGATCACCGGCACCAGGTTGAGCCCGTCCGACAAGGACAGGATTCCCATGGTGAAGCGCTCGGTGTTGGTCACGTTGTCGAGCCCGATCATCGCGAGCAGGAGCCCGGCGAGCGCCGCGATCATCGAGCGGATCATGTCCTCGCGGCCGAGCACCGCAACGAAAGTGAGCGCGAGGAAGGCGAGCATCACGATCTCCGGCGGGCCGAAGAACAGCACCACCTCGCGCAGCACCGGGATCAGCGCGGTCAGGACCAGCGCGCCGAACATCGCGCCGAAGGCGCAGGAGGCCATGGCGGCGCCGACCGCGACGCCGGCCTGCCCCTTGTCGCGCAGCGCCGGGCCGTCGAAGAGCGTGGCGGCGTTCTGGCCGGTGCCCGGGGTGGAGAACAGGATCGCAGTGAGGCCGCCGCCCTGGCTGACCGTGGCGTGGGCGCTGAGGATGAAGGCAATCCCGGTGGCCGGCTCCATCGTGTAGAGGAAGGTCACCGCCATCGCCATGGCGAAATGCCCCGAGAGGCCGGGGATGATGCCGATGATAAGCCCGAACATCGAGCCGACGAAGAGATAGGGCAGGACGTCGAGGCTGACCGATTGCAGGAAGCCGCTCGTCAGCCCCTCGAGGATCGTCATCTGGGTCGCCTATCGGTGCGGGATGCCGAGACGCGGGGACGGGGCGGCCGTCCGGCCGCCCCCGGGCGATAGTTCAGATCTCGCCGCGGATCGCCTTGACGATGACCTCCTTCACCTCGGGCGTGAGCTCGGTCGCCGCCTTGGCGACGTTGAGCATGTCCTCGCCCGAGAGATAGGCGAGCTCGCGCTCCGCCTCGGCCATCATCTGCACGAACTCGGGGTCTTCCATCGCCTGACGGAAGGCGTCGCGCAGGAAGGCGAGGCGGTCCTCCGGGATCCCCGGCGGCCCGGCGACCGGGCGGCCGACGGCGTTAAGCGCGTCCCAGGCGTCCATGATCGGGCCGATCTCGGCGGCGTTCTCGCGGCCTTCGATGAACTCGAAGATCGACGGCACGTCGGGCACGAGCGGCGAGCGCACCCGGTCGCTCTGCACGACGATCCGGTGGTCGCCGTCCTGCACGCCCTGCAGCGCAGAGCCGAGCGAGCCCCACATCGCCTGGACGTCGCCCCGGAGCATTGCCTGGCGGATGTCGGAGGAGTTGTCGAAGCCGTGCACGATCTTCTGCGGAACGCCGAAGGCCGGGCCGGTGATCACCGCATCCACGTAGGTGGAGCCGCCGAGGCCGGTGGCGCCGACGACGATGTCTTCGCCGGCGTTCTGCATGTCCTCGAAGCTCATGAAGGGGGTCTGGGTGCCAACCACGAGCACCCGGAGGTCGGCCACGATACGGCCGAGATAGCTGTACTGGCCGATCCTGTAGGTGGCGCCCTCGATCTCGGAGAGCTGGTTCGTCACCATCGCCGAGCCGTTGATGATGCCGATCGTCAGGCCGTCGGCCGGCGCGTTGAAGATCTCGTTGGCGCCCTTCATGCCGCCGGCGCCGGGCTGGTTCACGATGTCGACCCGGGCCCCGGTGTATTTCTCGAGATAGGGCGCGATCGAGCGGCTGTATTCGTCGTAGCCGCCGCCCGGGTTGTAGGGCACGATCCACTGGATCACGTTGTCCTTGTAGAACTCGGCCGCGTCCTGCGCCTGGGCCGTGGTTCCCGGGACCAGCGCCACCGCCGCCGAGGCGACGATGCCTTTCAAAAAGCCTCTCCGCATTGTCTTCCTCCCTTGTCTGACGGCGCCCTCCCCCGGCACCACCGGGCAAGCCGCATCGACGTGGCGGCGCCCTGCCGCGGTCCGCGCCCACTGCGGCGCGGAGCCGGCTCTCCCATCGTAGCGTAAGAAGCGCGAAGCGTCGCGGTCAATGGGACGGCGGTCCGCATGGCGGAACAACACGCAACGCCTGGCCAAGGGCCGCGCCGCTCACCCCCGACCCCGCGCCGCCGCGAGCGCCTGCCAGACCCGGAGCGGCGTCGCGGGCATCTGGAACGTCTCGACCCCGGCCGAGGCGAGGGCATCGCTCAAGGCCGACATCGCCGCCGCGAGCGCTCCGACCGTGCCGGCCTCGCCCACGCCCTTGGTGCCGAGCGGATTGAGCGCGGTCGGCACCTCGACGAAGGCGAGCTCGGGCCTGGGCGCGTCCTCCGCCCGGATCAGCCGGTAGTCCATCAGCGATCCGCTCAGCACCTGGCCCGCGGCGTCGTGGACCATCGCCTCGCCCAGCGCCTGGGCGAGGCCCATGGCGATGCCGCCCATGAGCTGGCCTTCGACCAGGTCGGGGTTGAGCACCCGGCCTACGTCCACTACCGCGTGGGAGCGGGTGACCGCGACCGCTCCGGTCTCGGGGTCGATCTCCAGCTCGCAGAGATGGGCGCCGTTCGGGAAGGTCGCGGCCTCGGGGCGGAACTCGGCCTCGAAGCTGAGCGAGCCGCCCTCGGCGGCGGCGATCTCGGCGAGCGACCGCGTCAGGTTGCTGCCGTGAGCGGCGAAGACGCCGGCCTCGTAGGCAAGCTCTTCCGGCGCGGCGCGGAGATGCACGGCGGCACGGGCGCGGGCCGAGTCGAGGAACCGCTCCAACGCCACCTGCATCGCCGCGCCGCCGACCGAGAGCCCCGAGGAGCCGCCGATGCCGCGGCCTTCCGCGGTGGCGGCAGTGTCACCGTTGACGTAGTCGAAGCACTCGGGCGGCAAGCCGAGGGTGGCCCCCGCCATCCGCGTGAGCGCCGTCTCGTGCCCTTGGCCTGTCGACATCGCCCCGGCCGCGAGACGCACCCGCCCGTCGGCCAGGGCGGTGACCCGTGCCCGGTCGGGCCTTGGCCCCCGCACCGGGCCGGCGGCGGATTCCAGCGAAAGTGCGAAGCCGAAGCCATAGAGCCGCCCGCGTGCCTCGGCCTCCCGGCGCCGCGCCGCCCGCGCCTCCGGGCTCGCGCCGCGCGCCGCCGCCTCCAGCACCCGTGGATAATTTCCGCAATCGAGCGGGAAGCCCAGCGCGGTGCGGTGCGGCAGCTCGGCCGGTTCGAGCAGGTTGCGGCGGCGGAGCTCCACCGGGTTGGCCCCGAGCGTGCGCGCCGCGGCATCGACGGCCCGCTCTATCGCAAGAGTGGCCTCCGGCCGGCCATTGCCCCGGTAGGGCGCGAGCGGGGCGCGGGCCGAGAGTCGCCCGGTGATCTCGACGGCCGCCACCGGGATGCGGTAGGGCCCGGTGATCCCGGCCGCGTTGTGGACCAGGCCGAAGGCGCCGCGGCCTGGATAGGCGCCGACATCGATCTCGAACTCCGCTTCGACGGCGGTGAAGCGGAGCATCGCGTCGAGTCCCAGCGTGAGGCGGCCGGCGACACCGCGGCCCTGGTGGTCGGCGAGGAAGGCTTCGCTGCGCGAGGCGACCCAGGCTACCGGTCGGCCGAGACGCCGAGCGGCAAGGGCCACCAGCGCCTCCTCGCGGCTGAGGACGCCCTTCTGCCCGAACGAGCCGCCGACGTCGGGGGCAAGCACACGCAGGTTCTGCTCCGGCCAGCCGAAGAGTGCGGCCAACGCGCGCCGGATGGCGAAGGGATTTTGGGTGCTGGTGTGCAGCACGAGCCCGTCGCCCGCGGGAATCGCAACGGCGCCGCGGGTCTCCAGGGGCACGGCGGAGATGCGGGGAATGTACACCTCGACGGTCACCCGATGCGTCGAGGCGGCGAGCGCCGCGCGGGCGGTCTGGGCATCGCCGCGCTGCGTCCGGAAGGCGACGCCGACGTTGACCGGCCGGTCCTCGAGATCAAGCTCCACCGCCTCGGCGGCATCGAGGGCTGCTGCGCGGCTCTCGGCGACGATCAGGGCGAGCGGCTCGCCCAGGTGTCGGACCTCACCGCCGCACAGGAGCGGGATGCCGGGAAGCGGCGCGCCGTCCCCGCCCGGCACCGGCTCCGGCGGCAGCGCGACGGGCCCCGAAGCGGCGAGATCGGCAGCCGTCAGCACGAGCACGACGCCGGGCATCGCCCGCGCCGGCGCCGCGTCGAGCCGAGTGAGCCTGGCGGAGGCTTGGGCCGAGCGCAGGAAGGCGGCATGCAGGCAGACCTTGGGCAGGGCGTCGGCCACGAAGCACCCCACTCCCTTCAGCAGCCGGAAATCCTCGATCCTCCCGCCTACGCCCGCCATCGCCTCAGCCTCCGCAAGCGAACGGTAGCCGGGCAGGCCCGGATTTCACCCGGAAACGGAACCTCTTTCCGCCCTGCGGAACCGCGTCTCAGAACAGCGGCCAGAACCCGGGATGCAGGACGAATCCGAGCAGCCGTTCGAACATCAGGTGCATGACGAGCGTGAACACCGCCGCCGCGCCGGCCGCGATCAGCGGGCGCACCTGCGCCTCGCGCCAGAGGTAGACCAGGATCAGGACCGGCGCGGCGACGACGAAGCCGAAGGCGAGCACGGCGCCGATGAAGGCGACGAAGTAGGCCCAGGTGCGAAGCTCGGCCCAGGCGGTGTGGCGGCCGAACTCCTCCTCCTCGAGCGGCGCGGGGCCCTCGCCCAGCCGCTCGCGCCGCGCGGCGCCGAGGTCGAGGACGAGCTGCAGGAGGCAGAGGCCGATCGCCGGCAGTCCCACTACGAAGGGCATGAACCGCGCCCGCGGCGGGTAGCCCCAGGCAATGACGACCATGGTCGCGAAGATCGCGAGCATGGCGAGCGTGACCCAGGTGGTGAAGCGGTTCATCTCACGCCTCCTTCCGGAACTCGCCGGCGCGCGGGCGTCCGGCGCGCCAGATCGCGTAGGCGACGATGGCAATGATCATGGCGATCAGCACCAGCGAGACGGGGCGCAGGAAGAAGCCGTAGCCCCAGATCTTCAATGCCTGGTTCAGCGACACTTCGGCGGTGCTGCCGAGGATCAGCCCGATCACGAAGGGCGCGCGGGGCCAGTTCGCCCGCATCAGCGCATAGCCGAGCGCGCTGAACAGGACCAGGATCACCAGGTTCTGCCAGTTGAACTCGGCGAGGAAGCAGCCGAGCGCGATGAAGACGAAGATGAAGGGCACGAGGAGCCGGCCGTTGACGAAGGTGAGCACCGTGACCCAGCGGCAGATCACCAGGAGGATCGTCACCGCCATCAGGTTGCCGACGACGAGCGCCCAGATCAGCGACCAGACCACGTCGAGATGCGCCACCATCATGTTCGGCCCCGGCTGGATCCCGAGGATGATGAAGGCGCCGAGCAGGATCGCCATCCCCGAGGAGCCGGGGATCCCGAAGAAGAGCGTCGGCAGGAGCGAGCCGCCCTCCTTTGCGTTCGATGCGGTCTCCGGTGCGATCACGCCCTCGATCGCACCCTTGCCGAAGCGCTCAGGCGTCTTCGAGCTCTGCACCGCGTGGCCGTAGCAGAGCCAGGCCGCCGCCGAGCCGCCGAGGCCCGGGATCATCCCCACGACGGCGCCGATCACCGAGGTGCGGAGCGCCAGCCACCAGTGCCGCGGCACCTCGAGGACTCCGGAGAGGAGCTGGCGGTAGGAAAAGGTGTCGCTGGCGCGCGGGGTGCCGGCAATCGCGGTGCCGCGGGTGCCGAGGCTGAGCATCTCGGGAACCGCGAACATCGCCAGGACGGCGGTGACGAGGCTGACCCCGTCCCAGAGGATCAGGATGTCGCCCGAGTAGCGGGCGATGCCGGTGAAGGGGTCCATACCGACGGTCGACAGCATCAGCCCCCAGGCGCCGACGATGAGGCCCTTCACCATGTTCGGGCCGCTTGCGAGAAAGGCGATGAAGGTGATGCCGAGAAGCGCGATCAGGAAGAACTCGGCCGGGCTGAAGCTGAGTACGACGGGCTTCAGGACCGGGATCAGGATCGCGAAGACAACCGCGCCGATCATGCCGCCCACGCCCGAGGCAGTGATCGACGCGCCGAGCGCGCGCGCCGCCTGGCCCTGCTTGGCAAGCGGATAGCCGTCGAGCACTGTGGCCGCGTCGTCGCCGTCGCCGGGGATGCCGAACATGATCGAGGCGATCTGGCCCGAGGTGCCGTTGACCGCGTGCATGGTCAGCAGGAACACCGCGCCCGCGACCATGTCCATGCCGTAGATGAAGGGGATCGCCATCGCGATCGAGAGCTTGCCGCCGATGCCCGGAGTGACGCCGACGAGGATGCCGAAGATCACGGCGAGGAGCATGAGCCCCATCATCGTGGGCGAGCTCAGCAGGCCGAAGAGCGCGCCGAAGATCGTCTCGAGCATCCCTACCCTCTCCCCCGAGGACATGCGCGGCCCCCCGGCGCCCAAGTCCGCCCCTTCGGTCGGCCGACCGTTCGGGGGACGGGACGATGGCGTTTCGGCGCTGACTGCGCGCTTTCCGTTATAGCCGGACCGGCGCGGACGGGAATAGGTCGCTCAGCGCGGGAAGACGCGCCCGTCGAAAAGCTTTCGCGCGGTGCGGAGCGTGCCGGCGGCGGTGACACGGCCTTCGGCGTCCTGCTCGATCAGTACCTCGGCGGCGCCGGTCGGGTGCTCGATGCGGAATTGGCCGTTCGTGGGTAGGGCCGCCAGGGCGACGGCGGGCGAGCCAGGAAGCGTGCAGGCGGTCGCCACGCTGACCGCGGCGAAGACGCCGATGGTGGCGTGGCAGCGGTGCGGGATGAAGGAGCGGGTGCTGACGGTTCCGCCCTGCGCTGGCGGCGACACCAGCGTCATCTTCGGCACGCTCTTCTCGGTGACGTCGCCGAGGTGCATCATCGGCCCGGCCTTGAGCCGGATCGCCTCGAGCCGTGCCTTCAGCGCGGCGTCGGCGTCGAGCACCTCGCGGGTCTCGGTGCCGGCGATGCCGAGGTCCGCGGCGCGCATCACCACGCAGGGCATGCCGTTGTCGATCAGCGTGCACTCGACGCCTTCGATCACGTCGACCGCATTGCCCGAGGGCAGAAGTGCCCCGCACATCGAGCCGGCGATGTTCTGGAACATCAGCGGCACGGCGGCATGGCTGCCCGGCACGCCGTCGATCCCGGCCGTACCGTCATACCTGACGCGGCCGCCCGGGGTCTGCACCTCGGCCACCGCCACCTCGCCGGTGTTCAACATGTGAATGCGGACCGGCGTGACCTC
>JBFKAV010000162.1:0-7526 GCA_041621405.1 Paracoccaceae bacterium
AGGCTCGTCGACCCGCGTCATCGCAGCGGGGTGCCAGGTCACCGCGGCGGCGACGTCGTCGAAGGCGCCGTCGCGCACCATGAAGGTCTTGGCCGCACCCCCCTCCTCGGCCGGGCAGCCGTAGTAGCGCACCCTTCCCGGAGTGCCGGTCGCCTCGAGCCAATCCTTCACCGCGCAGGCGGCCAGAAGCGAGGCCGCCCCAAGGAGGTTGTGGCCGCAGCCGTGGCCGTTGCCGCCCGGTTCCAGCTCCCTGGGCGCGGCGATGCCGGCCACCTGGGAGAGCCCCGGCAGCGCGTCGTACTCGCCGAGGATCGCGATCACCGGCCCGCCCTCGCCGGCCTCGCCCGTGACCGCGGTCGGGATCCCGGCCAGGCCCTCGGCCACCCGGAACCCCTTCGCCCTCAACATCGCCGCGTGCTCGGCGGCCGAGCGGTACTCGGCGTAAAGCGTCTCCGGCATTCCCCAGACCCGGTCGGAAAGCCCGATCAGGTCCGGCGCATGTTCCTCCACCCGCTGCCACACCGCCGCCTCGTTGCGCATCGCCGGCCTCCCTCGCTCGCCCCATCAAGACGCGATGCGCGCCCGAGTGCAACGCCCCGCCTTGCCTCGCGCGGCGCGCCCGCGTAAGGCTGACCCGATCCCGAGGGAGCGCCCGATGCCCTACGAAGACCCCCGAACGCTGGTCTCGACCGCCTGGCTCGCGGCGCATCTGAAGGACCCCGACCTGCGCGTCCTCGATGCCTCCTGGTACCTGTCCGACAAGAATCGAAATCCGAAGTCGGAATACGCCGAGGCCCATATCCCCGGCGCCCGCTTCTTCGACATCGACGAGATCGCCGACCTCCGGTCCGAGCTTCCGCACATGGTGCCGACGCCGGAGAAGTTCGTGTCCCGCCTGCGCGCTATGGGCGTCGGCGACGGCCACCAGGTCGTCGTCTACGACGGCGCCGGTCTCTTCTCGGCGGCCCGCGTCTGGTGGCTCTTCCGCCTGATGGGCAAGCTGGACGTCGCCGTGCTCGACGGCGGCTTCCCGAAATGGCGCGCCGAGGGCCGCGAGGTGGAGGACCTGCCGCCGATTGTCCGCGACCGCCACATGACCGTGAGCCGCCAGAACCACCTTGTGAAGGACGTGACCCAGGTCGCCGCCGCCGCCAAGCTCGGCGACTGGGAGATCGTCGACGCCCGATCCCCCAGCCGCTTCGAGGGCGCCGAGCCCGAGCCGCGCCAGGGGCTGCGCTCCGGTCACATCCCGGGCGCGAAGAACCTGCATTACGCCACGCTCCTGAACGAAAACGGCACGATGAAATCGCCCGAGGAGCTGGAAAAGGCCTTCGCCGCAGCCGGCGTCGACCCGAGAAAGCCTGTCATCACCACCTGCGGCTCCGGCGTCACCGCCGCGATCCTCTCGCTCGCGCTCGAGGTCCTCGGCCGCCGCCACGCGCTCTACGACGGCTCCTGGGCCGAGTGGGGCATGTACAACGACCTGAAAGTTGCAACCGGGAAAGCCTGATGCTGACCAACCTCAAAGCCCAGCCCGCCGATAAGATCCTGATGCTGATGCAGATGTTCCGCGAGGACCCGCGGGACGACAAGATCGACCTCGGGGTGGGCGTCTACCGGAACGCTGAGGGCGTGACCCCGGTGATGCGCGCGATCAAGGCCGCCGAGAAGCAGCTCTGGGAGAGCGAGACCACCAAGGCCTATACCGGGCTCGCCGGCGACCCGGCCTTCGGCCTGGCGCTATCGAAGCTCATCCTGGCCGGTGCGGTGGCCGAGGACCGCATCGCCTTCGCCGCCCAGCCGGGCGGCACCGGGGCGATCCGCCAGGCACTGGAGATGGTGAAGATTGCCGCCCCCGGCGCCACCGTCTGGCTCTCGGATCCAACCTGGCCCAACCACAACTCCATCGTGAAGTTCCTCGGCATCCCGACCAGGAACTACCGCTATTTCGACGAAACCACCCGCGGCCTCGACTTTGACGGCATGATGGCCGACCTCGCCGAAGCCAAGCCGGGCGACGTGGTGCTGCTGCACGGCTGCTGCCACAACCCCACCGGGGCAAACCCGAACATGGGGCAATGGGCCGAGATCGCCGACGTGCTCCTGAAAGCCGGCGCCAACACGCTCGTCGATCTCGCCTACCAGGGCTTCGGCGACGGGCTCGAGGCCGACGCCGCGCCGACGCGGCTGCTAGCCCAGCGCTTGCCCGAGCTGCTCGTCGCCGCTTCCTGCTCGAAGAACTTCGGCATCTACCGCGAGCGCACCGGGCTCCTGATCGCCATCGCGCCCGACGCCAAGACGCAAGGGCTGGCCCAGGCCAACCTCGCCTTCCTCAACCGCCAGAACTTCTCGTTCCCGCCAGACCACGGCGCCCGGCTGGTGTCGATGATCCTCACCGACCCCGCTCTCCGCGCCGACTGGGAGGCCGAGCTCGAAGCGACCCGCCTCGGCATGCTGAAACTGCGCGAGACGCTGGCCTCCGAGCTCCGCAAGGCCACCGGCTCCGACCGCTTCGGCTTCGTCGCCGCCCATCGCGGCATGTTCTCGCGCCTCGGCGCCACGCCGGAGCAGGTCGAAGCGATGCGCACCAGGCACGGCATCTACATGGTCGGCGACAGCCGCATCAACATCGCCGGGCTGAACGCGACGACGGTGCCGATCCTCGCCGGCGCCATCGCTGAGGCCGGCGTCTGAGATCTCGCCCATTCCGTGACAAGACGAAACCGGCGGACCCGAAGGCCCGCCGGTTCCCACCTTGGCACTCGCAATTCAGTAGTTGTAGGCGCTCTCGCCGTGCGCGGTCTGGTCGAGGCCCTGGCGCTCGCTGTCGGAGTCGACGCGCAAACCGATGATCGCCTTGACGATGTAGAGCGCGACCAGCGAGACGACGCCCGACCAGATGATCGTGACCACCACGCCCTTGAACTGGGCCGCGACCTGGGCGCCCATGGTGCCCGCCTCGACGACGAAGCCGGTGCCGCCGAGCGACGGCGCGCAGAGGATGCCGGTGCCGATGGCGCCGACGATGCCGCCGATCCCGTGCACGCCGAAGACGTCGAGGCTGTCGTCATAGCCGAGCTTGTGCTTCACCGCGGTCACGAAGTAGTAGCAGGCGATCGACGCGACGAAGCCAAGCAGGATCGCGCCCACCGGCCCGGTCGTGCCGCAGGCCGGGGTGATCGCCACGAGGCCCGCGACCATGCCCGAGGCCGCGCCCAGCATCGAGGCCTTGCCGCGGGTGAGCGCTTCGACCAGGCACCAGCCGAGGATCGCGCCCGCAGTGGCGACGAAGGTGTTGATCATCGCCAGCGTCGCGCCCGCCGTCGCCTCGAGGTTGGAGCCGGCGTTGAAGCCGAACCAGCCGACCCAGAGCATCGCCGCACCGACCATGGTCAGGGTCATCGAATGCGGCGCCATGTTCTCCTTGCCGTAGCCGACCCGCGGGCCGAGCACGATCGCCGCCACCAGTGCGGCGATCCCGGCGTTGATGTGCACCACGGTGCCGCCGGCGAAGTCGATGGCGCTCCAGTTGAAGATCAGCCCGGCGCCGTCCCAGACCATGTGCGCGATCGGGAAGTAAGAGAACGTGCCCCAGAGGACCATGAAGAGCAGCACCGCGCCGAACTTCATCCGCTCTGCGAAGCCGCCGACGATCAGCGCCGGGGTGATCGCCGCGAAGGTCATCTGGAAGGCGATGAAGACGTATTCGGGCAGCTCCACGCCCTCGGTGAAGGTGGCCGCCGTGCTGTCGAGCGTCACTCCCGCGAGGAACATCTTCGCGGTGCCGCCCCAGAACGCGCTCGTGCCGCCGCCGAAGGCGAAGGAATAGCCGTAGAAGACCCAGATCACCATCATCACGGCGGTGATCAGCGTGCACTGCATCAGGACCGAGAGCATGTTCTTGGTCCGCACCAGGCCGCCGTAGAACAGCGACAGACCCGGGATGATCATGAACAGCACCAGGAGGCTCGAGGTCATCATCCAGGCCACGTCGCCCTTGTCGACGACCGGGGCCATTTCGGCGGCTGTCTCCGCCGCCTCGACCGTGGCCGTCTGCGCGATGGCCGGAAGGGCCGAGAGCGCCGCCAGTGCGACGGTCAGGCCCGAGAGTTGCGTCAGCTTCTTCATGTCGTTTCCCATTCTTCCCAAGCGCCCGTTCAGATCGCGTCCTCGCCGGTCTCGCCGGTGCGCACCCGCACCGCCTGGCTCACGTCGATTACGAAGATCTTGCCGTCGCCGATCTTGCCTGTCGCCGCGGTGCTCTGGATCGTCTCGACCACCTGGTCGGCCATCGCGGTGCTCACCACGATCTCCAGCTTCACCTTCGGCACGAAGTTCACCGCGTATTCGGCGCCGCGGTAGATCTCGGTGTGACCGGACTGCGTGCCGAAGCCCTTGATCTCGGTCACCATCATGCCGCGCACGCCGATGGCGGTGAGCGCTTCGCGCACCTCCTCGAGCTTGAACGGCTTGATCGCTGCAATGATCAGTTTCACGTTCTTCCCCTTGCCTGGCGCCGGGCATCCCCGCGCTGTTGCCATGGGCGGCATGAGGAGACCTGCGGCGAAGCGACTCAAGGAAAGCAGCCGGCCTTTCTGCGCCGCAGCACGACATTCTGCACATTTCTTGCACATTTCGGTGCAAGTGATGAAAAATTAGGCAAACCTGGTCGCGGGCCGGCCTCCGCCAGTGCCGGCCATCGGCGCTCCACATTCCCTTTCGGCTCGGATATGGTGCCAGGCCAAGAACACGCGGGCAGATAAGGCAGAGATGAGCGGCAACGGAAGAAAGCGGCCACCCCTGGTGGCGGAACGGCGTTATCCGCCGAAGGCGGCGAAGCCTGCGGCGCCGAAGCAGCCGCCGAAGCCGAAGCGCCAGCGCCGCGTCCGGCAGGGCCCGAAGAACCCGATTCTGCGCGCGATCACCGGCCTCGTCGGCTTTCTCACGCGGCTCGTCTGGGGGATTTCCTGGCGCCTCGCCGCCTTTGGCGCCGTCGTGGTGATCGGCGGCGCGGCTTGGTTCGCCACGCAGCTGCCGCCGGCCTCCGATCTGGTCGACGGCCGCGCCCGCGGCTCGGTCACCATGCTCGACCGCGACGCCCACGTCTTCGCCTGGCGCGGCGAGCAGTTCGGCGGCCAGATCACCCCCGACACCGCCTCGCCGCACCTCGTCAACGCCGTCGTCGCCACCGAGGATCGCCGCTTCTACAGCCATTTCGGCGTCAGCCCGCGCGGCATCGCCTCGGCCGTCCGCATCAACCTGCGCGAGGGCCGCGGCCCGCTGCAGGGCCATGGCGGCTCGACCATCACCCAGCAGACGGCGAAGCTCCTCTGCCTCGGCGTGCCCTACGATTCGTCGGTCTGGGAGACCGAGGCCGCCTACGAGTCCGACTGCCGCCAGACCACGCTCCTGCGCAAGGTCAAGGAGGCGCTTTTCGCCATCGGCATGGAGATGCGCTACACGAAGGAGGAGATCCTCACGATCTACCTCAACCGCGCCTATCTCGGCGCCGGCACCCGCGGCTTCGAGGCCGCCGCCCAGCGCTACTTCTCCAAGTCGGCGGCCGAGCTGGTGCCGGCCGAGGCGGCAATGCTGGCAGGGCTTCTCGTCGCGCCCTCCTACTACTCGCCGACCCGCGACCTCGCCCGCGCGCGGGAGCGCGCGAATCTGGTGATCGCGCTGATGCAGCAGCAGGGCTACCTTGCCAGCGCCGACGCCGAGCGCGCCCGCGCCGCGCCGGCCACCCTCAGCCGCAGCGCGCGCGCCGAAACCGGCGGCGCCTTCGCCGACTGGGTGATGGATTCCGGCCCCGAATTCCTCACCCGCGACACCACCGAGGACGTGATCATCCGCACCACCTACGATCCGCGAATCCAGAACGCCGCCGAGGAGGCGCTGGACTACATCTTCGAGGCCAAGGTGCGCGACGGCTCCGAAGCGCAGGCGGCGATCGTGGTGATGTCGGCCGACGGCGCGGTCCGCGGCATGGTCGGCGGCCGCGACACCCAGGCCGCGGGCAGCTTCAACCGCGCCACCCAGGCGCTGCGGCAGACCGGCTCGACGTTCAAGCCCTTCGTCTACGCCGCCGCGCTCGACCTGGGCATGAGCCCCTACGACACCGTGATCGACGAGCCGATCACCATCCACGATCCCGGCGCCGCGGCCTGGTCGCCCTCGAACTACGACAACAGATTCCGCGGCGAGATCACGCTGATCGACGCCCTGGCAAACTCGGTCAACATCCCGGCGGTCAAGATCTCCGAATCGGTCGGCCGCGAGACGGTGAAGGCGGTGGCCGAGAACTTCGGGCTGGTGCGCGACCTCGCCCCCGGCGCGGCGATCGCGCTCGGCACCTCCGAATCGTCCCTGATCGAGATGACCGGCGCCTTCGCCGGCATCCTCAACGGCGGCCGCTCGGTCACGCCCTACGGGCTGATCGAGCTGAAGCTGCAGGGCGAAAGCGAGCCCCTGATGGGCCAGGGCGGCGGCATGGGCGAACGGGTCATCTCGGAAGCCGCCGCGCAACAGCTCGTCTTCATGATGAACCGCGTGGTGACCCAGGGCACCGGCGGCCGCGCCGCGCTGCCCGACCGCGACGTCGCCGGCAAGACCGGCACGACCCAGAGCGCCCGCGACGCCTGGTTCATCGGCTTCACCGCCGACTACGTGGCCGGCGTCTGGATGGGCTACGACGACAACACGCCGCTCTCCGGGGTCACCGGCGGCGGGCTGCCGGCCGAGATCTGGCGCGAGGTGATGCTCCGCGTGCACGAAGGGGTACCGCCCCGGCCGCTGCCGATGATGGCACCCGAACCGCCGCCGCCCGATCCCGAGGATTTTTTCCGCGGCGTGCCCCGCGCCGATGTGCCGCGCGGCCGCCAGGCCGGCGACGTCGCCGAGCGGATCCTTCTCGACGTGCTGAACGAGCTGTTCCGCCGCCGCTGATGCGCGTGTGTTGAGGGCTCGGCCTCAGCCGGCGCGCTGCAGGTCCGCGGTGAGGGCGGCGATGTCGCCGCGCCGCCGGTCGAGCATCGCCCGCACTTCGGTCGCCTCGGAGGCCACCATGCTGACGCCCTCGATGATCAGGTCGCGGAACAGGTTCCGCCCCGAGCGGTCGGAGACGATCCAGCGCACGTCGAACGGCGCCTTGCCTCTGAGATGCGCCTGCGAGTTCACCTCGTAGTAGCTGCGCACCTGGCGCGCGTCGTTCACCACGATGCGGCCGCCGATGAACTCGCGGAAACGCCTGCCGTACTTGCGCGAGATGTAGCCCTGCAGCGCCGCCGAATAGGCGCGCATCTGCGCCGTGCTTAGGCTCCGCGCCGGCGGTCCCAGCACCCTGGGCGCGATGAAACCGAGATCGGCGTAGCGCGCGAACAACCGCTCGAAATCGGTGATCATCCCCCCCTCGGACTTGCCCGAGCCGATGATCGCGTTGATCTCGCCCACCACCCGGTCGATCAGTGCCTTCGCCTCGCCGACCGTCAGCGCGGCGGCGGGCCGCGCCAGGCTCACCGCGGCGCCGG
>JBFKAV010000163.1:0-7522 GCA_041621405.1 Paracoccaceae bacterium
GTCGACCTCAGGCGCGCGGAGCAGCTGGTGGCGTGATGCCTCCGGTGGCATTCGCCACCGGACCGGCGCCGGGGGGACGGCGTCCCCCCGCACCCCCCTGAGGTGTTTGGAACAAGAGGAAGAAGGGACGGGCCGCGATCGGGGGGCGGTCAGCCCAGGATCTTTCCGGGGTTCATGATCCCCTGCGGGTCGATCGCGGCCTTGAGGGCCGCCATCACGTCGAGGGCGGGGCCGAGCTCCTTCTTCAGGTAGGGGCGCTTGCCCTGGCCGATGCCGTGCTCGCCGGTGCAGGTGCCTTCCATCGAGATCGCCAGGTCGTTGAGCCAGCCGACATAGGCCTGGGCGCGGGCGCGCTCCTCTGCGCTCTCGCCGTCGATCAGGATCAGCACGTGGAAGTTGCCGTCGCCGGCATGGCCGACGATCGGCGCGAGGAGGCCCATCGCCTCGGCCTTCTCCTGCGCCGCGGTGACCGCCTCGGCGAGCCGCGAGATCGGCACGCAGACGTCGGTGGAATGGCCCAGGGCGCCGGGGCGGAGGCCGAGGCAGGCCCAGTAGGCATCGTGCCGCGCCTGCCAAAGCCTGCTGCGCTCCTCGGCGCTGGCGGTCCAGGAGAATCCGCCGCCGCCGGAATCGGCCGCGATCGCGCCGAAGCTCTCGGCCTGCTCGACGACGCCTGCGGCGCTGCCGTGGAATTCGAGGAGAAGCAGCGGCGTTTCGGGGAGCGCCAGGCCGGAATGGGCGTTGACCGCCTTCACGGTCAGGGGATCGAGGAGCTCGATCCGGGCGACCGGGAGCCCGTACTGGATGGTCGCGATCACCGCCTCGGCGGCGGCGCCGACGGAGGGGAAGGAACAAGAGGCGGCGGAGATCGCCTCGGGGATGCCGGAAAGCCGGAGGGTGAGCTCGGTGATCAGCCCGAGCGTGCCCTCGGCGCCGACGAAGAGCCGGGCGAGGTCGTAGCCGGCCGCGCTTTTCTTCGCCCGTCCGCCGGTGCAGATCAGCCGGCCGTCGGGAAGCACGACCTCAAGCGCCAGCACCGCGTCCTTCATCGTGCCGTAGCGCACCGCGTTGGTGCCCGAGGCGCGGGTCGCGGCCATGCCGCCGAGCGAGGCGTCGGCGCCGGGGTCGATCGGGAAGAAGAGGCCGGTGTCGCGCAGATGGGTGTTGAGCTGGGTGCGGGTGACGCCGGGCTGGACCACGGCGTCGAGATCGGCCTCGTGGACGGCGAGGACCCGGTTCATGGCCGAGGTGTCGATCGAGACGCCGCCGCGGGGCGCGTTGACCTGGCCCTCGAGCGAGGTGCCGGTGCCGAAGGGGATCACCGGCACCCGGTGGTCGGCGCAGATGCGGACGATTTCGGCGGCCTCCGCGGCGGTCTCGGGGAAGGCGACACCGTCGGGCGGCTCGGGGGCGATCCAGGTCGTGGTGTGGGCATGCTGGTCAAGGAGCGCCCGGCCGGTCTGCAGCCGGTCCCCGAGCCGCTGGCGCAGGATCCCGAGGGCGGCGGCGATGCCGGCCTCATTGCGGGGCGGGGCGTCTGCCATCCTCTGTCCTCCGGGGCACTGGCGCGGTCTTTGGTGCCATGCGCAGGGGGAGCGTGCAACCGCGGCTTGTTCCATCTGCAAGGTCGCTCTACATGGGACCCATGGCTTTCACGGTCCCATACCTCCATCGGCACCCGGCCGTGGCGGTGATCCGGCTATCGGGGATGATCGCCGCCGGCCCGCGGGGGCTGTCGGACGCGAGCCTCGCGCCGGTGATCGAGCGGGCATTCCGGAGGCGAAGACCGGCGGCGGTGGCGCTTCTGGTCAATTCCCCCGGCGGGTCGGCGGCGCAGAGCTCGCTGATCGCGGCGCGGATCCGGCGGCTGGCGGCCGAGAAGGAGGTGCCGGTCTATGCCTTCGTGGAGGACCTGGCGGCCTCGGGCGGCTACTGGCTGGCCACGGCGGCCGACGAGATCTGGGTCGACGAGAACTCGATCCTGGGCTCGATAGGGGTGATCTTCGCCTCCTTTGGCTTCGACCGGCTTCTGGCCAGGCAGGGGGTGGAGCGGCGGGTGCACACCGCCGGCGAGGCGAAGAGCTTCATGGACCCGTTCGCGCCGGAGCGCCCCGAGGACGTGGCCCGGCTGAAGGCGCTGCAGGCGCCAATCCACGCGGGCTTCATCGCCCATGTGAAGGCGCGCCGGGGCGGGAAGCTCGACGAAGGGCGTGACCTCTTCACCGGCGAGGTCTGGGTCGGGCGGCAGGCGGTCGAGGCGGGTCTGGCCGACGGCGTCGGGCACCTGGTGCCGATGATGAAGGAGCGCTTCGGCGACAAGGTGCGGTTCCTGCACTACGGGCCACGACGCTCACTGCTCAGGCGGCTCGGGGCCGCAGCGGTGGGCGAGGCGCTCGGGGCCGCGGAAGAACGCGCGCTCTGGGCGCGGTTCGGCCTCTGACATGCTGCTCAAGATCATCACCTTCTTCCTGATCGGGATGGCGGTGCTGGCGCTTCTCGGGCGGCTGCGGCTGCCGCGGCCGGGGCGCAGGGGCGACCTGCCGCCGAAGCCGCGCAAGTGCCCTGATTGCGGCGCCTACGTGATCGGCAAGGGGCCGTGCCGCTGCAAGGGTGGCTGAGGAGGGGCCGGTGCTCTATGACCTCGGCGCCATCGGCCTTGGCTTTGCAATACTCGCGGTGGCCGGGGACTGGCTGGTCAAGGGCGCGGTGGGGCTGGCGCTGAGGCTGGGCATTCCGGCCTTGATCGTGGGACTGACGGTGGTGGCCTTCGGCACCTCGGCGCCGGAGCTGCTGGTCTCGATCAGGGCCGTCACCGGCGGCGCGCCGGCAATCGCGCTGGGCAACGTGGTGGGGTCGAACATCGCCAACGTGCTCCTGGTGATCGGGCTGCCGGCGATGATCTCGGCCCTGCACACCAGCCGTCTCGACACCGCCCGGAGCTACCTGGTCATGCTCGGCGCCTCGGCGCTCTTCATCGGGCTCGCCTTCACCGGCACCTTCCGCTGGTGGGCCGGGCTGGTCCTGCTCGCCGTGCTCGGGTGGATGCTCTGGCAGTCCTATGCCCATGCCGCGGCGCACCGGGCGGCGAACCACCGGGCTGCGGGGAAGAAAGCGTTGGCGCGGGAGATGCCAGTGGCGGAGGCGCTGGCAGAGGGCGGCCTGGCGGAGGCTGACGCGGACCGCGCCAAGGAGGCGCTGGCGGCGGCGACCGTAGAGGCGCCGGAGACACCGGGGTGGAAGATCGCGGCCTTTCTGCTCGCGGGGCTCGCGGGCCTGCCGGCCGGGGCGCACCTGCTGGTCGAGGGCGCTGTCGACATCGCGCGGCTCCTCGGCGTGGGCGAGGCGATCATCGGGCTGACGCTGGTGGCGCTCGGCACATCGCTGCCGGAGCTCGCCACGACGGTGATGGCGGCGCTCCGCAAGTCGGCCGACGTGGCGCTCGGCAACGTGATCGGCTCGAACCTCTTCAACCTCACCGGCATCGTCGGAATCACCGCGCTGGTGGCGCCGGTGCCGGTGGCCCCGGAGTTCCTGCGCTTCGACCTCTGGGTGATGCTGGGCGCCTCGCTCCTGCTCGCGCCCTTCATCTTCAACCAGCGCGACATCGGCTTCTGGACCGGCGCCTTGTTCGTGGCCGGCTACGTGGCCTATGTGGTTGCGCTTCTGGCGTGAGGGAGGCGGCGATGGCGGGACGGGCATTGGTGACGGGCGCGGGCAGGCGGCTGGGCCGGGCGATGGCGCTCCATCTCGGGGCGCGCGGCTTCGACGTGGCGGTCCATTATGCCGCCTCGGCCGAGGCCGCGGCGGAAGTGGTGGCCGAGCTCCGCGCGATGGGGCGCCGGGCCGTGGCGCTTCGGGCCGATCTTCTCGTCGAGGCCGAAGTGCAGGCCCTGGCCCCGGCCGCGTTTGAGGCGCTGGGCGGGCCGCTCACCGTCCTGGTCAACAACGCCTCGATCTTCGAGCATGACCGCGTCGAGACCGCGACCCGCGAAAGCTGGGACCGGCATTTCGAATCGAACCTGCGCGCGCCCTTCGTACTGACCCAGCATCTGGCGGCCGGGGCGCCGGAGCCCAAGACCGACGCGGCGGGCGAGCCGGTGGCGCAGGCGCTCGTCGTCAACATGATCGACCAGCGGGTGCGGAAGCTCACGCCGGAGTTCATGACCTACACGCTGGCCAAGATGGGGCTCTGGGCCCTCACCCGGACCGCGGCGCAGGCGCTGGCGCCGAAGGTCAGGGTGAACGCGATCGGCCCGGGGCCGACGCTCAGGGGCGCGCGGCAGTCGGAGGCGCATTTCGCGCGGCAGCGCGCGGCCACGGTTCTGGGGCGCGGCGCCGGCACAGGGGACATCACCGCCGCGCTCGGCTACTTCCTGGATGCGCCGTCGGTGACCGGCCAGTTGATCTGCGTCGATGGCGGCCAGCATCTGGCCTGGCAGACGCCCGACGTGCTGGGTGTGGAATAGCCGCATCAGTCAGACGCTGACGCCGCGATGCCGCGGGCAAGGGGGATTGACTTGTGCACTGCGTGCTTCGGTGTCACGCGCGTGTTACGATTCTGTCAGGGAAATCATAGATTTGCCACGGGGCCAAAATTCTTTCATTAGAAATCAATGGGTTGCTGGACTGCCCAATTTTTAGGCAAGCTGACGAAACGGGCCGAAAACAAGGAAGAATCCGGATGCCCCAGAAGATATCGACGGAGTTATCCACAGAAGCCGTGGAATTGTTTCCACTTGAACACACGCGAGGGGCGAGGCAGCCGGAGGCGAGAATCAGGGTTCAGGTTGCATGACTCAAGCCAAGGACGGACCGGCCACAGGGCATGAGGTGATCCAGGCGCAGCTCAGGACGCTGGGTCAGGGCCCGGGCGTCTACCGGATGCTCGATGCCCAGAGCCAGGTCCTCTACGTCGGCAAGGCTCGGAACCTGAAGGCGCGGGTCAGTGCCTACGCGCGGCCCTCGGGGCATTCGCCGCGGACCGCCCGGATGATCACCGAGACCGCGGCGATGATGTTCCTCACGACGGAGACGGAGACCGAGGCGCTACTTCTGGAGCAGAACCTGATCAAGCAGCTGAAGCCGCGCTACAACGTGCTCCTGCGCGACGACAAGTCGTTCCCGAACATCCTGGTGGCCAAGGCGCACGCCTTCCCGCAGATCAAGAAGCACCGGGGCGCGAAGCGCGAGGCGGGGAGCTACTACGGCCCCTTCGCCTCGGCCGGCGCGGTGAACCGAACGCTGAACCAGCTGCAGAAAGTGTTCCTCTTGCGCAATTGCTCGGATGCGACCTTCGCCGCCCGCACGCGACCCTGCCTGCTCTACCAGATCAAGCGCTGCTCGGCGCCGTGCGTCGGCCATATCTCCGAGGCGGATTATGCCGCGCTGGTGGCCGATGCCGAGCGGTTCCTGCAGGGCAAGACGACCCGGGTGCAGGCGGGTCTCGCGGCCGAGATGCAGGCGGCCTCGGAGGCGACCGAGTTCGAGCGGGCGGCGGCCCTGCGCGACCGGATCCGGGCGCTGACCCAGGTGCAGTCGGCGCAGGGGATCAACCCCGAGGGCGTGGCCGAGGCCGATGTCGTGGCGCTGCACATGGAGGGCGGCCAGGCCTGCGTGCAGGTGTTCTTCATCCGCGCGCACCAGAACTGGGGCAACCGCGATTTCTACCCGCGCACCGGGTCGGGGGCGGCGGAGGCGGAGGTACTCGAGGCCTTCCTCGGGCAGTTCTACGACACCCGCGAGCCGCCGAAGCTGATCCTCCTTTCGCACCCGATCGAGGACGTGGACCTGATGCAGGCGGCGCTGTCGCAGAAGCTCGGGCGGAAGGTGGAGATCGCGGTGCCCATGCGCGGCGAGAAGGTCGAGCTGGTTGCGCACGCGGCGCGGAACGCGCGCGAGAGCCTTGCCCGCCGGATGTCGGAATCGGCGACCCAGGCGCGTCTCCTTGAGGGGCTGGCCGAGGCGTTCGGCCTCGAAGCGCCGCCGCGGCGGATCGAGGTCTACGACAACAGCCACATCCAGGGTGCCGACGCGGTGGGGGCGATGGTGGTGGCGGGGCCGGAGGGCCTGGTCAAGTCGCAGTACCGGAAGTTCAACATCAAGGGCGCCGAGCTGACCCCGGGCGACGATTTCGGGATGATGCGCGAGGTGCTGACCCGGCGCTTCCAGCGGCTGTTGAAGGAGGATCCGGACCGCGAGACCGAAGCCTGGCCGGACCTCCTGCTGATCGACGGCGGGCAGGGGCAGGTCTCGGCGGTCGCGGGGATCCTCGCCGACCTCGGGGTGGACGATCTCGCGGTGATCGGCGTCGCCAAGGGCATCGACCGTGATGCCGGCAAGGAGGAATTCCACCGCCCGGGCGAGTCGCCCTTCGCGCTCAGGCGCGGCGACCCGGTGCTCTACTTCCTGCAACGCCTGCGCGACGAGGCCCATCGCTTCGCCATCGGCGCGCACCGGGCGCGGCGGGCGAAGGCAGTGGCGGCGACGCCCCTGGACGAGATCCCGGGCGTCGGCGCGGCGCGGAAGCGGGCGCTGCTGTCGCATTTCGGCTCCGCCAAGGCGGTGGCGCGGGCGGGGGTGGAGGACCTGAAGGCGGTGGACGGCATCTCCGCGGCGATGGCGCAGGCGGTCTACGACTATTTCCACGCCGGCTGACGGGATTGCCGGGCAGCACGCCGGTCTGCGCCGGCCCCGATCCTGTTCCCCGGGGCGACAGCCCCGGTTCGCGCCCGTCCCGCCCCGTCTCGCCGAAGGCGTGCCTCCGGCACGACGCGGGCGCGAAGTCGCGCCCACCCTCGCCCCGGGCGCGAACCTCGTTGTCCGGCCATGACGGCGGGGAGTTGTGCGGCGTTTCGGCCCTTCCCTATGCCGCTTCGTCGAACCGCGGCGGCAGGTCGCCGAGGCGCTTGGCCTTGTCGATCAGGCCGGCAATGTCGGCGTCGAGCGCCGCCTCGAGCGCCGCGAAGCTCTCGATCACGAAATAGAGCGGCTGGACGATGTCGATCCGGTAGGGGGTGCGGAACACGGTGAGAAGGTCGAAGGGCAGGGTCTCGGCCTTCCCGGAGCTGGCGTGGGCGGCTTCCGAGGGCGAGGAGACGATGCCGGCGCCATAGGCGCGGACGCCCTCGGGCGTCTCGACCAGACCGAACTCGACGGTGAACCAGAACAGCCGGAAGAGGCGCCAGGAGTACGGCTTGCCGAGGGCGACGGCGAACTTGCCGAAGCGCTCGATGAAGGCGGCGTAGGCGGGGTTCGCGAGCAGCGGGCAGTGGCCGAAGACCTCGTGGAAGATGTCGGGCTCCTCGATGTAGTCCATGTCCTCCCGCCGGCGGAGGAAGGTGGCGACCGGGAACTTGCGGCGGGCGAGGAGCGCGAAGAACTGAGACGGCGGGATGATCGCCGGCACACCCTCGACACCGGCGCCGGTAAGCCGGCCGAGGCGGGCGTCGATCTCGGCGATCTGCGGCACGGCGCGGTCGCTGAGGCCCAGCGCCTTCACGCCGTCGAAGTATTCCGGCGCGAC
>JBFKAV010000164.1:0-7502 GCA_041621405.1 Paracoccaceae bacterium
CGCCCCCCCCCCCCCCGCGCTGGTAGAGGACCGAGACGAGTGGCACCGGCACCACCACGAGGGCCACGGCGGCCGGGACCGTCAGCATCAGCGCGAATTCTCCGGCCCGGTTCAGCGCATCGCGCCCGCCAGCGGTATCCTCGGCCGAAAGCCGGCGCGAGAGGTCGGGCAGGAGCACGACCCCGATCGCGATGCCGACGACGCCGAGCGGCAGCTGGTAGAGCCGGTCGGCATAGGAGAGCCAGGCGACCGCGCCTTCGAAGAAGCTCGCAACTTGCCGCCCGATCAGCAGGTTCACCTGCACCACGCCGCCCGCCAGCGCGGCGGGTGCCGCGATGATCGCGAGCCGCTTGAGTTCCGGCGTGAGGCGCGGCCGGCGCGGCACGAGGCGGAACCCCGCCCGCGACGCCGCCCACCAGACGAGCCCGAGCTGCACCGCGCCGCCGAACGGTACCGAAAGAGCCAGCGTGTCGCCGACGCGCAGACCGAGCGCGTGGTCGATGCCGACGCCCAGCATGTCGGAGGAGGGCCGGCCCGTCGCCACCGCAAGAAGCACGCCGAGGATGAAGACGACGTTGAGGAGGACCGGCGCCGCGGCGGCGGCGAGGAAGCGGCCGGTCGCGTTCAGTACGCCCGAGATCAGCGCGGCGAGCGAGATGAAGAAGATGTAGGGAAATGCGATGCGCCCGTATTCCACCGCAAGGCCGAAGCGCTCGTCCTCGGCGAAGCCCGAGGCCATGGCGAGGACCAACAGCGGCATGGCGAGGATGCCGATAACCGTGAAGACCGCGAGGAGAAAGATCATCCCCGACATCGCCTCCGCGGCGAATTCGCTCGGCCGGTCGCCGTTTTCCACCTTCTTGGCGAACATCGGCACGAAGGCCATGTTGAAGGCGCCTTCGGCGAAAAAGCGGCGGAACATGTTCGGCAGCGAGAACGCGATCAGGAACGCCTCGGCGATCGGCCCCGCGCCGAGATAGGCGGCGATGAGGATGTCGCGGACGAAGCCCAGGACGCGCGACAGAAGCGTCCAGACGCCGACGGTCAGGAAGCCCGACAGCAGGCGGATCGGCTGCATCAGGCGCGCGCCCTCTCGGCGCCCTGCTCGACCGCGGCGCGCAGCTTCTTCTCCAGCGCCTCGCGCTTGGCCTTGCTGTGGAGCTTCAGCCCGAACATGTCCTTCACGTAGAAGCTGTCGACGACCTGGGCGCCGTAGGTCGCGATCACCGCCGAGGCGATGTAGATGTTGTTGGCTGCAAGCGTCCGCGTCAGGTCGTAGAGCAGACCGAGCCGGTCGCGGGTGTCGACCTGGATGATGGTGTAGATGTCCGAGCCGTCGTTGTCGAAGGTGATCGAAGTGGGGAACTGGAACTCCTTCTCGCGCCGCTTGATCTTGTCCTTCGACTTCAGCGCCTCGCGGGCCACCACCTCGCCCTTCAGCGTGCGGTCGATGGTCTGCCTCAGCCGCGGCAGGCGGCTCTCCTCATAGGGCGCGCCCTCGGCGTCCTGGATCCAGAATACCGCCGTGGCATAGCCATCCTTCGAGGTGTAGGTGCGGGCGTCGACGACGTTGGCGCCGGCCAGCGCCAGAGCGCCCGCGAGCCGGGAAAAGATTCCGGGATGGTCGGCCAGCGCAAAGCAGGCCCGGGTCGCATCGCGGTCGGGTTCGGGGTGCAGGTCGATGCGGATCTCGTCGGGGCCGAGATCCCTGAGCAGCCGGGCAAAGACTGCGTGGGTATCGGTGTTGAGCCCCTGCCAGTAGGGACCGTAATGCCGCGCCGTCTCCTTGCGGAGGTCCTTCGCGTCCCAGTCCCTCTTCAGCGCCTCGCGCAGCGCCCGTTTGGCCTCGGTCTCGAGCTTCTCGCGATTGAGCTCCTCGAGCCCGTGTTCCAGCGCATCGGCGGTCTGCTGGTAAAGGCCGCGGAGCAGCATCGCCTTCCAGTTGTTCCAGGTGGTCGGACCGACGCCGCGGATGTCGCAGACCGTGAGCACCGTCAGCAAATCGAGCCGCTTCCGCGTCTTCACCGCCTTGGCGAAGTCGCGTACGGTGCGCGGGTCGGAGATGTCGCGCTTCTGCGCCGTGTCCGCCATCAGGAGGTGATAGCGCACCAGCCATTCCACGGTCTCGGATTCCTCGGCCGAAAGCCCGAGCCGGGGCGACACCTTCCGGGCGATCTTCGCGCCCAGCACCGAGTGATCCTCGGGCCGGCCCTTGCCGATGTCGTGCAACAGCAGTGCCACGTAGAGCACCCGGCGATTCACGCCCTCCTTCAGGATCCGGCTGGCGATCGGCAGCTCCTCGAGCAGCTCGCGCCGCTCGATCTGCGCGAGGATCGAGATGCACTGGATCGTGTGCTCGTCGACGGTGTAGTGGTGGTAGACATTGAACTGCATCATCGCCACGACGGGCTCGAACTCCGGGATGAAGGCGGCCAGAACGCCCAGCTCGTTCATCCTCCTCAGCGCCCGCTCGGGATTGCCGTGCTTGAGCATCAGGTCGATAAAGATGCTCTGTGCCTCGGGGCTCTGCCGCACCTCCTCGTCGATCTGGAGGAGATTGGCGGCGATTAGCCGCATCGTGTCCGGATGCAGGAGAAGCCCCGTGCGCAGCGCCTCTTCGAAGACCCTCAGCATGTTGACCTTGTCGGTGAGGAACGCCGCCTCGTCGCCGATGTCGAGCCGGTTCTGGTTGACCTTGTAGGGCGAGCGCACCCTGCGCCGGCGACGCAGCAGGCCGACCAGCATCGGCTCCCTCTTGGCATGGTTCGCTTCCAGCGCGGTCAGGAAGATCCGCGTGAGCTCGCCCACCCGCGTGGCATGGCGGAAGTATTCCTGCATGAAATGCTCGACCGCCCGCCGCCCGCCGTGGTCGGCAAAGCCCATCCGGCGCGCCACCTCAACCTGCATGTCGAAAGTGAGCTGATCCACCGCCCGCCCGGCGATCAGGTGCAGATGGCAGCGCACGGCCCAGAGGAAGTTCTCGGCCCTGGCAAAGGACTGGAATTCCTCGGGGCGGAAGAATCCAAGGGAAAGCAACGCGCGGCTCGAATCCACCCGGTGCAGGTATTTGGCGATCCAGAACAGCGACTGCAGGTCTCGCAGGCCGCCCTTGCCTTCCTTCACGTTGGGCTCGAGCATGTAGCGCTGGCCACCCTGCTTCTTGTGGCGCTCGGCGCGCTCGGCAAGCTTGGCCTCGATGAACTCGGCCCCCGTGTTGCGATAGAGCTCGCGCCAGAGCCGATCGGAGAGCTGGTCGGCGAGATCCCTGTCGCCGGTGACGAAGCGGTGCTCCAGCAGCGCCGTGCGGATCGTATAGTCCTCGCGCCCGAGCCTGAGGCAGTCCTTCACGGTGCGGCTGGCATGGCCCACCTTCAGCCGCAAATCCCACAGGATGTAGAGCATCGACTCGATCACGCTCTCGGCCCAAGGCGTCACCTTGTAGGGCGTGAGGAACACCAGATCGACGTCGGAATAGGGCGCCATCTCGGCGCGACCGTAGCCGCCCACCGCCAACACCGCCAGCCGCTCGGCCTCGGTGGGTGTGGCGAGCGGATGCAGGTGCCGGGTGCAGATCCTCAGCGTCGCGCGCACGATCACATCGGTCAGCCAGGCATTGGCGGCGATCACGCCATGTGCCTCCCGCGGAGCCTCTGCGAAGGCCGCCTCGATCGCCTCGGCGCCCTTGCGTCGCGCCTGCTGCAGGATCGGCACGACGGCAGCGCGGAGTTCGCGGCCTTTCTCCAGACCGGCGGCCGCGCGGTCGAGCCGTGCGTCGAGCGCGGTCGCATCGATGATCTCCGAGCCCGGGCATACCAACTCCCAGCCGCCGTCTGGGGCCGCGCCCGCCGAGCGCGGCGCCTCAGAAGCCGGCGCCGACGAAGCTTCTGGGGGCGGGGTCAATCACGAACACCTGGTTGTTGCGGATCTGGGCCACGGCGAGCCCGCGCTCGTTGGTGCCGTCGGGGCGGAAGCGGAAGATGCCGTTCACGCCCACGAATCCCGAGGGCTGGGTCAGCGCCGAACCGGTGAGCGCCTGGCTTCCGCGGCTCTTCACCAGCGCGCCGATCGCGGCGACGCCGTCATAGGCGAGCCCGGCGATCGGATGCGGTGCTGTCCCGTAGGCGGCGGCGTAGCGAGCCTGGAACTGGTTGTTCAGCGAGGGATCGGGCAGCGCGAACCAGCCGCCCTGCACGCCGGGAAGCGAAAGCGTGGCCGGCGGGATGTCCCATCGCGTGAGGCCGATGTACTGAGTGGTCGCGGGGCTCAGCCCCGCCTCGGGCAGAAGCTGTGCGAACAGCGGCAAGGCGCCCGCCGAATCGGCGGTGAGGAAGACCGACTGCGCCCCGGATGCGCGGAACCCGCTCACGATGCCCGGAATGGCAGCCACCACGGCATCCTGGTTGAAGGCATAGCTCGCCGTCCCGGCGAGGCGGGCGCTGGAGCGGGCGATCGCCGTCTCGATCGCGCGACGCCCGATCTCGCCCGCTTGGGTATCCTCGTGCACCACGAAGATCGTCCCCTTGCCGGCCCGCGCGGCGTAGGACACCAGGCGGCTGGCGGTGTTCTCGAAGGTGTTGCCCAGGACGAAGACGTTGCCGCCGGCGATCTCGGAGTTGTTGGAGAAGCTCAGCACGTTGACGTTGCGCGGGGCGACGGCCAGGCCGGCGGCATTCGCCGCGTCGGCGAAGACCGGCCCGAGAATGATCTTGGCGCCGTCGTTCACGGCCTGGACCGCGACCGCGGCGGCCCGTTGCGGCGCGCCGCCGGTCTGATAGACGCGCAGATCGATGTCGACCCCGGCGAGGTCGGCGACGGCCAGCCTGGCGGCATTTTCGAGGCTCCGCGCGAGGATGTCGTCGCCGGTCTGGCCGGAGCCGCCGGGCACGAGCAGTGCCACCGGGATCGCCGCGTCGGCGTCGATCGTGGGACCGGTGAACGCCATCGGGTCGCAGGCCGCGAGCCCGAGCACCGCACCAACCGCCAGCGCCGCCTTGCGCAGCCCACCGAAAACCGAAACCATGACCACCCGTCTCCCTGTCCTTTCGCGCCGTCGCGCGGCAGCCTACGGGCTTCATGGGGGCAAGTAAACGGCGGAGGACGGAGCGACGCGCATGTGGCAGAAAACCGACCTCGCGCCCGGCCTTTACCTCGTTTCCACGCCCATCGGCGCGGCACGCGACGTCACGCTCAGGGCGCTCGACGTGCTGGTCTCGGCCGACGTGCTGGCGGCCGAGGACACCCGCACCCTCAGGCGGCTGATGGACATCCACGGCGTGCCGCTCCGGCAGCGGCTGATCCTCGCCTACCACGATCACAACGGCCCCAAGATGCGGCCGAAGCTGCTGGCACTCCTCGCTCAGGGCCGGTCGGTGGCCTACGCCTCCGAGGCCGGCACGCCGCTGGTCGCCGACCCTGGCTACGTCCTCGCCCGCGAAGCGATCGCCATGGGGCTCCCGGTGATCGCGGTGCCCGGCGCCTCGGCGGTGCTCGCAGCCCTGAGCGTGGCGGGCCTGCCAACCGACCGCTTCCTGTTCGCGGGCTTTCCCCCTGCCGCGAGCGCCGCCCGGCTGCGGTTTCTCGAGGCACTCGCTGGCATCGAGGCGACGCTGGTCTTCTACGAATCGCCCAAGCGCGTTGGCGAGCTGTTAACCGACCTCGTGCAAGCCTTCGGGGCCGAGCGCCGGGCGGTGATCTGCCGGGAGCTCACAAAGAAGTTCGAGGAGTCTCTCCGCGGCAGCCTGGGCGAACTGGCAGCACTTTTCTCCGGCGAAGAGGCGAAGGGCGAGATCGTGGTTCTGGTGGACCGGGGGGAAAGGCCGGCAGTCTCCGCCGCGGATCTCGACGCGACGCTTAAGGACGCGCTCGGTTCGATGCGGGTGAAGGAGGCGGCCGAGACCGTCTCCAAGGCGCTGGGGCTCCCCCGACGCGAGGTCTACCAGGCAGCGCTGCGGCTTGCGGGAGAGAAGTGAGATGAGCGGGATCTTGTCCTATCATTCCGGCCTCGCGGCAGAGGGCGCGGTGGAGGCGGTCTACGGCCTGCCGGTCGCCGCCCGTCGCTGGCGTGGCACGGCCGGAGAGATCGACCTGATCCTGCGCGACGGCGAGGGGCTGATCTTCGTGGAGGTGAAGCGGGCGCGCGACTTCGCCCGCGCCGCCGAGCGGCTGACCCGGGCCCAGGGCGAGCGGATCTGGGCCACCGCGGCCGAATTCCTCGCCGGCGAGCCGCGCGGCCAGCTTACCGAGGCACGCGTCGACCTGGCGCTGGTCGACGGCGTCGGGCGCGTGCGGATCATCGAGAACGTGACCCTCGACTGAGAGTTGCATGCCTCCCCGCGCTCGGCCATGTAGGGCCGGACCAGCGTGGGGGAGCGCCGAATGCGCCTAAAGGTAGCCTTTCAGATGGACCCGATCGGCGGCGTCAACATCGACGCCGACAGCACCTTCCGGCTGGCGCTCGAGGCGCAGGAGCGCGGACACGAGCTGTTCTACTATCCGCCCGACAGGCTTTCCTACCGGTCGGGCCGGATCGTCGCCCACGGCTGGCCGATCGAGCTCCGCCGCGAGAGGGGCGACCACGTGAGCTATGGGCCGGAGACCGAGATCGACCTCTCCGAGTGGGACGTGGTCTGGCTGCGGCAGGACCCGCCCTTCGACATGGGCTACATCACCACGACGCATATCCTGGAATTGATCCATCCGAAGACGCTGGTGGTGAACGATCCCTTCTGGGTCCGCAACTCGCCCGAGAAGCTCCTCGTGCTGCGCTTCCCCGAGCTCACGCCGCCCACGACCATTGCCCGCGATCTCGCTACGCTGAAGGCATTCAAGGCCGAGCATGGCGACATCATCCTCAAGCCGCTCTACGGCAATGGCGGGGCCGGGGTGTTCCGGCTCGACGTCGCCGACCGCAACCTCGCTTCGCTGCACGAGCTCTTCCTCGGGATGAGCCGCGAGCCCTTGATCGCGCAGAAGTTTGTGCCGGCCGTGGTCAAGGGAGACAAGCGGGTGATCCTGGTCGACGGCGAGCCCGCGGGCGCGATCAACCGGATCCCGGCCGAGGGCGAGACGCGCTCGAACCTGCACGTCGGCGGCAAGGCCGAAAAGACCGGGCTCAGCGACCGCGACCGCGAGATTTGCGCCCGGATCGGGCCGGTGTTGAAGGAGAAGGGCCAGGTCTTCGTCGGCATCGACGTGATCGGCGACTACCTCACCGAGATCAACGTGACCTCGCCCACTGGCATCCAGGAGCTGGAGCGGTTCGACGGCACCAACGCGGCGCGGAGGATCTGGGAAGTGATCGAGGCGAAGCGGGCCGGATGAGGTGCGAAACCGGCCTCGGCTTACGCAGCGCTGGTCCCGGCCAGCTGGTCGCAATCCCGAAACACCATTCGCTCCGACCCGGGAAGACCGGGCTGATGGCGTCGCGCGTCCACGCGGCTCGCCAGGGTTCGCGTCGGAGCCTCGATGCGCGACCGCGCCGCGCGCGTCTCGCGCGCGGCGCC
>JBFKAV010000165.1:0-7471 GCA_041621405.1 Paracoccaceae bacterium
CTTGAGCCCGTCCCAGGTCAAGGGCACCTTGATCGCGATGTTCTTGGCGATCTTGGCGAGCTCGCGGCCCTCGGCGATCATCCCCTTGGCGTCGAGCGCCACCGTCTCGGCGCTGACCGGACCCGAGACCATGTCGCAGATCTCCTTCGTCACCTCGCGGATGTCGCGCCCGGCCTTCATGATCAGCGAGGGGTTGGTCGTCACTCCGTCTACCATGCCGAGTTCATTAAGCTCGCGGATCGCGTCCGTGTCGGCGGTGTCGACAAAGAATTTCATGGGCTCCACTCCCCGGGGTTGTGACGGCTTTCGCCGGCTGTCATAGCCGATGCGGGCCGGGCCCGGAACCCCCGGCAAGGAGAGAAGGGGTGAGCCAAGGCGAGCTTTTTCAGGCCGGCGAATCGGTGGGCGTGCTGACCACCGAGCCCCTGGACCGTATCCTCACCTACACCGCCCCGGAGGAGGGCTGCGCCACCGGCGATTTCGTCGAGGTTCCGCTCGGCCCCCGCCGCGTCATCGGCGTGGTCTGGGAGAAGGGCGATGCGGAGTTCGACCGCGCCAGGCTCCGCCCCGTCGGCCGCGTCCTCGACGCGCCGCCGATGCGCCCCGAGCTTCGCGCCTTCCTCGCGCGCGCCGCCGACTACACGCTGACGCCGCTCTCGGCGATGCTGCGGCTCGCCACCCGCACGCCGGCCCTCGTCGACGCGCCGGCGATGCGCAAGGTCTACCGCCGCGGCCCGGCCGAACCCTCGCGCCTCACCGAACCCCGCGCCCGGGTGCTCGCGGCGCTCGCCGCGTGGGGCGGCGCCGCCATCACGCTGGGCGAGCTCGCCCAAGCCGCGGGCGTAACCGCCCAGGTGATCAAGGGGCTCGTCGCTCAGGGCGCGGTCCTCGAGGAGGAAAGCCCCCGCGATCTGCCCTATCCAAGGCTCGACCCCGACCTCCCCGGCCTCGACCTCACGCCGGACCAGGAGGCCGCGGCAAAGGCACTCCGCACGGCCGCCGGGCGCTACTCAACGACGCTTCTCAAGGGCGTCACCGGCTCCGGCAAGACCGAGGTCTACCTCGAGGCCGTCGCCGAATGCCTCAAGCGCGGCCGCCAGGCGCTGGTGCTGCTGCCCGAGATCGCCCTCACCCAGGGCTTCCTCGCCCGCGTCGAGCACCGCTTCGGCGCGCGGCCCGCCGAATGGCATTCCGGCGTCACGCTGACCGAGCGCCGCCGGCTCTGGCGCATGGCCGCCGAAGGCGAGGCCACACTCACCGTCGGCGCCCGCTCGGCGCTGTTCCTGCCCTACCGCAACCTCGGGCTCGTCGTCGTCGACGAGGAGCACGACAGCTCCTACAAGCAGGAAGACGGGGTGCTCTACAACGCCCGCGACATGGCCGTCCTGCGCGCCTCGATCGCCGAGGCACAGGTGATTCTGTCCTCGGCCACGCCCAGTCTGGAGTCCTGGACCAACGCCGAGGCCGGCAAGTACGCCCGGCTCGACCTCACCGCCCGCTTCGGCCCCGCCGACCTGCCCGAAATGCGCGCCATCGACATGCGCGGCGAGGAGCTGCCGTCCGACCACTGGCTCTCGCCCAGCCTGAGGCGCGCGGTCGAGGCCCGTCTTGCGGCCGGCGAGCAATCGCTCCTCTTCCTCAACCGGCGCGGCTACGCGCCGGTCACGCTCTGCCGCGCCTGCGGCCACCAGGTCGGCTGCGAGCACTGCGACGCCCGGATGGTCGAGCACCGGTTCCTGAAGCGGCTGATGTGCCACCAGTGCGGCGAGACGAAGCCGATCCCGCAAGCCTGCCCGGCCTGCGGCGCCGAGGGCCGGCTCGCCCCGATCGGGCCCGGCGTCGAGCGGCTGGCCGAGGAGGTCGCCAGCCTCTTCCCCGACGCGCGGCTCCGCGTTCTCTCCTCCGACCTCTTCGGCTCGGCCCGGGCGCTGAAGGCGGAAATCGAGGCGATTGCCGCCGGCGAAGCCGACATCGTCATCGGCACCCAGCTGGTCGCCAAGGGCCACAACTTTCCGCTCCTCACCCTGGTCGGGGTGATCGACGCCGACCTCGGGCTGCAGGGCTCCGACCTCCGCGCCGCCGAGCGCACCTTCCAGCTGATGCGCCAGGTCGCCGGCCGCGCCGGCCGTGCCGACAAGCCCGGCCTGGCGCTCCTGCAGACCTTCCAGCCCGAGCACCCGGTGATCCGCGCGATCCTGACCGGCAAGGAGGAGGCGTTCTGGCGCGCCGAGGCGAAGGAGCGCGAGGCACTTGGGATGCCGCCCCACGGCCGCCTCGCCGGCATCATCCTGTCCTCGCCCGACATCCAGGCGGTCTTCGACCTCGGCAACCACCTCACTCGCAATGACCAGCCGCTGCGAAGGATCGGCGCCCAGGTCTTCGGCCCCGCCCCGGCGCCGATCGCGCGCATCCGTGGCCGCCACCGGGTGCGCCTCCTCGTGAAGGCGCCCAAATCCGCACCGCTGCAGCCCGCAATCGCCGCCTGGATCCGCCCGCTGAAGCTCCCCGCCAACCTGCGGCTGGCCATCGACATCGACCCGCAGTCGTTCTTCTGAGCCGCGGCGCGCTGCCGCCGGAGGCTGGGTCCCGGCCCGAGGCTAGTTCAACGCCCGCCGCTCCCGCACCGGAAAGCGCAGGCCGTCCTCGGTGATCAGCACCAGCCCGCCCGCAGCTTCGACGAAGTAATCGCAGCGCCCGAAGCCGTTGTCGAAGGTCACGCAGACCGAGCTTTCGTCGGTCACCGCGTAGCGGCCGACGAATGGCCCGTCCTCGGGCGTGTAGCGGTATTCGTAGCTGCCGTCCGCGCGAAAGATCGCCCGGCTGGAATCGTAGAATTCCAGCAGATGGCCCGAAAGCAGCGCTCCGAGCTCCGCCTGGCGAAGCCGCTGGTCGCTCTCGCGCAGACCCTGCTGCGCCGCGGCACCCAGCGGGGCTAGCAGCAGCGCAAGAAGGATCGTCCATCTCATCCCGGCTCTCCCTTCCGGCCCGAGCCTAGCCGGATCCCGCCGCAATGGCCCCATCACGGCTGCGCGAGCGCCCGAAGCGCACCGGGCGCGGGTCTCGTGGCCAGCCGTGAAATCCCGCGACAGAGGTTGAGAAAGAGTGAATCTGTTACCGCTATCACAAGCGAGATCAGCAGTTTGCGCGGTCCTTTCACCGTGAAATGCGCCCTCGTATCACGGGGCATCCTCCGGGAGCCCGGCCTCAGCCGCCGCCGAACAGCCCCGTCAGCGCCCGCTGTATCAGGTTGGTGACGCGCGGCCGCGGCAGCGCCCGGAACGGCAGCGGCCGGCAGACCTCGATCGCCGCCACCCCGACCCGCGCCGTCAGCGCGCCGTTGACCACGCCCTCCCCGAACCGCCGCGAGAGCTTGGCGAGCACGCCCCCGCCCGCGACCGAGCCGATCAGGTCGTCGCCCACCGCCACCGCCCCGGTCGCCACCAGGTGCCCCATCACCGCCCGCGCCAGCCGCCACGAGCCGAGCACGCCGGCGCGGCCGCCGTAGACTTCCGCGATCGCTCGGATCATCCTGAGGTTCGCGGTCAGCGCCGCAACCACGTCGGCGAGCGCCAGCGGCACCAGCGCCGTCACCGCCGCCACCGTCCGCGCCGCCGTCTCGACCTCCCGCCGCGCCGCCGCGTCGAGGGGTGCGAGCAGCTCCGCCTCGGCCAGCTCGAGCACCGCCTCGGCGTCGAACATCTCCAGAGCCCGCGCCTCGAGCCGCTCGCGTCCGGACGCGAGCTCGCGCCGGCCGGCATAGAGCGAGCCGAGGCGCGCCGACACCCCCCGCGCCGCCTCAAGGTCGCCTCCCGCCAGGGCCGCATCCGCCGCCCGGTGCAGCGCATCGACCCGCCTCAACCGGGCCAGCGCCCCGAGCTCGCGAAGCGCGATCAGGAGCGCCGCGAGAAGCACCAGCGCGAACAGTCCCGCCGCCGCCCAGCCCAGCACCTCGTTCCGGGAGAGCATGCCGGTCACGAAGTCCCAGGCCGCCACCGAGACGAGGAACCCCACCAGCGCCACGAGCGCGGACCAGAACAGCCGCCCGAGCCGAGAGGGTCGCCGCGCCGCGAAGGCCATCGCCCCGGCCATGGCCCGGCCCTCCGGCAAGACCTCCGCGTCGGTCACCGGCGGCGCCGTGGCCGGCGTCAACTCGGCCGCGGCCTTTCGCTCAAGGATCACCGGTCGCTTAGCCATGCCAGACTCCTCGGACGTTTCGGGGGCGCGCATCCGCGGCTCATCGCAACCGGTCCCCGATCAGGAACTCCGCCGCGCGGTCGAGCCGGATATGCGGCGGCCCCTCGCCGCGCCTGAGCGACAGCTTCGCCGGCGCGAACTCCATCACCGCGTAGTCCTGCCCGAGCCAGTCTCCCGCCCCGGCCCGCGCCGGGCCGAGGAGCGCGCCCGGATCCTCGGGCAGCTCGCCAGCATACATCGCGGCCTCACGCTGCGTCGAAGCAAGCCGCCCGCGCACCATGTCGAGCAGCTCGCCGCCGTGCTCGGCGGTCTCCTCCACCGTGGCCCTGAGCGAAGCGATCGCCATCGCCGCGGTCCGGGCGCCGGCGAAATCCGCACGGTCCTTCGCCTCGCGCAGCATCGCCTCGAGGATCGCGGCGAGCCGGCCGTGCTGGGAATGGTGCAGATAGTCCGCCTTGGTCGCCGCGAACAGGATCCGCTCAACCCGCCGGCCGCCGAGTAGCGCGGTCAGCCAGGCGTTCCGCCCGGGCCGGAAGGCGCCCAGGATCTCGGCCATCGCCCGGCGCATGTCCTCCATCGCCCGGGGGCCCGAATGGATCGCCCCCAGCACGTCCATCAGCACCACCTGGCGGTCGATCTTGGCGAAATGGTCGCGGAAGAAGGGCCGCACCACCTGCCGCTTGTAGGCCTCGTAGCGCCGCTCGAACTCGCGCCAGAGCGCGCCGCGCCCGGGCCGCTCGGTTCCAGGCAGAGGTGCGAAGGTCAAGACCGGCGAGCCTTCGAGATCGCCCGGAAGCAGGAACCGCCCCGGCGTGCAGTCGGAATAGCCCGCCGCCCGCGCCGCCGTGAGATAGCCCGCGAAGGCCACCGCCAGCGCCTTCGCCTCGGTCTCCTCGAGCCGCGCCGCAGGATCGACGGTGCCGATCGCCGCCAGGTAGGCCGCCGCCTCAGCCCGCCCGGCGATCCGCTCCAGCACTTCCGCCGACCATGCGGCGTAGGACTTGTCGAGGAGCGCGAGGTCGAGAAGCCACTCGCCGGGATAGTCCACGATGTCGAGATGCACCGTGCGCGGCCCCGACAACGCGCCGAGGAAGCCGGAGGGCTGGACCCTGAGCGAGAGGCGGAGCTCGGAAACCCTCCGCGTGCTTTCGGGCCAGTGCGGCTCGGGGCCTGTCAGCGCCGCCAGATGCGCCTCGTAGTCGAAGCGCGGCACGGTGTCGTCGGGCTGCGGCTGCAGCCAGGCCGCGCGGACTGCGCCCTCGCGCGCAGCAAGGAGCTGCGGCATCCGGCCACGGTCCATCAGGTTGGCCACCAGCGCGGTGATGAACACGGTCTTGCCCGAGCGCGCCAGCCCGGTCACGCCGAGCCGGATCACTGGCTCGAACAGCGCCTCGCTGACGCCCTGCGTGACCTCCTCGATCGCCCCCGCGATCCCGTCCGCGATCCTGCCGATGACCACTGCCGCCCCTCGCTGCGCCCGCCCAACATAGGGCGGGCGCCGGAGCGTTCCTAGTGTGGCACCGCCGGCTCAGTTCCGGACGAGGCGCTGGTCGAGCAGCGGCGTGATCCGCCGCACCGTGACCCGCCGGTTCCGCCGCTCGTCCTCCAGCGTTTCGATCTTGAGGTCGCTCTCGCCGTAGCCCTGGACCACCATGTTCTCGGGCGGCACGCCGAAATACTCGGTCAGCGCCAGCGCCACAGATTCCGCCCGGCGGTCGGAAAGCGCGAGGTTGAACGCGGCCGAGCCCACGGCGTCGGTATGCCCCTCGATCAGGAACATCTCGCCGGGGTTGTCGTCGATCAGCGCCACCATCAGATCGCCCAGGCGCAGGAGTTCCCCGGCCTCCGAAGGCTCGATGGCGGCCGAGCCCGACTGGAAGGTGACCGGATCGAACGCGATCTCGGGCACCAGCTTGCGGACCCGTTCGATCTCGCGGACCTGGCGCAGCGAGAAGCTCCTGCCCGGGTCGCGCGCGGCGCGGTCCAGCGCGAGCCGGAGCGCGAGGGGATCGGTCTCGTCGAGCGAGACCTCGACGGGCGCGGGATCGGGCAGCCGCTCGACCACCACGGGCTCGTAGGTCTCGATGTCGTCGATCAGGAGCACCTGGCGCCCGTCCGCGTCCTCGCGTACCCGGCGGAGCACGCGGCCCGAGGCGTCGCGGATGGTGATGATCCGCGTGCCGTCGTCGCGGGTCACCGTCGTGCGGGTCGAGCCGTCGTTGAAGGTCTCGGTGCGGACGGTGGAGCCGGGCTGGCGCAAGAGCGCGTCGTCGTCCTTCAGGACGTAGTAGTCGTCGCCGCCGCGACGCATCACCACCCGGTCGCCGGTATTCGCCACCACCTCGTCGCCATTCGACAGGATCGCGCCGACGGCAAGGATGCCGAGCCCGATGAGCGCCGCCTTCTCGAAGTCCGAAAGCCCGCCGCCGTCGCCGGCCCCGGCGCGGACAGCGCCGGAGGCGGTGGTGGCGAATTCCTCGCCGGACTGGCGGGTGTCGGCCTCGGTGATCTCGGTTTCGACCGTCGCCTCGGCCGCAGCCGCGTCCCCGGCAGCCGCCGCAGCGGCCGGCGCGCCGGCTCCGCCCTCGGCCGGGTCGGCCGCGACGCCCAGAAGCTCAAGCACCTTGCGCGCCTCCTCGACTCGCTCCTCGGCGCCCTCGATCACGAGCGGCGCCTCGGCAACCGGCGCCGTCTCCTGCCCTGACGCGGGGGCGTCGGCGGCAGCCTCCTCGGCCTCGGGCGCCTCGGAAGCGGGCACCTCGGTTGCCGTGGCTTCGGCGGCCGGAGCCTCCTTCGTCGACCCGGGGGCCTGCCCGGCCGGCTCCTCGGCGGCGGCGTCCTCGGCCGTCGGTTCGGCGGCTTCGGACGCCTCCTCCGGCGTTGCTTCCTCGCCCGCTTCTTCGGGCGCAGGCTCGTCTGCCGGTGCGGGCTCTTCGGCCTGGCCTTCTGCTGCCGGCGCTTCCGTCTCGGGGGCGGGCTCCTCGGCCGCTTCCGCTTCCGAAGCTACTTCCTCGGCAGACGGTGTCTCTTCCGCCGCCGAGTCCTCGGCTGGCTCGGCTACCTCGGCTGCGGGCTCATCGGCTGCGGGCTCATCGACCGCAGGTTCTTCCGCCGGCATGGCCTCCTCGGCGGCCGGTTCTTCGGATGCCGCGGGCTCCTCGGACTTAGGTGCCTCTTTCGGCTCGGCTTCCCCGGCGGCCTCCTCGGCCGCGGACTCATCAGCCGGGGCCGCCTCCTCCGCCGCGGGCTCCTCGGCCTCCTCGGGAAGGATCATCTC
>JBFKAV010000166.1:0-7405 GCA_041621405.1 Paracoccaceae bacterium
CGGTCCGCCGCCGATCACGTTCGCCTTGTAGGCGGCGGCGCTGGTGCGGGCCACGGTCTCCACCTCGAGCCGGTCGGTCTTGGTGGCGAGCACGCCGCTTGGAATCACAGCGACGCCCGCCGGCGGCCGCACCGGGCGGGCATCGACGCGGGAATCTCCGGCCCGGTCGACCACCCGGCGCAGCACCGCCTTGATCGAGAACTTCAGCGTCTGCTTCTTCACCAGCTGGTAGGCGAAGTAGGTCACCGCGTGGCAGTCGTTCCTGTTCTCGAAGACCCGCGTCGAGGCCTCGTAGGCGCTTTCGCTCTCGCCCTCGGCGTGGCTCCGGCTCTGCACCTCGCCCACCGCGATCGAGTTCGCCGCCCGCGTCGCCTGGACCGAGCGGTCGTGCGAGGCCTCGGCATGCTGCGACAGCTCCCGCGCGAAGTCGGCGCTCGACGAGGCGTTGAAGTTGCCGTCGGCGCTGGCGCTGCCGCCGCCGGCGAACACCGCCGTCCAGTAGTCGGCGCTGGCATTGACCTCGAAGTCGGAGTGGCTTTGCGAGTTGGCCTCGGCCTCGTCGCGGATCGTCAGGTCCGACATGTAGCGGTCCATCGAGGCCATGTAGAAGGTCTCTTCCGAGGCCTGCTCGTGGCGGTAGTTCACCTCCGACTCGCTGTCGTAGCTGAACCGGCTGTTGCGGGTCGCGGTGTGGAGCCGCACCTTCTCGCCGGGGAGCAGCGTGGTGGAATAGACCACGTCGCCCAGCGACAAGGGGCCGGGGCAGCGTTCGAGCTCGGCGACGATGACGACCTCGACCGGCACGTCGGTCAGCCGGTTCTGCAGCCGGTAGCTGAACCGCAGCCGCTCGCAGCAGGGCTCCTTGGCGATCTCCGGGCAGCAGGGGATGTCGTCGGCGGATACGAGAACGTCTTCAGGCATGGCCAGTCCTCCCAAATGCTCTTGAATCAAAAGTCTTTCCCGAAGCGTCGCGGAAACGACTCGTCCGCGCTCCCGCGACGCGGGAGTTAACTCTACGTCAACTTTGCTATTAGTTGAAATGTGCCGCTCCTCCCTCGGCCAGTTCTGGCCGATAGTCGGCCGCCGGCGGGTCGGTCGCGGTGGTGGGCCTTGCGATTTCCGCTTCAAAAATGCCGCAAATCCCGATGATCATGTGCGCGGCTGGAGTGAACTTGAATGAAGCGCATTGCCAGGGGAATGCTCGGCGTCCTTCAGGGCACGGCGACCTTGTTCTCCGATTTCGAGTCGGAGGGCGAGATGTGGACCGGCAGCGGACCGCGCGAGCGCCGCACCCGGGTGCGCTTCTCCGAGCCGTTCCTCCAGCCTCCCGCCGTTCATGTCTCGCTGTCGATGATCGACAGCGAGCGGCGCCACAACCAGCGGCTGGACCTCTCGGCGGCGAAGATCACCGCAGTGGGCTTCGAGATCGTGTTCAAGACCTGGGACGACAGCAAGGTCGCCCGTGCCCGGGCGAGTTGGCTGGCACTGGGCGAGGTGGCTTCGGACGACGACTGGGACGTGAGGTGATCCCGCGCCGCTAGCGTTCGGGGACGAGCGCCGCCGCGAACCGGACGCAGATCAGGAAGATGACGGCTCCGGCGATGAGGTCGACGAGATAGTGCCCGCCATGCGCTATGGTCGCGGGCACCATCCCGGCGCTAGCAAGCGCGAGCGGCGCGAAGGCGATCGTCCGGAACGAGTACCAGGCCACCATCATCGCCATGATGATGTGATACGAGGGAAACGCCACGACCCCGGTGATCGCCTCGGGGGCGACGATCGCCGGTCCCTGGCGCACCAGATCGAGCAGGTAGGCGCCCATCTTCGCGCTGCCGGTCATCCCGGTCAGCGCCGCGGTCTTCGGATCGACGGTCTGGAATGCCAGCGGTCCGACGCTCGGCACGAGCCACCAGACCGCCACCGTCATCGCCATCGCCAGGATGCCGACGAGCAGGAAGCGGTGCAGCGCGGTGTCGCGCCCGTAGGCTGCCAGGACCACGACGGTGAACCCGATCTGCGGCAGCGAGCTGTGGTAGAGGTAAGCCAGCGCTTTGGCGAACGCGGGATAGGCCGACAGCGCTTCGACAAAGCCGATCCAGTCGAACCCCAGGGCGGCATCTGCTGCCGCCAGGTGCTGGTCGATGAGCGGATTGGGCAGCGGAAACAGGGCGAAGATGAAGATCGCGCAGAACCCGGTGAAGCTCATGAACACGCCGAAGCCGATCGCGCAGAGCGCCAGCCGCGGTGCCGAGCTGACAGTCCTTGCGTAGATCCCGATGCCGACGAGAAGGAACGCGGCGCCGATCCCCGTCGCGAAACCCTCCCAGTCGACCGACACCCCGCGCAGGCTCGCCAGGGCAAGGCAGGCAAGGCCGATACAGAAGGTGGTTCCTAGCATCAGCCGCTCGGCCGGATGCAGGCTTCTTTCAAGCACCGAAGCCCATGTCTCGGAGGCGTATCTCGATTTCGAAGTCATCCAGATCGCTTTCCTCGTGAAACCGTACAATCCGCGGAACCGAACGGACGCTCGCCAATCAATGCCGCAAAATGGTGTTCAATCAGCTCACTCGCGCACCAATGTGGTGCAAATAGGGCGGGAATCCCACCTGCCAATGGCACGACACCCTCAGCTGCGGGTGTACATGCCCTCGTAGATCGGCCCCAACGTCTCGGGCTCGAACAGCGAACTGACCGAGGTGCCATTCCAGATGTTGATGATGGCTTGGGCGAACATCGGCGCGGTCGGCACGATGCGGATGTTCCGCGCATGCTTCACCGCCTCGCTCGGCTCGATCGAATCGGTGATCACCAGGCTCTTCATCACCGAGCCGGTTATGCGCTCGACCGCGGGGCCCGAAAGCACGCCATGGGTGATGTAGGAGTGGACCTCCCTGGCGCCGTTCTCCATCAAGACCTCGGCCGCCTTGCAGAGCGTGCCGGCGGTGTCGCAGATGTCGTCGACGATCAGGCAGGTACGGTCCTTGACCTCGCCGATCACCGTCATCTCCGCCACCTCGCCCGGTCTCTCGCGGCGCTTGTCGACGATGGCGAGCGGCACGTTGATCCGGGTGGCGAGCTCGCGGGCCCGGGCCACGCCGCCCACGTCGGGCGAGATCACGGTGACCTCGGCGAGCCGGCCGTCGAAGTGGTGCTCGATGTCGAGCGCGAAGACCGGCGAGGCGTAGAGGTTGTCGACCGGAATGTCGAAGAAGCCCTGGATCTGCGCGGCGTGCAGGTCCATCGTCAGCACCCGCTCGATCCCCGACTGGGCGACGAGGTTGGCAACCAGCTTGGCCGAGATCGGGGTGCGCGCCTTGGTGCGGCGGTCCTGGCGGGCGTAGCCGAAATACGGGATTACCGCGGTGATCCGCGCCGCCGACGAGCGGCGCAGCGCGTCGGCGATGATCAGGAGCTCCATCAGGTTGTCGTTGGCCGGGTTCGAGGTCGGCTGGATGATGAACATGTCCTCGCCGCGGACGTTCTCGAAGACCTCGACGAAGATCTCCTGGTCGTTGAAGCGCTCGACGCGGGCGTCGACCAGGCCGACCGACATGCCCCGGTGCATCGACATCCGACGGGCGATGGCGTTGGCGAGCGAGCGGTTGGCGTTTCCGGCGATGAGCTTCGGTTCGGAGAGGGCGGGCATGGCGGCGTCTGGGCTCCGAAGATTCGCGTGCGTTGACACCGCTTATCACCGGCTTAGGGTCTTGCCAAACCATCGCGGAGCGGGGCCATGCCGCAGATCGACTACTTCTTCGCCACCACCTCGCCCTTCACCTACCTCGCCGGCACCCGGCTCGAGGAAATTGCTGCGAGGCACGGCGCCACGATCGCCTACAAGCCCCTGGACATCATGGCGCTCTTCGACCGCACCGGCGGGATCCGTCCCGCCAACCGGCACGAGAGCCGCAAGGCCTACCGGCTGCAGGAGCTGAAGCGCCAGTCGAAGAAGCGCGGCCTGAAGCTGAATCTCCAGCCGGCGCACTGGCCGACCAACCCCGCCCCTTCCTCCTACGCGATCATCGCCGCCGTCGCCGCCGGCGGCGACCTGGGCGCTCTGGTGCACGGCCTCTGCCGCGCCTGCTGGGCCGAGGAGAAGGACATCGCCGACGACGCAGTGATCCGCGGCTGCCTCGACGCGGCCGGGTTCGACCCCGGCCTCGCCGACAAGGGGCTCTGGACCGCCTCCGAGACCTACGAGAAGAACCTCGAGGAGGCGGTGGAGAAAGGCGCTTTCGGCGCGCCCTTCTACATCACCGACACCGACGAGCGGTTCTGGGGCCAGGACCGGCTCGAGGACCTCGACGCGCATCTAGGCGGCAAGCTCTGACGCGCGCTCACCTTTGCCGCGCCGACGCGCCGGCCTTCCGGGGAAAGCCCCCTGCTCCTTCCCCTTTGCCAAGTATCCTCGGGGGAGCGCGAGGGGGTGGAAAACCCGCTCGCTCCTGCCCTCCTCACCCGCCGAGAAGGTCCAGGAAACGGTCCACGTCCGCCTCTGTCGCCGACCAGTCGGTGACCAGCCGGGCGATCAGGCGCTCGTCCCCGGGCCCGTCGAGCCCGCCGTTCCAGATGTGATACTGCGCCCCGGCCTCCTGCAGCCGCCGGTGCACGGCGCGGGGCCACTCGGCGAAGACGATGTTGGCCCGGGGCTCGTAGGGAAGCGAAACCTCCGGGACCTGCTTCAGACCGCGCACCAGCCGCGCCGTCGCGGCATTGGCGGCGCGCGCCATCTCGAGCCAGAGATCGTCCGCGAGATAGGCCGCCATCTGAGCCGCGAGGAAGCGGTGCTTGGAGAAGAGATGCGCCCCGCGCTTGCGCCGGAGCTCGAATTCCCAGGCCTTCTCGGGGTCGAAGATCACCGCCGCCTCCACCCCCATCAGCCCGTTCTTGGTGCCGCCGAAGCTCACCGCGTCGACGCCCGCCTTCCAGGTCATCTCGGCCGGGGTGCAGCCCAGGGCCACCAGCGCGTTGGCGAAGCGGGCGCCGTCGATGTGCACCGGAAGACAGAACTCCCGAGCGACGGCCGTGAGCGCCCCGATCTGGTCCAGGGAATGGACGGTTCCCCTCTCGGTCGCCTGGGTCAGCGAGACCGGCCCGCGCTCCGGCCCGTGCACGCCGCGGGTCTCCTCGGCCAGGATCGCGGCCCGGAGCGCTTCCGGTAGCATGCGTCCGTCCGGCGCCTCGACGAGAGTGAGCTTCGCGCCGCCGGTGAAGAATTCCGGCGCGCCGCATTCGTCCACATGGATATGGGCCACCGGCGAGCAGAAGACCGTCTGCCAGGGCCGGGCCAGGGTGGCGAGCAGGAGCGAATTCGCCGCCGTGCCGGTGGCGACGAGGTAGACCGCCGCCTCCGGCGCCTCGAAGACCACGCGGATCCTTTCCTGCACCGCCTCCGTCAGCGGATCGGACCCGTAGGCCATGGCATGGCCTTCGTTGGCCCGTGCCAGTGCCTCGATCACGTTCGGATGCGCCGGGCCGCCGTTGTCGGAGGCGAAGTTCATGCCAGGCCCTCGATGACGTGCTCTTCCCAGTCCTCCTGCGGCACCTCCCACTCCGGCACCGTCCGGCCCTTCACCGAGGCGCCGGCCGCATGCACGGACTCCGGATCGCCGGAGATCAGGTGATGCCAGCCAAAGAGCTTTTTGCCTTCGTGCAGGAGGCGGTAGGCGCAGGTGGCGGGCATCCAGTAGGCGATCTCGCCGATGTTCTCTGGGCTCAGCACCACGCAGTCGGGCACGAGCTCCTTGCGGATCGCGTAGTTGCCGCATCGGCAGGTCTCGTCGTCCAGCAGCCGGCAGGCGACGCAGGTATAGGCGACCTCGCCGGTCTCGGCGTCCTCGAGCTTGTTGAGGCAGCACTTGCCGCAGCCGTCGCAGAGTGCCTCCCACTCCGCATCGGTCATCTCGGCAAGCGGGATCCTCTCCCAGTAGCGCGGGCGCAGTCGGCGGGTCATGGCGGTTGAGACTGGCCGAGCGCGGTGCGGAAGGGAAGGGCAATTCGCGCGGCGGATGACCTGCGTCCGCCAGCCCGCTGCAGGACCTCGGCCCCTAGCAGGGTGACCGCCCGCCCTTCAGCCGCACTTGGAGTAGCCGCAATTCGCGCAGACCAGGCACCCCTCGACCATCCGCAGGTCGAAGCTGCCGCAGGACGAGCAGGCCCTGCCCCGGCCGAGGTTCACCACCTCGGCCTTGGGGTCCGACTTCAGCCCCATCCCCTCGCCGTCGATGAAGCCGATCGAGATCAGGTGCCGCTCGATCACCCCGCCGATCGCGGCGAGGATCGAGGGGATGTACTTGCCCTCCATCCAGGCCCCGCCGCGCGGGTCGAAGACCGCCTTCAGCTCCTCGACCACGAACGAGACGTCGCCGCCCCGCCGGAACACCGCCGAGATCATCCGCGTCAAGGCCACGGTCCAGGCGTAGTGCTCCATGTTCTTGGAGTTGATGAAGACCTCGAACGGCCGCCGGTGGCCGCCGATCACGATGTCGTTCAGCGTGATGTAGAGCGCGTGCTCGCTGTCGGGCCACTTCAGCTTGTAGGTATTGCCCTCGAGCGCCGCCGGCCGGTCCAGGGGCTCGGAAAGGTAGACCACCTCCGCCCCCTGCTCCGCCTCCGGCCGTGCCTCGGCCTTCTCGCTGACCGTCAGCACCGAGCCGGTCACCGGGTTCGGCCGGTAGGTGGTGCACCCCTTGCAGCCGGTCTCATAGGCCTGAAGATAGACGTCCTTGAACGCCTCGAAGGAGATGTCCTCGGGGCAGTTGATCGTCTTCGAGATCGACGAATCCACCCATTTCTGCGCCGCCGCCTGCATCCGCACGTGGTCCGAGGGCGAGAGCGTCTGGGCGTCGACGAACCAGTCCGGCAGCGGCTTGTCGGCGAACCGCTCACGCCAGAGCGCAACGGCGTAGTCCACCACCTCCTCCTCGGTGCGGCTGCCGTCCTTCTGCAACACCTTGCGGGTGTAGGAATAGGCGAAGACCGGCTCGATCCCGGAGGAGACGTTGCCGGCAAAAAGGCTGATTGTCCCGGTCGGCGCGATCGAGGTCAGAAGCGCGTTGCGGATGCCGTGCTTGGCGATCGCCTCGCGCACCTCCTCGTCCATCTGGGCCATCGTCCCGGAGGCGAGGAACCTCTCCGCGTCGAAGAGCGGAAACGCCCCCTTCTCCTTGGCGAGCTCCACCGAGGCCAGGTAGGCCGCCCGCGCGATCCGCCGCATCCAGGCTTCGGTCTGTTCCGCCGCCGCTTCCGAGCCGTAGCGCAGCCCCAGCATCAGGAGCGCGTCGGCGAGCCCGGTGACCCCGAGCCCGATCCGCCGCTTGGCCTGCGCCTCCTCCCATTGCTGCGGCAAGGGGAAGTTCGAGGCGTCGACCACGTTGTCCATCATCCGCACCGCGGTGGCGACGAG
>JBFKAV010000167.1:0-7128 GCA_041621405.1 Paracoccaceae bacterium
GCTCCTTCTTGCGGCGGAACCGTTCCTTCATCCGCTCCTCGGCTTCCTTCGAGCCGTCGTGCCAGTAGCCGAACCAGTGATCGAGCGGCACCAGCCCGTCGGCGCCGTAGTTCACCTCGAAGTACTTGTGGTGCAGGTAATGGGCGTAGGCGTGGCTATCGAGCGCGCGCTCGTCGGTCAGCTCGAGCTTCTCGAAGCCGATATGGCCGTTGAGCGCGCCGTAGCCGACGACATGGCTGTTGAACATCATCACGATCGGGTTCGACGGGATGATCAAGTGCCAGACGATCTCGCCGAAATAGAGCGCGTGCTCCACGGGATGCATCGAGAGCGACGACCAGGGCGAGGGGTTGATCGAGTTGTGGTGCACCGAATGCACGTACTTGTAGAGCAAGGGCGTGTGGATCAGCCGGTGGATGCAGAAGAAGTGGATCTCGTGGATCGCCGGGACCAGCAGCGTCAGCACCGCAAGCCAGAGCCAGTTGTCCTGCCAGTCGAGCCAGCCGAAAAGATGGACGCCGTTGGCATAGCCCCAGAGCATCATCACCTCGACGAAGGTCCAGATCGGGATGCCGACGAAGAAGCTGCGCAGGAAATTGTCGAGGTTCTGGCTGCTGAACCAAAAGATGTCAGAGGGGTGCTCGGACGGGAACTTGGCGTTGTACTTGAACCGCGTCCCCTGCCGGCGCCTGGCGTAGTAGAAGAGCTCGATCGCGCCATACATCACGAAGATTCCGGCGGCGTTGACGAAGAGGAGCCAGAGCGCCCAGCTCCAAGCCAGCGTCTGCATGGTGGCGGCATCGGGAATGACGAAGACCCAGTAGAGCAGGGCCGTCGCCATGTGGAAGGCGTTCCAGGGCCAGAGCAGGCCGACGACCCACGTCCCGAGCTTGTAGAACTTCCCGGTCCAGAACGGCGCGATCTCGGCGAGCTGGTTCGGCGACCAGTTGCCGCGCTTGTCACGGGTTCCGTACTTGAGATCGTCCATCCGGCTGTGCCTCCCCTCTCACTTCGTCGCCGGCGGCACCCGGCGCAGCGCATGGCGAAATTTGTTGACACATTGATCTGGATCAAAGCAATACTTCTCAAATGTCAAGGAGCATTCCGTATCAATAAGTATCAAGCCAGAACAAGATTGAGACATTTTGACATGATCGCGCGCAGATGAAACGGCCCACCATCCCTGACCTGGCCGAAGCGGCGGGGGTCTCGGTTTCGACGGTGAACCGGGTGATCAACGACGCCGGCAAGGTCCGGCAGGCTACCCGCCAGCGCGTGCTGCACGCGGCCCAGGAGATCGGCTTCTACGGCCTGGGGTCGATCGAGCATTCGGTGAGCCTGGGCGCTGAAACCCACCGCCTCGGCGTGCTGCTCCAGCAGGGCAACCGGACGTTCTACCGCAATCTCGGCGAGGCATTCCGGCGAGCCGCCCGGGACTTCTCGGATGGCACGGTCGAGCTCACGCTCGAGCACCTCGACGATCTCTCCGCTGACAACGTCGCGGCGAAGCTCGTGAACCTGGCGTCGACCTGCGAATCGGTCGCCCTGGTTGCGGCCGAGCATCCGATCGTCTCCGACGCGATCGATGCGGTGCTGGAGCGCGGCATTCCGGTGGCCGGGTTGATCGGGCCGCTCTCGGCACGCGGCAACGTCGGATTCGTCGGCCTCGACAACTGGAAGGTCGGGCGCACCGCCGCCTGGGTCTTCGACAAGATCTGCAAGGTGCCGGGGAAAATCGGCATCCTTCTCGGCAACCCTCGCTACCGGAACCAGGAACTGAACGAAATCGGCTTCCGGTCCTATTTCCGCGAGCACAATTCGGGGTTCACGCTTCTCGAGCCGCTGTCGACCTACGAATCGGCCGCGGTCGCGCGCGAAATGACCGAGAACCTCCTGGGCGAACATCCCGACCTGTGCGGCCTGTTCGTATCGGGCGGCGGGATCACCGGGGCGCTGGCCGCGATGCGCGACCGCCCGCGCCGGGACGGTTTCGTGGCCGTCGGCTACGAGCTCTTCGACACGACCCGCGCCGCGCTGATCGACGGCAGGCTGACCATGGTGATCTCGCACCCGATGGAGGCCTTCGCGCGCGAGGCGATCGCGACCATGATCAAGGCCAAGAAGGCGGGGCCGGACGCGGGTGCGCAGAACGTTTCGCTCGGCTTCGAGATCCACACGTCCGAGAATGTGTGAGCCTGGCCGCGCCCGGCACGCAGACCGGCGCGCGCAGGACGCAACGGCCGTAGCAAGCCGCACCACGAGTGCGGGCGCGGCAGGTTTGTCCTGAGATGGCTGCGTGGCTCGCCCTCGATTCTCGGCAGACGCCAGGCACGCGCGGGGACTAGACCGCTTGCGCCTCACGCCCGTGGCGGGAATAGTCCTGCGAACCCACGGAGGACCGTCATGACCCGCCCCGACCTCGTTGCCATCGGCGCCTACAACAGCTGGGACATCGAGGCGATGGAGGCCGCCTACGCACTCCACCTCCTGCCCGCGATCGACGCCCTTGCCGGCCTGCCCGAGGCGGTGCGCGGCACCGTTCGCGCCGTCGCCTACCAGGGCCACCACCGCTTCGGCGGCGCCGAGATGGATCTGCTGCCGGCGCTCGGCCTCATCGCCAATTTCGGCGTCGGCTACGACGCGATCGACGTTGCCGCCGCAACCGCGCGCGGGGTGAAGGTGACCAACACCCCCGGCGTGCTCAACGACGACGTTGCCGACCTCGCGGTGGCGCTCCTGCTCGCGCAGGGGCGGCGGATCGTCCAGGGGTCGGACTGGGTGCGCTCCGGCACCTGGGCGAAGAAGGGCGAGATGCCGCTCAACCGCAAGATCAGCGGTGGCCGCGTCGGCATCCTCGGCCTCGGCCGGATCGGCCGCGAGATTGCCAACCGGCTCGTCGGCTTCAAGATGGAGATCCACTACTTCGCCCGCACGGACCGGGACATCACCGGCTGGACCTTCCACGCCGATCCGGTGTCGCTGGCGCGCGCCGTCGACTACCTGATCGTGGCGCTGGTAGGCGGCCCGGCGACCAGGGGCCTGGTCTCGGCCGAGGTGATCCGCGCCCTCGGGCGCGAGGGCGTGATCGTCAACATCTCGCGCGGCACGGTGATCGACGAGGCGGCGCTGCTCGACGCGCTGGAGAAGCGCCAGATCGCCGGCGCAGCCCTCGACGTGTTCCTGAACGAGCCCAACATCGACCCCCGCTTCCTCGCCCTCGACAACGTCGTGCTGCAGCCGCACCAGGGCTCCGGCACGGTGGCGACCCGGATGGCGATGGGCGAGCTCCAGCGCGACAATGTGGGCGCCTTTCTGGCCGGGCGCGAGCTGCCGACTCCGGTGAACTGAGCCGGGCTCAGATCGAGCCGGCCTCGACCATGTAGTTGTTCGCCGTGCACATCGCGGCGTCGTCGGAGGCCAGGAAGAGCACCATCCGCGCCACGTAGACCGGCTCGATCAGCTCGGGCAGGCATTGCCGCTGGCGCTGCTTCTCCAGCGCCTCGGGGGTGACCCAGAGCTGCTTCTGCCGCTCGGTCATGATCCAGCCCGGCACCACGGTGTTCACCCGGATCCGGTGCTGCCCCAGGTCGCGCGCCATGGTCCGGGTCAGCCCGTGCACCGCCGCCTTGGCCGTGGCATAGGCCGGGAAGTTGCCGACCGCCTCCCACCACGAGTTCGAGCCGATGTTGAGGATCGACCCGCCGCCGGCCTCGATCATCCCCGGCGCCACCGCCTGGATGGCGAAGAACATGTGGCGCAGGTTGGTCGCCATGCGCTCGTCCCAGTGCTCGGGCGTCACCTCGCGCCAGTCGTGCCGGTCGTCGCGCGCGGCGTTGTTGACCAGCACCTCGGCCGGCCCGAGCCGCTCTGCCAGGCCCGCGAAGGCCCCGCGCAGCGCCTCGATGTCGCGCAGGTCGCAGGCCTCGAAGTCCACCGCGCCCTCGGTCCGCGACACGAGCTCCCGCGCCGCGCCTTCGTCGCGGTCGACGAAGCCAACCCTCGCGCCCTCTGCCGCGAAGGCCGCGACGATCTCGGCGCCGATCCCCGAGGCGCCACCGGTCACGATCACCGGCTTGCCCTTCAGGCTCGGGTAACGGGCGAATTGCTGGGTCACGGGTCTCTCCCTTCTTGGCTCATCCGCGCGGCAGGTCGTCTTCCAGGTAGTAGCGGATGTTGTCCTCGAAGCTCGCGTCGGCCTTGAGCCCCAAGGCCAGCGCCTTCTCGGGCCGGAAGTCGTAGCGCCAGCCCGAGACGATTCTGAGGGTCTCCAGATCTTCCTCCCAACGTATGAGCTTCGCCGGCTCCGGCCCCGCCACCGCCGTCATCGCGTCGATCAGCTCGCCGATGGTCCAGGTCCGCCCCGGCATCACCATCGAGCGGTTCTGCCCCAGCGACTCCGCCTCGATCTCCGCCCCGTGGATCAGGTTCTCCACGCAGCGCCGCGGCGAAAGGTAGTAGTGCGGAAACTCGCGCCCGACCGGGCAGACCGCCTCCTGCCCGTTCAGCGGCTCGCGCAGGATCGACGACATGAAGGACGAGGCCGCCCGGTTCGGCTTGCCCGGCCGGACCGAGATCGTCGGCAGCCGGAAGCCCCGCCCGTCGACGAGGCCGCGGCGGGAATAGTCGTTGAGGAGAAGCTCGCCGATGGCCTTCTGGGTGCCGTAGGAGGTCTGCGGGTTCAGGAAGCTGTGGCCGGTGATCGGGTCGGGCACCTCGCCGCCGTAGACGGCAATCGAAGAGGTGAAGACGAGGACCGGCTTTGTCCCCAGCGCACGGACTCGCTCCAGCACGTTGAAGACGCCGAAGAGGTTGGTGTTCAGCCCGGCGTCGAGGTCCGCCTCGGCATGGGCCGAGACCACGGCGGCAAGGAGGAAGATCACGTCGACGTCCGCCCCGATCAGCGCATCGACCGAGGCGCGCTCGGCGATGTCGCAGAGCGCGGTCTCCAGCGGGAACGGCGCCTCGAACCTCGGTGGCTCGGCGATGTCGGCCAGAACCAGCGCGCCGATCTGCCGGCCCCGGAGCTCGCCGCGCGCCGCGAGCGCCCGGCCGAGCTTCTGGCCCACCACTCCGGCGCCGCCGATGATCAGGATCTTCATCCGCCAGCACCTTCCTCGAAGATCTCCGGCGCCAGCGCCCCGCGTCTCTGGATCACCTCGCCTGCCAGCGCCATCGCCCGGTCCAGCGCCTCGCCGAGCGGCGCGCCGGTCACCAGCGCAGACAGCAGTCCGGCGCCGAAACTGTCGCCCGCCGCCGTGCTGTCGACCACCTTTGCAACCGGCTTCGGCGCGCGCTTCAGCGCGCCCTCGACGGCCGACCATGCTTGGCACGGCCCCGCCCCGTCCTTCACCACGACGAGCCGGGCGCCGAGATCACGGTATCGCGCAATTGTCGCATCCGGCGTGGCATCGTCGAAAAGTCCGGTCTCCTCGTCGAACGAGGGCAGCACCGTGTCGGCGACCGAGGCGCCGAGCGAAAGCCCCGCCCGCATCTCCGCCTCGCTCGCCCAGAGCCGCGGCCGCAGGTTGGTGTCGAAGGCGACATGCGCGCCCTTCGCCCGCGCCCGCCCCAGCGCGGCGCAGAGCGCCTCGCGCGCCTCGGGGCTGAGGATCGCCAACGTGATGCCGGAGAAGAACAGCACCTCGCGCCCTGCGAAGATTGTGTCGAGCCAGGCCGGGTCGTCGGCCAGCGCCCGCGCCGCCGACTGGCCGCGCCAGTAGGAGAAGCTGCGCTCGCCCTCCTTCAGCTGGATCATGTAGAGCCCGACAGTGCGGTCCTTCACGCGGCGGATCGCGGACGTGTCGATCCCCTCGCCTTCGATGAAATCCACCACCCCCTGCGACACCGCGTCCTCGCCCACCGCGGTGGCGTAGCCCACCTGCCAGTCACCGGGCAGAAGCCGGCGCGCGTACCAGGCGGTGTTGAAGGTGTCGCCCGCGTAGCCCATGCGGAAGAGCCCACCCTCGGCCGGCGCCATCTCGACCATGCATTCGCCGATCGCGAGAAAGCTCTTTCCCATCATAGCAACCCCCGCCCGGCCAGGTTGCGCATCAAGGCCCCGGCGCCGAAGCGCCACTCCGGGCATTCGGTCGACAGCCGCACGGTGTTGACCAGCGCCCCGAGCTTCGGCTCGGAGATCGTCACCACGTCGCCCAGCTTGTGGGTGAAGCCCTGCCCTTTCGCGTCGCGGTCCTGGATCGGCGCAAAGAGCGTGCCGAGGAACAGCACGATGCCGTCAGGATACTGGTGATGCCGGCCGATCGTCTGCGCCACGATGTCGGCCGGCCGCCGGCTGATCTGGGTCATCGAGGAATGGCCATCGAGCACGAAGCCGTCCTCGCCCTCGACACGCAGGCTCAGCTCCGCGGCCTTGACGTCGGCCATCGTGTAGCCGTCGTGGAAGATCCGGAGGAACGGCCCGATCGAGCAGGAGGCGTTGTTGTCCTTAGCCTTGGGCAGCAAGAGCGCCGAGCGTCCCTCGATGTCGCGCAGGTTGACGTCGTTGCCGAGCGTGGCGCCGAGGATCGCGCCCTTCGAGTTCACCGCCAGCACGATCTCCGGCTCGGGGTTGTTCCAGCGCGAGCCCTGCAGGATCCCGATCGCGGCGCCCCAGCCCACCGAGGCCATCGGCTGGGTCTTGTTGAAGACCTCGGCGTCGGGGCCGATCCCGACCTCTAGGTATTGCGACCAGAGCCCCTCGGCCTGCAGAAGCGCCTTGACCCGCATCGCCTTCTCCGAGCCCGGCTCGATCCCGACGAGGCTCGCGCCGATCGCCCCCTGCACCTTGGCCCGGATCGCCTCGGCGCGGTCGGGGTCGCCCGCCGCCTGCTCCTCGATCACCCGCTCCACCATCGATTCCGCGAAGGTGACGCCCGCGGCCTTCACCGCCTGCAGGTCGCAGGGCGCGAGCAGGTGCAGCCGGTCCTCGCCCGCGCCTTCCACCGAGCCGGCGACGAGATCGGTCAGTGAACAGACCTCCTCACCCCCGGCTGCGTGCAGATAGCCCGCCGGGTCGTCCATCTCCAGAAGGTCGCGCATCGTCGGCGCCTCGCGCGCGGTGATGTCGAGGACGGTCTCGCCCCTGAGCGTCACCAGCGCCGGGCCGATGCCGGGCCGCCAGACGCGCCC
>JBFKAV010000168.1:0-7033 GCA_041621405.1 Paracoccaceae bacterium
GAACACCGCGCCGAGCGCCACATGGGTCGAACTGATCGGCAGCCCGAGCTGGCTGGCCAGGATCACGGTGATTGCGGCGGAAAGCGCGATGCAGAAGGCCCGTGCCCGGTCGAGCTCGGTGATCTCCGATCCGACCGTGCGAATGAGCTTCGGCCCGAACAGCGCCAGCCCCACGGATATGCCCAATGCGCCGATGCAGAGCACCCAGAGCGGGATCGCCACCTTGCCGCCGCCCTGGCCGGCCGAGAGCACGTCGACGATGCCGGCAAGCGGACCCACGGCGTTTGCAACGTCGTTCGCGCCGTGCGCGAAGCTCAGGAGCGCGGCGGCGAAGATCAGCGGCAGGGTGAAGAGCTTGTTCACGCCCTCGCGGTCGTTGCTGAGTCGCGGCCGGGCGCGGCGTATCACCGGGCGGACGAGCAGGTAGACGAGCAGGCCCACCGCAATTCCGGCGAGCATCGCGACCGGGAACGAGACCGAGACGACCTGCTTGATCCCCTTGAGCGCGAGGTAGGTGGTGAAGGCCCAGCCCAGGACCCCGATCATCACCGGCACGACGCGCTCGGCCCGGGCGGCCGGATCGTCGCGGAAGAAGACGAGCCGCTTCAGCACGAACAGCAGGCCAGCCGCGATCACCCCGCCCATGAGCGGAGAGACCACCCAGCTTAGCGCGATGCCGCCGACCGAACTCCAGTTGACGATGTTCCATCCCGCGGCGGCGATGCTCGCTCCCATCACTCCGCCGACGATCGAGTGCGTGGTCGAGACCGGCGCGCCGAGCCAGGTTGCCAGATTGAGCCAGAGCGCGGCGCCGATCAGCGCCCCCATCATCACCCAGACGTATTCCTGCCCCGTGCCGAGGTCGTCGGGATTGACGATGCCGTTCTTCACCGTCTTGACGACGTCGCCGCCGGCAATGATCGCGCCGCCGGCCTCGAAGACCGCCGCGATCAGAATTGCGCCGGTCAGCGACAGAGCGAACGAGCCCACCGCCGGGCCCACGTTGTTGGCCACGTCGTTTGCGCCGATGTTCATCGCCATATAGGCGCCGATCACCGCCGCCGCGATGAGCAGGTACGCCTGCTCGAAATCGGCGTACCGCGCGCCGGTGAAGATGATCACCGCCATGATGAACAAGATCGCGGTGCCCAAGCGTCCCACCTCGCCCCGGCTGAGGTAGGTTGCGCGTTCGATTCTCGCGTAATCCCTGATGACCATGCAACTCCTCCCATGCTCCGCGCGAGCGTCGAGCGCGCGCAGGGGACTGTCCTTGATGCTGGTCAGATCACGGAGTCGTGGTGCGGGGAAGTTGCCCGGGGACAACAGCCGGCCGGCGCCGTGCCACCACCTCTGCACCGCCCAGGCGACAGGCAATCTTTCTTGCCCGGGCCCGGCGCCTCGCCGGAGCGGGGTCAATGCGACGACAGGGTTTCCCGTGCGGCCACTGATCCCGGCGGGCTCGGAGCGGTCCGCCGCAGCCGAACGCCTCCGTCAGGCGGCGGCGCGGCGATTTTGGGCGAGCCTGGCGTCGACCGTCTCGACGGTCTGGTCCAGTTCTGGGACGTCGATCCCCATCTGGTCGGCGATAAGCTTGACCAGCTTGTCCACCCTCTCGATCGTCTCGGCGCCGCCCTCGATCGCCCGGGCTGCCGAGGAGGGCTTCAGAAGGCTCTCCGCCGCCCTGGCATATTTCTCGAACGGAACTTGATCCTTCTCGCTGCCGCCGAGGCCGGCCACGACCTTCTCGATCTGAGTGTAGATGCGTTCGGATAGGGCAAGGTCGCCATGCACGGCATCCCGGATCGAACGGGCCCCGTCGGGCAGGATGCAGCGGTAGTTCCCGGTCAGCAGCATGCTCCATTTCGCGAACGGCACGTAGAGCGAGTCGTAGACCCGAAGCTTCACCGGCACGTCCTTGCCGTCCACGGTCACGGCGTCGATGGTCGCCTCGAGTTCCTTGAGCATCTCGGTGTCGCCGGGATCCTCGAACGGCGCGGCCTTGAAGTTCGTGGGCAGGCCGACGTGCAGCACGTTCGCGCCGGTTTCCGGCAGGCGGAAGGCCTGCGGATCGGGGCTGCAGAGTGTGACCAGTCCCGGCTTGAATCCGTTCCAGGCATCGGGGCTGTTGAAGCTCGCTTTGAGGCCATCGGCATCGAGGCCCGAGATCCGGCGCAGGTAGGGAAGCGGCGGCATGTTCATGATCGAGAGGCACGGCACGTTCGCCGCGGCGATCCGCGCCATCAGCAGTTGGATCTCGTCAGTTCCGTATTGCGGCTCCGACATCGCCAGCGCAACGATGTCGTAGCGCGCCACGTCCACATCCGGGGGCGGCGCGGCGTCGAGCTTGCCGGGGTGGTCCTTGGACCGGAAGGCGCGGGGCTCGCTCTCGTCGCGGAGCTTGATCCGGACCTCGGTGCCCTCGGCATTGATCACGTCCGCTGTGGAGGGGCGGCAGACCAGTGTGACGTCGTGCCCCGCCATCAGGAGCTTGGTGCCGAGCAGCGAGCCGTAGGACGCGCCGAGAATGAGGATCTTGCGAGCCATGACGTACCCCCGGTTGGAATTGAGGTTGAACTCGACGCGCAATGTAGGTGCGCAACCGGCTTTATCCTATCAGATTCGGATTGGCGTGATCATCACGGGTTTCACATTTCGAGACGGCATCGTCTTGTGAGAAGTGGCCTTGTCCAAGACCCAGATCGCACCAAAGGTGAGGAAGCTGCGGTGGGCCCGCCGGCCCTTGAGCATCCAGTTGAAGTTCGACGGGCGCCGCCGGTGCGGCCCCCCGTGACGACATATGAGGCCGCCAGGCCCTGGGCTCACTCCGCCGGGCTGTGCCGCTTCTTGCGCAAGAGCTTCAGCGCCGGAAGCAGGATCAGGATGATCGCGATCACCGTGATCGGCCCCGCGATCGACCGGGTGAAGAAGATCGTCGGGTCGCCGCGCGACAGGAGCAGCGATTGGCGCAGCGTCGGTTCGGCGATCGGACCGAGCACGATGGCGAGCACCGCGGGCGCCAGCGGGTAGTCGAGCTTCCGAAGGAAGAAGGCGCCGCCGCCGAACAGCACGATCAGCCAGACGTCGTGCATGTCGCGCATCGCCGCGTAGCCGCCGACGATGGAGAGCACGAAGATCAGCGGCGCGAGGATGGTGAACGGCATCCGGAGCATCCAGATGAAGAGCGGGATGAAGGCGAGATTGATCACCAGCGCGAAGAAGTTCGAGACGTAGAAGCTGCCGATCAGGCCCCAGACGAACTCGCTTTCGTCGATGAAGAGCCGCGGCCCCGGTGTCAGGCCCCAGATCACCATGCCGCCGAGCAGGATCGCCGTGGTCGGCGAGCCGGGGATCCCCAGCGTGATCATCGGCAGCATGGCGCCGGTCGAGGCCGAGTTGTTGGCGGCCTCGGGCGCCGTCACACCCCCGGGATGGCCGCGCCCGAATTCCTTGGGGTTCCGGGCCAGCATCTTGGTGACGCCGTAAGACATCAGTGACCCGGGCGTGGCCCCGGCCGCCGGCAGCACGCCGACGAAGAAGCCGAGGAACGAGCCGACGCCCATCCCCTTCCAGCCGCGTCGGAAGGTTTCCTTGGTGTCCCTGACGATCCCGGAGAGGCTCATCTTCGCCTCGGATGAGGTCGTCTCGCCGCGGGTCGTGTCAATCGTCCAGATCATCTCGCCGATGCCGTAGACGCCGATGGCGAGCACCAGGAAGTTGATCCCGTGCAGGAAGCCCGAGATGTCGAAGAAGACCAGGCGCGGCGCGCCCGAGATCTGGTCAAAGCCGACCGCTGCCAGCACCAGGCCGAAGCAGATCGAGAGGATCGTCTTCGGGATGTCGTCGCCGCCGAGACCGACGAAGGTGGCGAAGGCAAGTAGCATCAACGCGAAGATCTCGGGTGGGCCGAAGCTGAGCGCCACCGTGGCGAGAAGCGGCGCGAAGAGGGTGAAAAGGATGTTGGCGACCGAGCCGCCGATGAAGGAGGCGATGGCGGCGGCTACCAGCGCCAGGCTGGCCCGCCCTTGCAGGGCCAGCGGTCGGCCGTCGAATGTAGTGGCCACCGCGGTCGACGCGCCTGGAATCCCGAGCGTGATCGACGAGATCGCACCGCCGTACATCGCTCCGTAGTAGATCGCGGCGAGGAAGATGATCGCCGAGGCCGGAGGGACCAGGAAGGTGATCGGCAATAGGATCGCGACGCCGTTGACCGAGCCGAGCCCCGGCATCGCGCCGATGAACAGGCCGACCGTGACGCCGATCAGGATCAGCATCAGGTTGAGCGGCGACATCGCGAGGATCATGCCATCGGCGAGGTGAGACAGGACTTCCATCGTTCACTCCGTTCCGCGGGTTGTCAGCCGCCGTCAGTAGATGATGTCGTAGAGCACGTTGTAGAACGGCTCGGTGAAGGACAGCCCTTTTGGCATGGTGATGCGCATCGCACCCTCGAAGAAGAAGAAGAACCCGACCGGCAGCGCGATCGCCAGGATCAGGGTCAGCGCCCAGGAGTGACGCCCCAGGAACCTGACGTAGTAGAGCAGGAAGACAGCCATCGCCCCGTACATCGAGATGATGTTCACCAGCCCGACGAAAACGATGATGCCGCCACCGTTGAGGAGCAGCATCTTCCAGCCGTAGGTGTCGAGCAGCGGCTCGTCGGACTGCGACGGCGGGCTCGTCCGCCGCCACCAGTTGAAGGCGATGACCGCGGTGCAGATCAGCATGATCGCCCCGAGCCAGAACGGCCAGGCGCCGCCCTGCGGTCCCTGGCCCCGGACGTATCCGACCCCGAGCTCGGTGCTCTTGTACATCATGTAGATGGCGAGGAGGGCCAGAACGCCCGCCGTGATGATCTCCGCGCGCCGCATCCGGCCCTCCTCCTCTCTCTCAGGTGTCAGACTGAACGGCCATCAGCCGCCCAGCGAGGCGAGCAGCTCGATGTGCCGCTCGACCTGGGTCGCCCAGTAGGCCTTCGACTCGTCGGCCGACATCCACAGCGGCTCGAGGCTCTCGGACGCCATGTAGCCCTGCCACTCCTCGGAGTCGTAGACCTGCTTGAACAGATCGCGGTAGTACTCCGCCGCCTCGTCCGACATGCCCGGCGGGCCGACCACGGCGCGCTGGTTGTAGTACGAGAAGTCGTGGCCCAGCTCCTTCATCGTGCGCACGTCGGGCAGGTTCGGCAGGCGCTCGTCCGAAAACGCGATCAGCGGCACCACGTCGCCGGCCTCGTAGAAGCCCTTGGCCTCGGCCGGGTTGTTCACGCTGGCCATGATCTGCTGGCCGGCGAGGTCCTTCGCCACGGCACCGCCGCCATCGTAGGGGATGTACTGGATGTCGAGCTCGAAGGTGTCCTTCATGAACTGGATCACCAGGCTGTCCTCCTGCCCGGTGCCGGTGCCGCCCATGATGTAGCCGCCTTCCTTGACCTTGGTCAGCCAGTCCTCGAACGTCGTGATCCCGCTGTCCTTGTGGACCCAGAGCACGAACGGGTCGACGCCCATCATCGCGATCGGGGTGAAGGTCTGGATGTCGATCCCGAGATCTGCCTGCCTGAGCGGCGTCGTGAAGAACGAGTTCAGCGTGACCAGGATCGTGTGGTCGGGATCGTTCGTGCCGTTCAGCGCGATCAACGCCTCCGCGCCCGAGCCGCCGCCCTTGTTGTTGGGCACCAGCGGACGCGGGGTGAGGTCCTTCTTCTCCGCGACCGACTGGATGAAGCGGGCAATCTGGTCGGCGCCGCCGCCGGCGCCCGCCATGATCACGAAGTCGATGGGCTTGGTGGGCTCCCAGGCCATTGCCGCGGTGGGCATGGTGCTGAGAGCGATCACCGTCGCGCCGGCAAGTCCGAAAAGCGAACGTTTCGTGAGTCTCATAGTCTCCTCCTCTGCGTTGGAGCATCGATTCAGATTGGGTCTCCTGCGGGGCCATTCGGCGTTCTCAGGTGCCGTTCGGTCTCGGGGAGTCGGCTCGTCGGGTAGATCTGGTCTCCTTTCTTTGCGTTGCTGATTTCCCTCGTCAGTGCACCAGGATGACCGGCAGCTCGGCGCGGTCGACCACGGTCTGTGTGTTGCCTCCGAACAGCGTTTCTCGCTCGTGGCTTTCGCCATAGGCGCCCATGACCAGCATCGAGGCTCCGACCGCCTTCGTCTCTTCCAGCAGGGCCTTGCCCGGGTTGCGGCTGTCGAAGGTATGGACCTTCGCCGCGACGCCGCGCAGGGCGAGGTAGCTCACGAGCTCGGCGGCGGTCGCGCCGTGCGGCTCGCCCTTGCCGCCGGAGAGAACCGTCACCTCGCTCGCGCCGCCGATCAGCGGCAGGGCAAGCGCCACCGCGCGGGAGGCCTCGGTCGAGCCGTTCCACCCGATCGCGAGGTGCGCGCCGAGGTCGGCGGGAACCGTGTCGGCATGCGGGCACATCAGGACCGGCCGGCCGGTGCGGAACAGCGCCGCCTTCAGCGAATTCGAGCCGACGTTGCGATCGCGGTCCGGCTTCGGCACCGCGATCAGGTCGGCGAGCCGGCCGAAGTGCTTGATCACGTCGACCATGCGGCCGGGCTGCTCCACGAACTCCACGGTAGGGGCGTCGCCCTTCGGCGCGTCGGTCTCGACGAGCTTGAGCTTCTCCGCCAGGACCCGCAGCTCGCCGCGCATCCCCTCTTCCACCTGGTCGGCCAAGACCTGGGCCTGCTTCAGGAACGTGTCCCGGGCGAAGGCCGGCAGCGGCACGCCGTAGGGCATCATGTCCTCCGCGCGGGCCCGGCAATGCGCGACGACGATGTGCGATTTGAACCGGTGCGCCAGCGCGGCCGCGTGCGCGAGGACGTTGTCGCCCTTGCCGTCGCCCCTCACTGGGACCAGGATCTTGTACAGCATGGCCCTGCCATCCTCCCCTAGAACAGTCCCTCGATCTGGCCTTCGGCGTTGATCCGGATCGACTCGGCCGAGGGCACCCTTGGCAGGCCCGGCATGGTCATGATCTCGCCGCAGATCACCACGACGAAGCCGGCGCCGGCGGAGAGCCGGACCTCGCGCA
>JBFKAV010000169.1:0-6945 GCA_041621405.1 Paracoccaceae bacterium
ACCGGGTTTCCTGCGATCAGCGCGATCAGGCGGCCGAAGGGCGAGCGGCGGTAGCCTGCCGAAATGCGTCGCGGCGCGCGCTCGATCTTGGCCGCGCCGATGGTGATCGAGGTGAAAGTGGCGCCAAGCAGGAAAAGCGCGGCCCCGGGAAGCCACCAGAGTCCGGCGGGAACGGCCCCCGCTGGGATCAGGTAACCCGGGTTCAGAAGCTGCATCGCGCCAGCGAAGACGAGCCAGGCCGAAGGCAGCACCAGCGCGGCACGCACCAGCCACGGCAGCGGCATCAACGCCGCCGAGGCGTGCTCGAACTTCCGCGTCATCCGCCCGGCCACGCCGCCCATCACTGGCAGGTAGATCAGCGCCACGACGAGCGAAGCCGAGAGCACGAAGATCAGCGTGACAGGCAGCATCCCCATGAACTCGCCCGGCACACCGGGCCAGAACAGCATCGGCAGGAAGGCGCAGAGCGTGGTGGCGGTCGACGAGACCACCGGCCAGAACATCCGGTGCGCCGCTTCGACGTAGGCGGCCATCGGCCCGGATCCCTCCTGGATGCGCTTGTCGGCGTATTCGACGACGACGATCGCGCCGTCGACGAGCATCCCCACCGAGAGGATCAGCCCGAACATCACGATGTTCGAGACCGGAACTCCCATGACCGCGAGGAACGCGAAGCAGAGCAGGAACGAGGTCGGGATCGCGAAGCCGACGAGCAGCGCCGAGCGGGCGCCGAGAGAGGCGAGCACCACGATCATCACCAGCGCAATCGCCGTCAGCACCGCGCCCTCGAGCTGGCGGACCATGGAGGCCACGTTGACGGACTGGTCGTTGGAAAGCCCGACGGCGACCGCCTGCCGCAGCTCTGCCGGCCAGTTCTCGGCCTCGGCCTCGACCGTCTCGCGGACCAGGGCCACGGTGTCCATCAGGTTGAAGCCCTTCCGCTTCACCACCTGCAGCGCCACCGTGGTGTCGCCGTTGTAGCGCGCGGTGCCGGTGCGGTCCTCGAAGGTCAGGCGGATCTCGGCCAGTTCGCCGAGCGTGACCACGCGGTCGCCGTTGACCTTCACCGGCAGGTTGTAGATGTCGCGCGGTTCGTCGAACGATGACGGGATCTTCACCGAGAAGGCGCCTTCCGGGGTCTCGACCTCGCCCGCGGCGATCAGCTGGTTGTTGTTGACGACGACGCCGATCAGCTCGGCCGCGGTCACGTTGTAGGCCTCGAGGCGCAGCGGATCGATCACCACCTCGAGCATCTCCTCGCGGTGGCCGGCAAGTCCCGCCTCGAGCACAGGCTCGAGCGATTCGAGCCTGTCCTGCAGGGCCTTCGCCACGCGCAACAGCGTCCGCTCCGGCACTTCGCCCGAAAGGTTCACGATGACGACCGGGAATTCTGAGAAGTTGATCTCGCTGATCTGATACTGCTCGGCGCCGGCCGGGAAACCGGCCTCGGCGTTGTTCATCGCGTCGCGCACGTCGGCGATGATCTTGGTCTTGTCCCAGCCGAACTCGAACTCGAGGACGATGCCGGCATAGCCCTCGGCCGCGGTGGCGGACATCCGGTCGAGGCCGTCGAGATCGGCCAGCTCCGTCTCCATCGGCTTGACCAGGAGCTTTTCGCTGTCCTCGGCCGAGATCCCGGGGAACGGGACCGAGACGAAGAGCGCCGGAATCTCGATGTCGGGCTCGCCCTCCTTCGGCAGGTCGACATAGGCCACGCCGCCCGCGATCAGCGATAGCGCGATGAAGGCGAGTACCATCCTTGCGTGGGCGGCTGCCCAATCGACGAGGCGGGTCATCGCGCGGGCTCCCTGAGGGTGACCGCGACGCCGACCCCGTCGGTCACGTATTCCTGGCCGACGACGATCACCTCGGCCTGCTCGGGCAGGCCGCTGAGCCAGACCCCCTCGACCGAATCGCGCAGGAGCGAGACGGGGACGAAGCGGGCCAGGCCGTCTTCGGCAATACGCACGCCGAGCAGGCCGTCGTCATTGAGCGTGAGCGCCGAGGCGGGCAGAAGGTGCGCCGGCTCGCCCTCGGCGGCGACCGCGATCTCCACGGTCTGACCGTCGCGGATCGACAGGTCGGAGTTCGGAACCTCGACCTCGACGCGGAAGGTCCGGGTCGCCTCGTCCGCCGTGCGCGCGAGGAAGGTCACGCGACCTGAGATCTCGCGCCCGGACGTCAGGCGCGCGCCCGCCCGCGCGCCGATCGCGATTCGCTCGACCTCGGTTTCCGGCGCGAATCCGACGAGCTTGATTGGATCAAGCCGCAGGATCGAGGCGCAATGGGCGCCTGGCTGGAGCAAGGTGCCGAGCTCGGCGGTGTCAGATTCGAGAATTCCACCGAACGGCGCGGTGATGGTCAGCCGCGCGAACTCGGTGCGCGCGGCGGTCACGCCGGCTTCGGCCGCCTGCAGTCCGACACGCGCCGATTCCACCGCCGCCAGCGCCGACTCCACTGCCGCCGCGGTGCCGGCGACGCGGGTCTCCGAGGCGAACCCGCTCTCGATGAGCCCGCGTGCGGCGCGGTCGTTGATCTCGGCCTCGGCCAGCCGCGCCTCGGCCTCGGCCAGCCGCGCATGCGCCTCGGGCAGCCGCGCCTCGGCCTCGGCCAGCGCGGTGGGCCGGGTGCCGGGGTCGATCGCACATAGCGTCTCACCGGCCTCGACCTCCGAGCCGCGCTTCAGCGGTTCGGAGATCACCCGCCCCGCGATCTCTGCCATCACGTCCACCTCGCGCGAGGCCTCGGTGCGGCCGCGCAGCACCACCGCGCTTTCCGTCACCTCGGCCTCGGAGCGGACCGCCACGACGGCGACGCGCCTGAGCTCCTCCAGCGCCTCCTCCTCGGCGACCGTAAGCTCCTCGGCCGCTTCCTCGCCTTGCGGCTCGGCGCCGGCAAAGGCCAGCAGGCGCTCGCGCTCGAAGACGAGCGCGTAGAGCGTCGCAATCACCAGCGCCGCTGTCAGAAGCGGGAAGAATCGCATTTCGGCCTCGCAACAGCGGCGGAATCTGCCAGCAGTAGGTCACTCGAACTCTAAACAGCTTTGGGCACCCTGCCACGAATCCCGGGCAGGGCGTCCTCAAGCTCTTACGCTAAACCGACCGGTTCAGATTAGTCTTTTCGCCGGACCCTTGCAAGCGGGGCGGGGCTTGTCGTTACGCGCGGCTTCGCGCTAAGAGGGCCGCGGCCCAAGCGCAGGAGAGCGGGCGTGAGCAATACCCGAGACAGCTTCGTCGAAGAGGTGACCGAGGAGGTCCGCCGCGACCGCCTCTACGGCTACCTGCGCCGCTACGGATGGATCGGCATCGCCGTGGTTCTGATCCTGGTGGGCGGGGCCGCCTATACCGAGTGGCGCCGGGCCTCGGCGCGCGCCGCGGCGGAGGCTGCGGGCGACGCGATCTATGCCGCGGCCGAGGCGGAAACCTCGGCGGCCCGCGCCGAGGCCCTGGCCGCGCTCGAGGTCGCAGGCCCGGCGGCGGCCCCGGCGCTGATGCTGGAGGCCGGGGCGCTTGCCGAGGTCGGCGAGATCGAGGCGGCAGCCGCGAAGCTCGCCGCGCTCTCGGAGGATCCCGGCTATCCGCGCGCCTGGCGCGACCTCGCGGCGCTGAAGCGCGTCATCCTCCTCGGCCCGGCGCTGCCGCCGGCCGAGCGTCTCGCCTTGCTCGAGCCGTTGGCGAGCCCGGGGGCGCCTTACCGGGTGCTCGCCGTCGAGCAGCAGGCGCTGGCGCGGCTCGAGGCAGGCGAGCGCGAGGAGGCTGTGGCGCTGCTCCAGGGGCTCCTCGACGATCAGGAAGCGAGCCTGGGCTTGCGCTTGCGCGCAGCGCAGTTGATGGTGGCGCTCGGCGGCCAGCCCGGCGGCGGCTGACTTCGGGCGGGGCGGAACACGAGGGGTGAAGCGGTGCGACTGAGTACATGCCTGGCCTTCGTCGCGGCCTTGGCTGCACTCGCGGCCTGCGGGCAGCGCGAGCGGCCGCTGCCGGGAGAGCGGCTCGACCTTCGCGCGCTCGGAACGCCCGGCATCTCGGGGCCACTGGACGCCGCCGCCGAGGACGGTGCGGCGGCCACCGGCACCGGGCGCTCGCCCGACGCACCGGCGAACCGCGCCCTGCCGATCGGCCTGCCGGCGGCGCGGGCAAATGCCGACTGGACCCACCGCAACGGCTCACCGACCCACCGCATCGTCCATCCCGCGCTTTCCGCCGCGCCGCAGCGCGTCTGGAGCGCGAGCATCGGCGCCGGCAACAGTCGCCGCGCGCGGATCACCGCCGACCCGGTGGTGGCGGGCGGGCGCGTCTTCACGCTCGATGCCATCGCCACGGTCGCGGCCACCTCCACCTCCGGCGCTCCGCTCTGGCGCCACGACCTCACGCCCGCCTTCGACCGGGAGGGCAACGCGTCGGGTGGCGCGCTCGCCTACGGCGCGGGGCGGGTCTTCGTCTCCTCTGGCTTCGGCACGCTCACCGCGCTCGATCCGGAGACCGGCGCCGAGATCTGGACCCAGCGACTCGACGCGGTGGCGACCGGGGCGCCGACGGTGGTGGGCGATCTCGTCTACCTCTCGGCCCGCGACAGCCGCGCCTGGGCGATCCGGGCCGACAACGGGCGGATCGAGTGGCAGCTCCCCGGCACGCCGACGCCCTCGGTGATGCAGGGCGGCGCGGGGCCGGCTGTCACCGACCGGCTCGCGATCTTTCCCTTCGGCTCCGGCGAACTCGTGGCCGCGCTGCGCCAAGGCGGCATCCGGGTCTGGAGCGCCACGGTTGCCGGGCAGCGGCGCGGGCGGGTCTACGCCACCGTGTCCGACATCACCGGCGATCCGGTGATCGAGGGTGACGTGCTCTATGTCGGCAACCAGTCCGGCCGCGTCGTGGCGCTGCGGGCGGCCAATGGCGAGCGGCTCTGGACCGCGCGCGAGGGCGCCTACTCGCCGGTCTGGCCCGAGGCCGGTTCGCTCTTCCTGATCTCCGACCAGGCCGAGCTCGTCCGTCTCGACGCCGAGACCGGCGAGCGGATCTGGGGCGTGGAGCTGCCCTATTTCGAGGCCCGGCGGCTGCGGCGACTGAAGGACGTGGCCGCGCATTTCGGCCCGGTCGTCGCCGGCGGCCGGGTCTGGGTCGCCTCCGACGACGGCAGGCTCCGGGGCTTCGACCCGGTGAGCGGCGCCTTCGTCTACGAGGCCGAGATACCGGGTGGCGCAGCGTCGAACCCGGCGGTGGCCGGGAACGTGCTCTACGTGGTCTCCGGCAACGGCCAGCTTCACGCTTTCCGCTGAGAGGGAAAGCGTGTAAGGCGGCGGCCTTCGCAAGCGGAAGGCGGCTCCGATGAGCTTCACCCTCGCCATCGTCGGGCGCCCGAACGTGGGCAAGTCGACGCTTTTCAACCGGCTGGTGGGCAAGCGGCTGGCACTGGTCGACGACCGCCCCGGGGTGACGCGCGACCTGCGCGAGGGCGCGGCAAGGCTCGGCGATCTGCGTTTCACGGTGGTCGACACCGCCGGGCTCGAGGAGGCGACCGACGAGAGCCTGCCGGGACGGATGCGCAAGCTCACCGAGCGGGCGGTCGAGATGGCCGACCTCTGCCTCTTCCTGATCGACGCCCGGGCCGGGGTGACGCCCACCGACGAGGTCTTTGCCGGCATCCTGCGGAAGAAGTCCGCCCATGTCATCCTCGTCGCCAACAAGGCCGAGGGGAGGGCCGGCGAGGCGGGCGCGCTCGAGGCCTTCGCGCTCGGCCTCGGCGAGCCGATCCGGCTCTCGGCCGAGCACGGCGAGGGGATGGAGGACCTCTACGCCGCGCTGGTGCCCCTCGCCGAAGCCTTCGAGGCCCGTGCCGCCGCCGAGGCGCCCGAGGTCGAGGTCGACGTCGAGGAGGGGGAGGAGGCTGCCCCCCATGCGCCGACCGCGGCGCGGCCACTGCAGGTGGCGATCATCGGCCGGCCGAACTCCGGCAAGTCGACGCTGGTCAACGCGATCCTCGGCGAGGAGCGGATGCTGACCGGGCCGGAGGCGGGGATCACCCGCGACGCGATCTCGGTCGCGGCCGACTGGGGCGGCACGCCGGTTCGGGTGTTCGATACCGCGGGGCTGCGGAAGCGCGCGAAGGTGCAGGAGAAGCTCGAGAAGCTCTCGGTCGCCGACGCGCTCCGGGCGGTGCGGTTTGCCGAGGTGGTGGTGGTCCTGCTCGACGCCGAGATCCCGTTCGAGACCCAGGACCTCAGAATCGCCGACCTCGCCGCCGAGGAGGGCCGGGCGGTGGTCGTTGCGGTGAACAAGTGGGACCTGGTGGAGGACCGGCAGGAGCGGCTGAAGGCGCTGAAGGCCGCGTTCGAGCGGCTCCTGCCGCAGCTCAGGGGCGCGCCCTTGGTCGCCCTCTCCGCGAAAACCGGCCGCGGGCTCGACCGGCTCCGGGACGCGATCCTCGCCGCCCACGACGTCTGGAACCGGCGGGTCCCGACCGGCGAGCTCAATCGCTGGCTCGCGGCCATGGTCGAGGCGCACCCGCCGCCGGCGCCGAAGGGGCGGCGGATCCGGCTCCGCTACATGACCCAGGTGAAGACCCGGCCGCCGGGCTTCGTGCTGATGTGCTCCGACCCAGAGGGCCTGCCCGAGGCCTACCGCCGCTACCTGACCGGCCGGCTGAGGGAGGCCTTCGAGATGCCGGGCACCCCGATCCGGCTGATGCTGAGGAGCCAGGCCGAGAAGAACCCTTACAAGGACAGAAAGAAGGCGCGGCCGACGGCCCTGACCAAGCACCTCGGCAAGGCGCGGAAGGGCTGAGGCGGGGTCCTTCCCACGGGGGATTTCACAGTGAAAGCCCCTGTCAAATGATTGATATGAAGTGGATTTGCGGATTCCGTTAACCCGGTGGCAAGGAGTTCCGCGGGCCTTTCACACCCGTCGTCCGACGCCGCGGCCAGGCGCGAGAGCGCCGCGCGCGGAACGCGCG
>JBFKAV010000170.1:0-6904 GCA_041621405.1 Paracoccaceae bacterium
GACTCTGCGTCCCATGGTCCGGCCCTGTCAACTCGGGAAATGGCGCTTGCGGCGGGGCCGGAGAGGGGGGAGAGTTCCCCATGGCGAAGGACCGGCCCGACGAAGGCAACGACTACGTGCTCGACCGGCAGGTCGGGTTCCTGCTGCGCCGCGCCACCCAGCGCCACCTGGCGATCTTCGCCGACTTCATCCCCGACGTGACCCCGACCCAGTTCGCCGCGCTGGCCAAGCTCTGCGAGCTCGGGCCGGTGTCGCAGAACGCGCTCGGCCGCGCCACGGCGATGGATGCGGCGACGATCAAGGGTGTGGTCGACCGGCTCCGCATCAAGGGCCTCGTCGCCTCGGCGCGCGACGGCGAGGACCGCCGCCGCATCCTGCTGGCACCGACCGGGGCGGGCCGCGCCGCCTTTGCCGCCTCCCGCGCTGACGCGCACCGGATCACGGCAGAGACGCTGGCGCCGCTCACGCCGGCCGAGCGCGCGGCGTTCCTGAAGCTCCTCGTCCGGCTCGGCTGAGGCTCAGACCCCGAGGTGGCGGTGCAGCGGCCCGTGGTCGGCCCTGATCTCCGCGGCGCTCAAGGTCTCGAGATTGCGGCCGTTCTCGAGGAAGCTCACCCGGTCGGCCACCGCCAGGACGGCATCGACCCGCTGCTCGACCAGAAGCACCGCCACGCCCTCGGTCCGGAGCCGCACCACCACGTCGCGGATCGCCTGGATCATCGAGGGCTGCAGCCCTTCAGTCGGCTCGTCGAGCAGGAGCACCCCCGGCCTGAGGCAAAGCGCGCGGGCCATGGCCAGCATCTGCTGCTCGCCGCCCGAGAGCGTATCGGCGCGTTGTCCCATCCGGTCGGCCAGCCGCGGGAAGAGCTCCAGCACCTCGCCCAGCACCGCGCCCGGGCTCTTCCGCGCCATGATCCCGATCTCGAGGTTCTGCGCCACTGTCAGTTCGCCGAAGAGCCGCCGCCCCTGCGGCACGTAGCCAATCCCCCGCTGCGGCACCTCGTGCGCCGGAAGCGCCGAGATCTCCTCGCCCTGTAGCGCGATCCGCCCGGCACGGAGCGGCAGGAGCCCCATGATCGCCTTCAGGAGCGTCGTCTTGCCCGCGCCGTTGCGGCCCAGAAGGCATTGCACCTCGCCGGGCGTGACCGAAAGCGACACCGCCCTGAGGATCAAGGCCGGGCCGTAGGCCACGTCGACGGTCTCGACCTCGAGCATCAGCCGGTCCCCAGGTAGGCCGCTTGCACGGCCAGGTTGGCGTGGATCTCGGCCGGCGTGCCCTCGGCCAGCACCTCGCCGAAGTTGAGCACCGTCACCCGGTCGGCCAGGGCGCGCACCACGCTCATGTTGTGCTCGATCAGCAGGATCGTCGTCTCCTGCGCGAGTGCCCGGATCAGCCGCTGGAAATCGGCGATCTCGCTTTCCGCCAGGCCTTGCGTCGGCTCGTCGAGGATCAGGAGCCGCGGCCGCTGCGCCAGCCCCATGGCGATCTCCAGAAGCCGCTGGTGGCCGTAGCTGAGATCGCCCGCGACCTGGTCCGCACGGTCGCCCAGCCCCACCTCGCCGAGCGCGCGCGCGACCTCGGCCGCCACCCCCGCCCGGTCGCGCCCGAGCCGGCGGCGGGCGGCCAGCGCGACGTTTTCCTCGACGCTGAGGCGGGCGAAGATCGAGGTGATCTGGAACGTGTAGGCCATGCCCCGCGCGACCCTGCGATGGGCGGCAAGCCCGGTCACGTCGGCGCCCTCGAAGGTCACGCTGCCGGCACTCGGCGCCAGACGCCCGATCAGCATCGAGACGAAGGTGGTCTTGCCGGCGCCGTTCGGGCCGATCAGCGCCCGAATCTCGCCTTGGGGAAGCTCGAAATCCACCTCGTGCACGGCACGCAGCCCGCCGAAGCTCTTCGACAGCGCCCGGGTGGAGAGGATCACGGAGCTCATGGCAGCCACGGCCAGAGCCTGCGCCGGAGCTCGCCGCCGAGTCCCCCGGGAGCGAAGAGGGTGATGAGCACCAGCACGACGCCGGCGATCAGCAGGTAGGCGCTGGTCAGCCCCGAGGAGAGGTCGATCAGGTAGAACATCAGCGCGGTGCCGATGAGCGGCCCGATCAGGGTGCCCGCGCCGCCCAGGAGCACCCAGAGAAGCGGCAGGATCGAGTACTGCACCGACGCGAAGGTCGCGCCCACGTAGCCGAAGAGAAGCCCGTAGGCCGCCCCTGCCGCGGCGGAGATCGTGCCCGAGGCGGCGACGGCGTAGAGCTTGTGGGCGAAGGTGTCGTAGCCGAGAAGCCGCGCCCGCTCCTCGTTCTCGCGGATCGCCACCAGCACCCGGCCCGAGGGCAGGTTGATGAGCCGCAGCGTCAGGAACAGGCAGCCCGAGAACAGCAGCAGCGCCGCGAGGTAGCGGTTGCCGGGGTCCGAGAGATCCAGCCCGAGGAAGACGCGCTCGGCCTGCCGGATCACGAAGCCCTCGTCGCCGCGGGTGTAGCGGCCGGCGAGGAGGACGAGGAGGTAGCCGGCCTGCGCGAACATCAGCGTCACGATCATGAAGGCGACGCCGGCGGTGCGGAGCGCCAGCACGCCCACCGCGAGCGACACCATCGCCCCGGCGGCGAGGCCGGCGAGGAAGGCGGGGCCGGGGGTGAAGCCCAGGTAGCGCATCGAGAGCCCCATGCCGTACATGCCGGCGGCGAAGAACATCGCGTGGCCAAGGCTCAGAAGCCCGGTGTAGCCGAGGAGCAGGTTGAAGCCGATCGCGTAGCTCGCCAGCACCATGATCCGGGCGAGGTTGCCGTGGTGGTAGGCGGGCAGAAGGAAGTTGAGCGCGAAGAGCGCCGCGACGACGCCCGCGTGAAGGATGAGCGCCCTTTTCGCCGCGCTCATCGCCCGCGCGTCCCGAAGAGGCCCTGCGGCCGGAACACCAGCACCAGCGCCACCAGGAGCGTCGCCAGGATCTTCGCCAGCGTCGGCGAGAAGAAGACCGAGACGATGCCGTCCGAAAGCCCGATCAGCACCGCGGCGGCGAGGGTGCCGGCGAGGCTGCCGAGGCCGCCGATGATCACGACGATGAACGACAGGAGGAGCGCGTCTCCCCCCATCAGGTAATGCGCCTGCTGGATCGGCACGATGAGGACCCCCGCAAGCGCCGCGAGCCCGGCGCCGAGGCCGAAGACGGCGGCGTAGACCCGCTCGACCGGGATGCCGAAGGCCTGCGCCATCTCGCGGTCAAGCTGGGTGGCGCGCATGGTGAGCCCGAGCCGGGTGCGCGCCATCATCGCCCAGAGCGCGGCGAGCACCGCCACCGCGGCGCCGATCACGAAGAGCTTGTAGGCGGTAATGCTGAGCCCCCAGGGCCAGTAGAGCGCCGCGCCGCCTTCGGTCCATTCCACCCAGGGCAGCGCGATCCGGGCGTTGAAGGGCGGCGCCACGGGGCGCGCGTCGGGGCCGAAGGTCATCAGGGTGAGTTGCTGCAGGATGTAGAGCAGCCCGATCGTCGCCACGATGGTACGCTCGGGGTCGTAGGCGATCCGCTTCAGCACCGTCACGTCGGCGGCGGCCGCGAGAAGGCCGACCACCACCGGCGCCACCACCAGCGCCGCGACGAAGGCCGCCGCCCCTGCCCCGCCGATCCCCGAAGCCACGAACCAGGCCGCCACCGCGCCCAGCATGTAGAACTCGCCATGGGCGACGTTGACCACCCGCATCACGCCGAAGACGAGGCTGAGGCCCGAGGCCATCAGCGCCAGCACCGCGGCAGTGACCGCGCCTTCGATCACCGCGAGCATGATATGGGGGCCGAGGTCCATCGCCTGCGACGTTGCCCGTCACGCCTCCGGGGGGCAAGGGGGTCTTTGCGCCGCGATACAGGCCAGGGTCGCCCGGGGGCGTTCGCCCTGCGTGCGGCAGGGACGGCTTGGCGGGCAACTCCGGCGCCGGATCGGCGGCGGCCATCGGCCGAAGCGGACCGAAGCCCCGATTGACCCGCTTCCCCAATCTGGCCCGAACCCTGTATGACTTCCCGGCGCTGCTGGCGGACTTCATGGCGGCACGGGCACGCTCCACGCCTGCAGCGCACCCGCGAGCCCGGCCGCCGATCGCGCCGGAGTGCGACGGAAACCAAGCGCGACCGGGGATCAAAGGCGAAAGGACAAGCCATGGCAACCGCCAAGAACACGATCTGCCTGTGGTACGACAAGGACACCGAGGCTGCCGCCCGCTTCTATGCCGAGACGTTCCCGGACAGCGCGGTCGGAGCCATCTTCCGTGCCCCCAGCGACTTTCCGTCCGGCAAGGCGGGCGACGTGCTGACAGTCGAATTCACCGTCGCCGGCATCCCCTGCCTCGGCCTCAACGGCGGCCCCAACTTCAGGCACAGCGAAGCCTTCTCGTTCCAGATTGCCACCGACGACCAGGCCGAGACCGACCGCTACTGGAACGCCATCGTCGGCAATGGCGGCCAGGAGAGCGCGTGCGGCTGGTGCAAGGACAAGTGGGGCCTCTCCTGGCAGATCACCCCGCGCGTGCTGACCGAGGCGCTGGCGGCCGGCGGCGATGAGGCCAGACGCGCCTTCGAGGCGATGATGGAGATGACGAAGATTGACGTCGCCGCGATCGCGGCCGCCCGGCGGGGGTGAAGGCTCCGGCGCCGCCCCTCGCCGTCTCTCCGCTGAGGTGGCGAGCGACCGGGGCGGCTTCGAGGCCGGCAGTACCGGAGTCCTGCCGACAATGCCCTGCGCAGGCCCGCCGCGATTGCCGCCGGCGATGAAGGGCGCGATAGCGCGGTTGGAGCTGGCCGGGACGGAACCGCGCCGACCAGCCCCGTCGGCCGTCAGAACGACATCGACGTGTAGTCCACCTCGTCGGGATAGAGCGTGTCCTCGACCGAGGCGGTGTGCACGACGCCGAGCTTGCCGCCCTCGACCCGCGAGACGTACTGCTGGCCGAACACCTGGTGGGTCTTGCCGTTGAAGCGCTTCGGCCCCTGCGGGTGCTCGGCCGAGGCCTCCATGTCGGTCATCGCCTCGACCGCCTCGATCAGCGCCGGCCGGTCGTCCGGCCCCTGGTAGCCCGAAGCCTCCATGGCGGCCTTGATCACGTAGAGCGTCTCCCAGCAGGCCCACATGTGGGCGTAGGTCGAGACGTCCTGCGGGTCGTCCGTCGAGGCGCCGTTCTCGTCCACTCCCACGGCGGCGCGGAAGCCCGCGTCGAAGGGCAAGAGATCGGCATGGGCGTAGCGCGGGTTGCCCTCCCAGAAATAGGTGCCCTCGAGGAACTCGAGCCCCGGGCTCGCCAGGTCGACGCCCTCGAGGCTGTCGATGAAGCCGAAGATCTCGGGCCGCGAGGGGCCGAAGAACTCGCCCATCTCCTTGACGAAGGTCAGCACGCCGGGACCGACCATGACGTGGTAGATCACCTCGGTCTCACGCGGGATCTGCGGGAAGTACTTGGTGAACGAGGTCTCGGTCGGCGGAATCGCGATCAGCTCCGCGATCTCGCCGCCGGCCGCCTGCATCGCCGCCGAGAAGAAGTCGCGGTGATCGTGACCGAAGGCGTAGTCGGGGAACATCATGGTGACCTTCTTACCGAGGTTCTCGGAGACGAAGGGCGCCATCGACTGCACCTGGCTCTTCACGTCGGTGATGCCGGGTTGCAGCGTGTAGCGATTGAGCGCGCCCGAGGCGACGTGGTGGCCCTCGGAAACGACGAAATAGGGCAGCTTCAGCTCGCCCGCGCGGGGCGCCGAGCCCATCACCACGTGGCTGAAGAGCGTGCCGAAGCCGACGTCGCAGCCGTGCTGGGTGGCGAACTTCTCCACCACCTCGGCGCCGCGCTTGGGATCGGTGCCGTCGTCCTCGGTGACGAGCTCGACCGGACGGCCGTTGATGCCGCCGGCCTCGTTGATCGCCTTCACCGCGGCCACGCTGGTGCGCTCGTACCAGCGGCCGTAGGCGGCGCCGATGCCGGTGGCGTGCTTCTGGAAGCCGATCCGGATCGGCTCGCCGCTCTGCGCCGAGGCGTAGCGGGCCCAGAGCGGCAGCGTGGTGGCTGCGGCGCCGGCGGCGAGCGTCTTCAGGGCTGCGCGGCGGCCGGGCGATACGGGTAAGGTCTTCGGGTGCGACATGGCGGAAATCCCCTGTTGCTCTCGCGGGCCGGTCATGGGCGCCGGCCCGTCGTGCCCAGCCTGTCGGCGGAGCGGCGTTTTGTCCAGTTCCTTGAGGGCTCACGCCCCGCGCGGCGTCGCCAGCAGCCAGAGGCCGAAGAGCGTGTAGGCCACCATGAGGGCGGCGAGCGGCAGCTGGCTCACCGCGGCGCCGCGCTGGCTGCCGAGGAGCCGGAAGGCCAGCACGTGGCTGAGGAGGATCGCGAGCACGTGCCCGAGCACCACCGCGCCGGCCTGGGCAAGGAAGATCGCGCGCACGCTCGAAAGCGATGTGAAGGAGCCGGTCGTAACGTGGCGGTCGCCGAGGCCGAGGAGGTTCGCGCCCCGGCCGAGCGGGTCGTTCAGCGCGAGCGCGAGATACTGGCCCTCGACAAGCGCGCTCGGCAGGTAGTGCGCGAGGTGGTAGCCGAGCGCGATCGGCAGCACCGCCGGGCCGAGTGCCGCGAAGCCGGCGCCCGGCGCCCGGCCGGCGAGGCGGAGGCCGAGCCAGACCGCCGCGCCGAAGCCGGCGATCAGCGCCGGGAGGGCGAGGAACAGCCCCGCGAGGGTCTCCGACACCACCGCCGAGCGGCCCGGGAACTCCAGCGGATTGAGGCCGAGGATGGCGTACCAGAAGAAGGTCTCGTTCAGCCCGTCGAAGCTTCCGACCGCCAGGATCGCCAGCGCGAAGACCGCGAGCCCGGGCAGCGGCGCCCGGCCCTTCGCGATCTGCCAGCCCGGCAGGCCGAGCCGCCAGCGCCCGCGATGCGGCGC
>JBFKAV010000171.1:0-6893 GCA_041621405.1 Paracoccaceae bacterium
CGGGAAGGGCGCTGCGCGGGCCGCGGCGAAGGCCTCGAGCAGGGCGCGGTTCTCCGGCGTGAAGCGGTGCGCCGAGACGCGGAGCGCGGCGATGTTGATGTCGTTCCAGTCGCGCAGCACGCCCCGGGCCAGCATGCCGAGCCGCCCCAGCCGGGCGGCGGCCGAGGAGTTCGAGCCGATCTGGTTTCTCCCGTGCTGCCGGTAGAAGAGCCACGGCTCGGGGTCGTAGATCACCGCGCCGCCAGCGCCCGAGACGATCTGGTAGAGCCACCAGTCGTGCATGACGATCCGGCTCGCCTCCCCGGCAGCGTCGCGGGCGAGCGCAAGCCCGGCGCGGTTCAGCACCATGGTGTTGCCGCCGCCGATGCTCTGTGTCAGCGCGTTCCGGAACGCGGGCGGGCGGGCGAAGAGCGGCGAGAGGCCGAGCCGGCGAAGGCTCTCGTCGCAGACGACCGTGCGGCTGCAATAGAGCGCCGGGCGGTCTGCGGGCAGCGCGGCGAGGCGGGCCGTGGCACGGGCGAGCTTTCCGGGCATCCAGACGTCGTCCTGGTCCGAGAGCGCGGCGAAGGGCACCTCGGCGGGCGCCTCGCGCAGAAGGTGCAGGAAGTTCTGCGCCGCGCCTTTTCGCGGCCCCTCGATCAGCCCGATTTCATGGCGAGGGTGCTCGGAGGCGAAGCTGCGGAGGATCGCGGCCGAGTCGTCGTGGGAGCCGTCGTCGGAGGCGAGGAGGCGCCAGCCGACGCCGTCCTGCGCGGCGAAGCTCTGGAGCTGGTCCCGGAGCCATGGCGCGCCGTTGCAGAGCCCGAGGAGGATTGCCACCTCATGCGTCCCCGCGCCTTCCGCCCTGCCCTGCCTGTCCTGCACGATGCGCCCTTTGCCCGCGACCGGGGCCTTCATGCCGGGGCGGGCGGGCGCTGGCAAGCGCTCGCATTGGCGCATTTACCCCTGTCCCGGCCTCGGCTAATGAGGCGCGCGATCCAGAACCAGCGAGGCGCGCATGTCCGGCCACGGAACCCAGATCCCGATGACCTCCCGCAGGGGCGGGCCGCTTCGGGGCACGGCCGAGGTGCCGGGCGACAAGTCGATCAGCCACCGGTCGCTGATCCTCGGTGCGCTGGCGGTGGGCGAGACGCGGATTTCGGGGCTGCTGGAAGGGCAGGACGTGCTCGACACCGCGACGGCGATGCGGGCCTTCGGCGCGGAGGTGGAGCAGCTCGGCCCCGGCGAGTGGCGGGTGCACGGCGTCGGCGTCGGCGGCTTCGCCGAGCCCGAAGACGTGATCGACTGCGGCAACTCGGGCACCGGCGTGCGGCTGATCATGGGCGCGATGGCGACGAGCCCGATCACGGCCACCTTCACCGGCGACGCCAGCTTGCGGAAGCGACCGATGGGGCGGGTGACCGAGCCCCTGGCGCTCTTCGGCGCGCAGGCCCATGGCCGCCAGGGTGGGCGGCTGCCGATGACCCTGGTCGGCGCGGCCGAGCCGGTGCCAATGAGCTACGCGGTGCCGGTGCCCTCGGCGCAGGTGAAGTCGGCGATCCTGCTCGCCGGGCTGAACGCGCCGGGCGAGACGGTGGTGATCGAGAAGGAGCCGACGCGGGATCACAGCGAGCGGATGCTCGCGGGGTTCGGCGCTGCCTTGCGCTTCGAGGACGTCCCCGAGGGGCGGGCGATCGTGCTTACCGGCCAGCCGGAACTTCGGCCGCAGGCGGTCGCGGTGGCGCGCGACCCCTCCTCGGCCGCCTTCCCCGTCTGCGCTGCGTTGATCGTCGAGGGCTCGGAGATCCTGGTGCCGGGCGTGAGCCAGAACCCGACCCGGGCTGGGCTATACACGACGCTCGTCGAGATGGGGGCCGACATAGAGTTCCAGAACCCGCGCGAGGAGGGCGGCGAGCCGGTGGCCGACCTGCGGGTCCGGGCCTCGGCGCTGAAGGGCATCGAGGTGCCGCCTGAGCGGGCGGCGAGCATGATCGACGAATACCCCGTGCTCGCGGCGGTGGCGGCCTTCGCCGAGGGCAAGACGGTGATGCGCGGCGTCAAGGAGCTCCGCGTGAAGGAGAGCGACCGGATCGACGCAATGGCGCGCGGCCTCGAGGCCTGCGGCGTGACGGTCGAGGAGGACGAGGACAGGCTGACCGTGCACGGCATGGGGCCGGGCGGCGTGCCGGGCGGGACGACCTGCGCCAGCCATCTCGACCACCGGATCGCGATGAGCTTCCTGGTGCTGGGCCTCGCCTCGGAGCGGCCGGTCAGCGTGGACGACGGCTCGCCGATCGCCACCTCGTTCCCGGTGTTCGAGGAGCTGATGCGCGGGTTGGGGGCCGGAATCGCGCGCTCCTGAGGCGCGGGCGGAGCGGGGGGCCAGCCCCCCGCACCCCCCGAGGTATTTCTGACAAGAGGAAGAGGCGGACTATTCTGCTGCCATCACTGGGCGTCGGGCATGGGCCTGTTCCGGAAGCTGCGCGGCGCCGCGGTAAAAGGCCACGGTCAGGCCGGGCCGGCGGCGTGTCGTGAGGAACTCCAGGACCTCGTGCAGCACGACGCGACGGCCCATCCTCGTGTACCAGCGCATGGCGTGGCGGATCTCCGGGTCGGGGTGGAGGTAGTTGCGCCAGAGCGCCTTCGGGCGCAGCTGGAGGCACATCTCGATCAGCTTGACCCAGAGGAAGACGCGCCAGGCCGGCACGCCCGGGGTCTCGAGCACCTGGTGCTTGTAGTCCCAGCGGCGGAGGTCGGGCTCGATCACCCGGCGGTGGGCGGACTGGGCGTGGAACGGCGTCCAGCGGTGCGGCGTGGCGTAGATCGACATCACCTGGTCGGGATCGTAGGCCAGGAGCTTGCGCAGCATCCGCCAGTAGTCGGCGTCGCGCTCCTCCTCGAAGCCGACCGCGAAGGTGCAGAGCCCGATCATGCCGTGGGCGCGCAGGAGCCGGATCGCCTCGCGGTCCTTCGCACGGCTGCCGCCCTTCTTGATGGTGGCAAGCGTGGCCTCGTCGGTGCCTTCGAGGCCGAGGAGGAAGCGCAGGCAGCCGGCCGCCTTGTAGAGGTGCAGGATGTCGGCGTCGCGCACGATGTCGTCGGCGCGGGTCGAGCCGATGATCGTGACCTTCACGTCCTCGGCGATCAGCGCCTCGAGGAAGGACTTCCAGGCGCGGCGCGAGGAGGTCGGGTTCTCGTCGGCGAGGTTGACCAGCTCGACGCCTTGCTGGCGCACGAGCCGGGCGATCTCGGCGGCGAAGCGCACGGGGTCGCGGTGGCGCCACTTGGTCCAGAAGCCGCGCTGGCCGCAATAGGTGCAGAGATGCGGGCAGCCGCGGGAGAATTGCAGGATGACCGAACGCTTGCCGCCCCAGTATGAGTGGCGGGCGAAGTCGATGAGCTCCCAGCCGATGCGGTTTGCGTCGAGGTCGGAGAGCATCGGCGCGGGCGGCGTGGCGAAGGGTGCGCCATCGCGGCGGAAGGCGAGGCCGGGGATCCCGGCGAGGTCGCGGCCATCGGCCAGCGCGGCCACGACGGCGGGTGCGGTGACCTCGCCCTCGCCGCGGACGATGACGTCGATCTCGGGCACGTCGGTCAGGACCTCGCGCCAGTGGTAGGTCGGGAAGACGCCGCCATAGACGATCTTCAGGCGCGGTGCGGCGCACTTCAGGGCGCGGACGATGGCGGCGACGGTGGGGTGGGCCGAGGTCGAGCCGGAATGGCCGATCAGCACCGCCTCGGGTGCGTCGCGGAGCGTATCGATGACGAGCTCGGGGATCGTCATCGGCTTCAGGTCGGCGTTGACGAGGCGCACCCGGTGGCCGGCGTCGATCAAGGGGCCGCCGAGGCAAAGGAGGCCGAAGGGCGGCAGGTTTTCCTTTGGAATCCGGCTGCCGATCGCGGTATGGGGCGGGTGGAGAAGGACGAGGCGCATGGAGGGCTCCTTTCGGGTTGCCCCCTGGGCTAGCGGCGGCGCGTGCAGGGCTTCGGGAGAGCCGGTTGAAATTCACCGTAGCGATCGACGGGCCGGCGGCGGCCGGGAAGGGCACGATCTCGAAGGCGGTGGCCGAGCGCTTCGGCTTTGCCCATCTCGACACCGGGCTGCTCTACCGCGCGGTGGGGCGGAGAGTCCTCGACGGCGCCGCGCCGGAGGCTGCGGCTCGGGCGCTGACCCCGGCCGACCTGGAGCGCGACGATCTGAGGACCCCGGAAGCGGCCGAGGCGGCGAGCCGGGTGGCCGCGCTGCCCGAGGTGCGCGCGGCGATGCTGGCGTTCCAGCGCGACTTCGCCAGGCGCGAGGGCGGTGCGGTGCTCGACGGGCGCGATATCGGGACGGTGATCTGCCCGGAGGCGGAGGTGAAGCTCTACGTCACCGCGAGCGATGCGGCCAGGGCCGATCGGCGCCACATCGAGCTGACCGGCAAGGGGATCGATACATCGAAGAGCGAGGTGCTGGCCGATCTCCGGGCCCGGGACGCGCGGGATACCGAGCGCGCCGCGGCCCCGCTGAAGCCGGCCGAAGACGCGCTGGTGATCGACACGACCGAGCTCAGCATCGACGAGGCCGTCGAGCAGGCCGCCGCCGCCGTTGCCGCGCGGCTGGGCGCGGACCGGCCGCGCCCGGCCGGGGGCTAGGCCGCAAGCTTCCTCGCCGGGCGGCGGGACCGCCGCCGGTTGCGCCCGAGGTTCTGGTCCGGGGCCTTTTTCTGCGGGGCCGGCAGGTGCTCGCCGGCCCAGGCCGTGCCGCCCGTCACCTCGATCTTGCGGCCCATCGATTTCTCGATGGCCCTCAGCTCCGACATTTCGGCCGGTGCGCAGAACGTGATCGCGGCGCCGTCGCGGCCGGCGCGGGCGGTGCGGCCGATCCGGTGCACATAGTTCTCGGGCACGTTCGGCAGGTCGAAGTTGTAGACGTGGCGCACGCCCGGGATGTCGAGCCCGCGCGCGGCGACGTCGGTCGCCACCAGCACGCGGAGCTCGCCCTCGCGGAACGCCGCGAGCGCCCGGTCGCGCTGGCCCTGGGATTTGTTGCCGTGGATCGAGCCGGCGCCGAATCCGGCGGCGACGAGGGTCTTCATCAGCCGCTCGGCGCCATGCTTGGTGCGCGCGAAGACCAGCGCGAGCTCGTCGCGGTGGCCGTCGAGGTGCTCGATCAGGAGCGCCGCCTTGCCGGTCTGCTGCACGAAGTGGACACTCTGCTCGATCTTCTCGACGGGCTTGCCCGGCGGGGCGACCTCGACCCGGACCGGGTTGGTCAGGTAGGAGTCTGCGATCTCGGCCATCTGCTTCGGCATCGTTGCCGAGAACAGCATCGTCTGCCGGTCGCGCGGCAAGAGCGGCGCGATGCGGCGGAGCGCGTGGATGAAGCCCATGTCGAGCATCTGGTCAGCCTCGTCGAGCACGAGGTACCGCGTTCGGTCGAGACGCACCGCCTTGCGGTCGATCAGATCGATGAGCCGCCCGGGCGTGGCGACGAGGACGTCGGCGCCCTTCTGGAGCGCGTTGGCCTGGGCGTTGGGCGAGGAGCCGCCGGTCACAAGCACGACCTTGAGGTGGCTGCCGGTGGCGTAGCTGCGGAGGTTCTCGACGATCTGCCGCGCGAGCTCGCGCGTCGGCGCGAGGATGAGGGCGCGCGCGCTCTTCGGGTCGGGCCGCTCGCCCAACTTGGAGATCGCCAGGATGAGCGGCAGTCCGAAGGCCGCAGTCTTGCCGGTGCCGGTCTGGGCGAGGCCCATGACGTCGCGGCCCTTGAGCGCGTGGGGGATGGCCTCGGCCTGGATCGGGGTCGGGCGGGAGATGCCCTGCTCGGCCAGCCGGGCCACGAGGCGGGGCGGCAGCCCCATGGTTTCGAAGTTCGTCAAAGTCAGTCCTTTCGGGACGCGCGCCGGGCCGGGTTGGCCGCGCGCGGAGGAATTCATGCCGCCGTTCCGAACGAACGGCAGGTCACGGTCGGGTTGCGCCGCGCTCTGGCCGGAGGCCGGATTGCCTCACTGCCGTCGCGTCGCCGGACCCCTGCGTGATCTGGGAACCTGGGAAATTTGCGGCGCCTCGCCCTAACCGGTCGTCCGGTCCGGCATCGTCTGCTCACGCGGCAGACGGCGCCCGCGTGCTGCAGATGCGCCTTCGCCAGCCATATGTCAACAGCCTTGACCGATTGCCGCGATTTGGCTGCCGCCACGGCACTTGCCCCGGAACTCGGCAGCGCCTATAGAGACGCCCGTCGAACAGGCCACGAGAGCCGTGACGCGAAGACTGGAGCAGGGTCGGGGATTACGCCGGCCCTTCTTGTTTTCCCGGCACGATCCGCGGCGAGGACCAGTGACAGACCGGCGGAGCCAACCGCCCGGCCCGAAACATGTGAGAAAGGAAACCAAACGCATATGTGCGCCAAAGCCACGATGGAGGAATTCGAAGCCCTCCTCAATGAAAGCTTCGAGATCGACACTCCCGCGGAAGGGTCTGTCGTCAAGGGCAAGGTCATCGCCATCGAGGCGGGACAGGCCATCATCGACGTCGGCTACAAGATGGAAGGCCGCGTCGATCTGAAGGAATTCGCAGCACCTGGCCAAGCACCCGAGATCGCGGTCGGCGACGAGGTGGAGGTGTATCTCCGAGCTGCCGAGAACGCCCGCGGCGAGGCCGTGATCAGCCGCGAGATGGCGCGCCGCGAGGAGGCGTGGGACCGGCTGGAGAAGGCGTACGCCAACGAGGAGCGCGTGGAAGGCGCGATCTTCAACCGCGTCAAGGGCGGCTTCACCGTCGACCTCGGCGGCGCCGTGGCGTTCCTGCCGGGAAGCCAGGTCGACGTGCGCCCGGTGCGCGATGCCGGCCCGCTGATGGGCCTCAAGCAGCCGTTCCAGATCCTGAAGATGGATCGCCGCCGGGGCAACATCGTCGTCTCGCGCCGCGCCATC
>JBFKAV010000172.1:0-6831 GCA_041621405.1 Paracoccaceae bacterium
ATCGAGGTCAGCGGCGTCAGCGACAGAAGCGTGCCGAGCACCAGCGTCTTCGCCGCGCCGATGGTGCGGGCGAGCGCACCGGGGCGATCCGCGGCTATTGCGCTGGTCACGCGAAGGCCTCCGCGAGCGCCGAGCTCTCGGCCGAGGTTGCGCGGAAGCCCATCAGCGCGGCGATGGTGGGGGCGATCGCCGACTGATCGACGGGCCGGTCGAGCACGCCGCCCTTGACGATGCCCGCGCCAGCGATCACCGCCCAGGTCTCGTGCGCGCTGCGCGAGTTGAAGTGATGCTGGAACGGCACGTCCATCAGCGGGTTGGCGTCGCGGCCGCAATCGGGGGTGACCACGAAGACCGTGTTGTCGCGGTAGAACGGGTCGGCGTCGGCGGCATTCACGAGCCGCTGCAGCCCCTCGTCGATGATTGCGATCGCCCGGGTGTAGTGGCTCGGGTTGCCCCAGTGCACGTAGTCGGGATCTTGGTAGTTGACCATCATCAGGCGCGGCCGAAGCTCGGCCATGGCGCGGAGCGCGAGCTCGGTCAGCAGCCGGTCGCCGCGGGGGTTCCTGAGGCCGTCGTCGCCGTAATGCGCGCGCCAGCGCGTCCAGAAGGCCTCGATCTCGCCGGCCTGGTCGGGCGGGTGGCCGCGCGGATCGACCGCGAGCAGCCGGTCGTACTCGGTCTCGAGCTTGGCCGCCGCCTCCTCGGACAGCCCGCCCTCGTCGAGGATCGTCCGGGTCTTCCAGATCTTGAAGCGGTGCAGGCTCAGCATCTCCGAGCGGAAGTCGATGCCGAAATGGTCGTGCACGCCGAAGGTGAAGAACTCCTCCTGCGGCCGGTCCTCGCCGTTGACGAGGAGCACCTGGTGCGAGGGCAGGTCGAAGGCGGCGCGGAAGTATTCGAAGAGCGTCGGCTCGGTGGGCTCGAGGCGGTCGGTCAGGAACTGCGAGCCGGCGTCGCGGTAGGCGAGGTAGCGGCCGGTGAGCAGGTTGAGCGTGCCCTCGGCATGCGAGGTGTTGACGCCCTCGATCTGCTCGATCCTGAGGTCGGGGACAAAGAGGCCGCGGTGGGCCAGCACGTAGCGCAGGTAGGGTGCCCAGGTCGTGGCCTCGTCGATCGTCTCGGCGCGGCGGACGCCGCCGCCGAAGCGGACGAGCACGACGTTGGGGCCGCGGTAGGAGGCAGCGCCCGCCGGCGCGGGGATCGCGGTTCCGGCCACTGCGGCGGCGAGGCCGGCATTGAAGCTCCTGCGGTCCATGCGCACTCCTCCCTATCCGCGGATAGTATGGGTGAAACGCGTCGGAAATGCGATTCCGTCGCGGGGCCGGCGGATTGCCGCCTGCTCAGGCCTTCTTCACGAAATCGGCGAATTTCTCCGCCCAGTCCGGGTGCCAGCGCGACAGCGCCGGGCGGTTCTCGATGATGTCCTGTGCCGCCCAGAGGATGCGCTTCTCGTCTAGCGCGCGGGGCACGTCGTTGTCCGGGCAGAGGATGTAGAAATCGCCGCGCGCCAGGCTGTCGAGCATGAAGTCGACGGTTTCCTCCGGCGTCCAGGCGCCGCCGGGCTTCTCGGTGCGGCCGCGGGCGGTGAGCGGCGTGAAGACGAAGCCCGGGACCAGGAGGTGAGTGGTCAGCTGGGGCGCGGTGTCTCTCAGCTCGTGCGCCAGGGCCTCTGTGAAGGCCTTCACCCCGGCCTTGGAGACGTTGTAGGCGGGATCGCCTGGCGGCGTGGTGATCCCCTGCTTCGAGCCCGTGGCGATAACGAGGCCGGGCCGGCCGCGCTCGATCATCGCCGGAACCAGCGCCCGCGCGCCGCGGATCACGCCCCAGAGGTTGACCTCGATCACCCGTTCCCAGGCCTCGGCCGGGCCGAACATGGCGCTGCCGGTCTGGATGCCGGCGTTCAGCATCAGGACGTCGGTGCCACCGAAACGATCGGTGACCGCGCGTCCGAGGCGGGCGAGGTCGGCCTCGCGCGAGACGTCGGTCTCAACCGTGAGCACGGCGCCTGCCCCCTTCGGCGCGGCGCGTTCGGTCTCGGCAGCCGCGGCGGCGAGCCGCTCGGCCCCGAGGTCGGCGATGCAGACGCTGAGCCCCATCGCGGCGAAGCGGCGGGCGGCGGCGAGGCCGATGCCGGAGGCGCCGCCGGTGATGGTCGCTGTGGCTCCGGACGCGAGGGCGGGATGGGTCATGGCTTTGTCTCCCTTGGGTGGCCTCAAGGGTCGCGCGCCGGGCGCGGCGATGCAAGCGGGGCGGGGGCGGACGAGCGGCAGGCGCTACCGTGCGTAAAGGCCGCGCGGGCTCTGCGCGCCTTTCAGGAGAATCTTCGCCTTGGCAGCCCGGATCTCCTCGTAGAGCTCGAGGCTCCGCGCCTCGAAATTGCGCCCGGGTGGGGCGACGTGGGTGAAGTTGCCGGCCCTGTCGATGCCGCGCGCCATCATCGCGAAATCCTCGTCCGCGGCCTGTTGCGAGATCTCGGGGGTGACGTAGCGGACCACCGCCGCGATGCGCCGGTCGTCCGACACGTTGGGTCCCGAGCCATGAATCGTCAGCCCGTGGTGCAGGCTGATCTGCCCGGGCGCGAGCTCGATCGCCACCTTGTCCTCGGGCCGCACCTCGACCTGCACCTCCTGGCCCCGGCTCAGGAGGTTGTTCTCGGCGAAGCTGTCGGCGTGCGGCAGGATCGGGTTCTTGTGCGAGCCGCGGACGAAATCCATGCAGCCTGAGGCCGGCGTCGCCGGCGACAGCGCCAGCCACACCGTCACCATCCCGTCGATCGCGCCGAGACCCCAGTAGGTGAGGTCCTGGTGCATGGTCACGATCTGCTTGGTCCTGGGCTCCTTGATGAAGAATTCCACGCCGTAGATCAGGAGGTTCGGGCCGAGGATGCCTTCGACCACGTCGAGGATTGCGGGATCGGAACCGATTTCGTGGGCCATCGGCAGCACCAGGTGCGAGTTCACCCGCTTGTACATGTTCAAGGGCTGCGGCAGTCCGGCGTCGATCCAGTCTCGCTCGATCGCCTCCAGCTCGGCGCGCCACCCGGCTGCCCGCTCGAGGCTGATCGCCTGGATCGGGAACAGGTAGCCGTCGTCCCAATACCGCGCCACCTGGGCGCCGGTGAGGCGGCCGTTTTCGAGCGACAAGGGGTCGGGCATCGGGGTCTCCGCACGAGCGACGCACCAAGGACGCTACCGCAGGCGGCAAGATGCGTCGAGACGGGCGATGCTGGCGCATGGGCAATAGACGCGCGAGACCGCGCTCATTAGGTTTCCGCATTCGGAGCAGGAATGGTGGGCGACCCTGGAATCGAACCAGGCATGGGTCTCCCCGGCGGAGTTACAGTCCGCTGCCGCACCTTGCAGCACGTCGCCCCCGGCCGCACGCCTCAAAGGCGTTCGGCGCGAGCCGCGGGATAGCCCGGGGCCCTGCACCCGTCAACCGGAAAAAGGGCGCCCTCAGCGCTCGGGCATCCGCCAGACGACGGTCACGCGGTTGCCGTCGGGGTCAATGGCCTCGAGGCTCCTGCCGCCGTCCGCTGTCTTCCGGATTTCGGCAGCGGCGTCTTGGGGCAGGCGGGCCTGCAGCTTGCCGAGATCGTCGTGGTCGAGCTCGAAGTCGAGCGCGCCGCGCGGGCGACTTGTTCCGTCCGCGGCAACGAAGAGGTCAAGGTCGAGTCCGTCGACGTGGTAACGCGCGCTGCGGCCGTCTGGCGCTTCCTCGGCAGGCGGGCGGCCGAGCAGCGCGGTCCAGAAATCCCTGGCGGCGGCAAGGTCGCGGACCGGCACGCGGAGGCGATGGAGCGCGAACATAGCGGGCAGCCCTCCTTTCGCTTCGGGATCATGGCGCCTAGAAGGTCTGGGGTGCAAGGGTGCCCCTTCGAGGCGTAGGGAAAGGCGATGAAGAAGCCGGACTGGGTGATCGAGAAGGAGCGCGCGAAGCGCGCGGCGGCGGCCGAGACGGTCTGGCTCTTCGGCCTGCACGCGGTGCGCGACGCGCTCCTAAACCCGCGCCGCGAGCGGCTCAGGCTGATCGTGACGAAGAACGCGGCCGACCGGCTGGCCGAGGCCATCGCGGTGGCGGGGATCGCCCCCGAGATCGCGGATGCCCGCAAGTTCCCCGCGCCGCTCGATCCCGGATCGGTGCACCAGGGGGCAGCGCTGGAAGCAAGGCCGCTGGCCTGGGGCAGCCTCGCCGAGCTCTGCGCTGCTGGCGAGGGGCTTCCCCTCGCGGTCCTGCTCGACCAGGTCACCGACCCGCACAACGTCGGCGCGGTGCTGCGCTCCGCCGAGGTGTTCGGCGCCCGCGCGGTGATCGCGCCGCGCCATCATGCGGCACCGGAGACCGGGGCCTTGGCGAAATCCGCCTCGGGGGCGCTTGAGCGACAGCCCTATCTCAGGGTGAGGAACCTTGCCGAGGCGATGGCCGAGCTCAGGGCCATGGGCTTCGTGCTGCTCGGCCTCGACGGCGCGGCGGAGCTTTCCCTCTCCGCGGGACTCGCCGGCGCCGCGGGACGGCCCGTCGGGCTGGTGCTCGGCGCCGAGGGGCCGGGGCTGAGGCAGCGGACACGGGAGACCTGCGACGCGCTGGTGCGGATCCCGTCGGCCGGGGCCTTCGGCTCGCTCAACGTCTCGAACGCCGCGGCGGTGGCGCTCTACGCGGCGCGGGAGGCGCTGGGGTGAGCGGGGCGAAGATCGCCACCTGCTGCTATTGCGGCACCCGCGCCGCCCTGGTGCTGGCGGGGCAGGGGCGGCACGAGCTGGCCTGCCGCTCCTGCGGCGCACCGCTCACCGAACTCAAGCGGCTCAAGGCGGAGCATCCCGTGGACCGGCACCGCATCGCGCCCTCGCGGGTCCGGCAGAAGCGGCCGGTTCGCCGGAAAGGCCTGCTCCGGCGGGCCTGGGAGGAAGTGCTCGACGAGATCGAGGACATTTTCGACTAACAGGCCCGCTCGCAGCCGATCACGCTTGGGCGAGGCGTCTATGCAGGCGCGCGACGATGGCGCATCTTTGCCGGAGCCCAAAGGCCAAGAGGAATCACCCGATGACGACCCGTCGCGCCTTTCTCGCCCAGGCGGCGCTTTTGCCGGCGCTCGCGTTGGCGCGCCCCGCCCGCGCCGCCGAACCGGAGATCTTCGCGCGGATGGGCATCGCAATCGGCGGCGCCGACCCGGTCGGCTATTTCACCGAGGGCGGCCCGGGCGGTGGCTCGGCCGCCCAGGCGCTGATGTGGCGCGGCGCGGTCTGGCACTTCGCCTCCGAGCGGCACCGCACCGCCTTCGAGATGGACCCCACCGCCTATTGCCCGCGATTCGGCGGCTATTGCGCCTGGGCGATGGCGCAGGGCTACCTTGCCCCGACCGTGCCGGAGGCTTGGACGATCCACGAGGGCAGGCTCTACCTCAATGCATCGCTCGACGTCCGCCAGCGCTGGCTGCGCGATATCCCCGGCAATATCGCCAAGGCCGAAGCCAACTGGCCGGCGGTGCTCGGCTGATCACAATATTGTGTCGGCCCTACATTCGCCCTTTTGTGATACCCATATGTCACATCGGAAGCGGGGATACGGAACTTCCCCGCTTCGCTTCACTGTCCCTCGTTCCGTGACTGGGCGCCCGGGCTACCCGGGCGCCTTTTTCCTGTCCGCGGTTCTGCTAGGGTCGCGCCGATGCCGGCCTATTCCGACGACCATCTGAAGGCTATCCTGACCCGCACCAAGGTGATCGCCGTGGTGGGGGTCTCGGCCAATCCGGTGCGGCCGAGCTACTACGTGGTGCGCTACCTTGGACTGAAGGGCTTCAGGGTGATTCCGGTCAATCCCGGCCTCGCCGGGAAAATGCTCTTCGGTGAGCGCATCTACGGGACGCTGGCGGATATTCCCGCCGAGATCCCGGTCGACATGGTCGACATCTTCCGCCGCTCGGAGGCGGCGCCGGCGATTGTCGCGGAGGCGCTCGAGCACCTGCCGGCGCTGAGGACGGTCTGGATGCAGATCGGCGTGGAGAATGCCGAGGCCGCCGCGATGGCCGAGGCCCGCGGCATCGACGTGATCCAGAACCACTGCCCGAAGATCGAGTACCAGCGGCTCTTCGGCGAGCTCCGGATGGGCGGCTTCGCCACGGGCATCATCTCGTCGAAGCTCTGATGGGGCCTGCTCCGAATCGGTGACGGCACGGGCCGCGGCCATCGCGGCGCCCTTCGGTTCAGGGGCGGCGCGCGGCCTTCTCGGCGATTCCCGAGGTGCCTTCGCGGCGCGCGAGCTCGGCCTCGATCTCCTCGAACGTAACGCCGCGGGCGGCGCACATCACGAGGAGGTGGTAGAGCACGTCGGCCGCCTCGCCCACGAGCCGCCCCCGGTCGCCCCTCACCGCCTCGACGATCGCCTCGATCGCCTCCTCGCCGAACTTCTCGGCCGCCGTCTCGGGGCCCTGGGCGAGGAGCTTGGCGGTCCACGAGCTCTCCGGGTCGGCGCCGCGGCGCTCCGCGATGGTGGCGGCGAGGCGCTCGAGCGGGGTCATGCCAGCCTCACCGGGATGCCGGCATCGGCCAAGTGCTCCTTGGCCTCGCGGATCGTGAAGGAGCCGAAGTGGAAGATCGACGCTGCGAGCACCGCCGAGGCGTGGCCTTCGGTCACGCCCTCGACGAGGTGGTCGAGGGTACCCGCGCCGCCCGACGCGATCACCGGGATCGGCACCGCGTCGGCGATGGCGCGGGTCAGCGGGATGTTGAAGCCCTCCTTGGTGCCGTCGCGGTCCATCGAGGTGAGCAGGATCTCGCCCGCGCCCTTCGCCGCCACTGTCTTCGCGAACGCCACGGCGTCGATCCCGGTCGGCCG
>JBFKAV010000173.1:0-6807 GCA_041621405.1 Paracoccaceae bacterium
CGAAGGGGTCCACGGTCCTGAGCCCTTCGTTGAATTCCAGGCAGTCGATCGCCACCGGCGGCTCGGTCAGGAACACGTGCTCGGGCCGGAGGTCGCCGTGCCCCTCGAGGATCCGCCCCGACCTGACACGGACCTCCAGCAAGGGCCTCGCCGCCGCGCAGGCCGCCTCGAAGGCCGCGACCGCCGTTGCCACGCGTTTACTGTCGAGGCCGAAGCCGGGGTCGCCCAGCACCCGCACGGTCTCCCGGTGCTCACGCTGGAAGCGCTCCGCGTAGCGCTCCGGCGTGGTCGCCGCCGCGGGCTGGCCGCGGTAGAACCCGACCAGCATCGCGGCCACCGCATCCATGTCGCCGGGCCCCGCGCGGCCCGCCTTGAGCAGCGCCTTCAGCGTCCGCTCTTCGGGCAGCCGCCGCATCTCGACCAGCCAGTCCACGACCTGACCGTCGTCGCCGAGGGTCAGACCGCCTCCCGGCCCGAGCCGCAGCGCGCGCGCCCCGAGATAGACCCCGGGCGCGAGCCTGCGATTGAAGCGGAGCTCCTCGGCCACTGCCTGCCGGCGCCGCTCCAGCGTGGCGAAATCGAGAAACCGGGTCCGGACCGGCTTCTTCATCTTCAGGACACGCGGGCCGGCGAGGAAGACCCAGCTCATATGCGTCTCCACCACCTCGACGGTTTCCGGCCGGTGCGCGTGGCTCTCCGGCCGCGCGAGGAACGCGACCTTCTCCGCCTCGCCCGGCATGTCGGACTCCGTGGCCTGCCGCATCCGGCGCCGTTCTTCCGCTTGCATCGCGGTCCTTTGTGCCCCTTGCGGCGAGCGGTCGTCCTTGACCCCGGTCAAGGCCGCCCCGCGCCGCCTCCAGCTATGTTGCGGGCCATGGAGTTCGTCGGCGCCGCGCAGGTCAGGATCCCGGCGGGCGATGCCATCCTGCTCGAAGGCATCCTCGCGTTGCCCGTGCACGCGAAGGGGGTGGTCATCTTCGCCCATGGCAGCGGCTCGAGCCGGTTCTCGCCGCGCAACCGCTACGTCGCCGGGGCGCTCGGCGGCGAAGATCTTGCCACGCTGCTCTTCGACCTACTGACCGAGGAGGAGGCGGCAGACCGGGCCAACGTGTTCGACATCCCGGTCCTCGCCGCCCGGGTGGAGGCCGCCGTCGTATGGGCGGGGGGCCGGCCCGACACCGCGGCGCTGCCGGTCGGCCTCTTCGGCGCCAGCACCGGTGCCGCCGCCGCGCTCGTCGCTGCCGCCCACCGGCCGGCCGAGGTGCGGGCGGTAGTCTCGCGCGGCGGCCGGCCCGACCTTGCCGGCGCGGCGCTCGGCACGGTGCGGGCGCCGACGCTTCTTCTCGTCGGCAGCGAAGACCGCGGCGTGATCGAGCTCAACGAAGCCGCCTATGCCGCGCTTCGCTGCACCGCGCGGATACGGCTCGTCCCCGGCGCCGCGCATCTCTTCGAGGAGCCCGGCACGCTGGAAGAGGTGGTGCGCCACGCCGCCGCCTGGTTCCGCACCCATCTCGGCCCGCCCGGCTCCGCATTATGACCGCCGGCCTCAGCCTGTTCCTCGCCGGCGACGTGATGCTCGGGCGCGGCATCGACCAGATCCTCGCCCGGCCCTCTGATCCGCGGCTCCACGAGGGTTGGGTCGCCTCGGCCGGGGGCTACGTCCGGCTGGCCGAGGAGCGGCACGGGGCCCTGCCCCGCCGCGTCGCCCCTGCCTACGTTTGGGGCGATCTCCTCGCCGAACTGGACGCCCGCGCCCCCGACCAGCGCGTCATCAACCTCGAGACCGCGATCACCACCTCCGCCGACTACGAGCCGAAGGGAATCAACTACCGGATGCACCCGGCCAACGCCGACGTGTTGCAGGCGGCCCGGATCGACGCCTGCATCCTGGCCAACAACCACGTGCTGGACTGGGGGCCGGAGGGCCTGATCGAGACGCTCGACTCCCTCGACGCCCTGGGCATCGCCCATACCGGCGCCGGCCGCGACGCCGCCGGGGCCGCGGCGCCGCTGGCCCTGCCTACGGCTATGGGCCGGCTTATCCTGGTCGCGTTCGGCTGCCCGACGAGCGGCGTGCCTCTCCCCTGGCAGGCCGGTCGGGGGCGCCCGGGAGTCGCGCTGCTGCCAGGCGACGACGGCGCCGCGGTGGCCGCCGTGGCGAGCGCCGTTGACGGCCGGCAGCCGGGGGACATCCTGGTCGTCTCGATCCACTGGGGCTCGAACTGGGGCCACGAGATCCCGCCGCGCCAGCGCCGCCTCGCCAGGCGGCTCGTCGACGAGGCCGGGGCAGACCTCGTCTTCGGCCATTCCTCGCACCACCCCAGGGCGGTTGAGTTCCACCGGGGCAGGCCGATCCTCTACGGCGCCGGCGATCTTCTGAACGACTACGAGGGCATCGGCGGCCGCGAGGAGTTCCGCGCCGAGCTTACCCTGGCCTGGTTCTTTATCTTCGACGCCGCGGGAGGCCTCGCGGCGCTCGAAATGGCTCCCTTCCGGATCAAGCGCTTCCGGCTGCAGCGGGCCAGCGAGGAGGAGGCAGACTGGCTCACCACCACGCTTTCCCGTGAAAGCGCCCGCCGCGGCACGACTATCTTTCGCACCCGCACCGGGGCCCTTCGCGCCACCCCGGCCTGACCCGGAGCGCGAAGAGATCCTGCGTCGAGGGTTCATCCCGCGTCCCCCGACGGAGATCGAAGCCAAACCCGGCCTCAGCCCTCAGCGAGGAACTCGAGCACCATTGCCGCGGTCCAGGTGAAGCGCCCGCCGCCGCAGGCCTCGCCATCGATCGGGTCGTAGTACTCGGCGAAACCGCCCTCGTGGATCAGCTTCAGGCTGTCGGCGACGATCCGGTCCGCCACCTCGGCCTCGCCGGCGCGGCGGAGGCCGTCGGCGATCATGTAGTTGACGATCAGCCAGACCGGCCCGCGCCAGTAGCGCTTGCCATCGTACTCGGCCGCGCCCGGATCGTGGCTCGGCACCAGGTAGGTCGCGCGCTCGCCCAGGGCGCCGATGCGCTGCCCCAGCGCCGCGGCGCGCGGGGCGGGGATCGCGGCGAAGGCGGCGAGGAGGCCGCCCACCGAGGCGCTTTCCACCTGCTGCCCCGTCACCCGGTCGAAGCAGACATACTGGCCGAGCCGGTCGTTCCAGAGCCCCTCCATCGCGGCAAGCCCCCGCGCCACCTGCGCCCGGGCCGCCCGCGCGATCTCGGCCTCGTCCAGCGCCTCGGCAAGCCTGGCGATGTCGGCCGCCGAGCGCAGGAGGATCGCGTTGAATCCCGGATCGACGATCTTGAACGGCGAGGCCTCGTGCAGCTTCGCATTGTTCCAGCCCAGGCCGCGGAACAGCTGCACCAGCCAGATGTAGCGCTCGTACTGGGCCTGGGTTGGCCGGTGCTCGGGGTTGGCGTGCTGGGTATCGCGGCGGGTGAAGGGCATCACGCCCTCGGTCGGCACCCGCTCGAAGGCGGCGTCCCAGTCGACCGAGTTGTCGCGCCCCGATTCCCAGGGGTGCAGGATGGCGACGAGGCCGGTGCCCTCGGGGTCGCGGCATCGGTAGAACCACTCGTGCCACTTCGCGATCTTCGGCAAGAGCGTTGCCGCGCGGGTGCGCGCCATCGCTTTGTCCTTCGCCCGCTCGAACAGCCGCCGCACCGCGAAGCCCGCCACCGGCGGCTGGGTAATCCCCGAGGTCGGCACCTTGCGCCCGGTGGACCACACGTCCGGCCCCGGGAAATAGCCGTCATCCGGCCTATGGAAGATGATGTGGGGGACCATGCCGTCTTCCCACTGATGCGCGAAGAGCGTCTCGATCTCGGTCCAGGCCCGGGCCTCGTCGAAATGCGCCTGACCCAGCGCGGTGAGGCAGCTGTCCCAGTTCCACTGGAACGGATAGAGCCCGGCGGTGGGCACGGTGTAGCTGCCGCGATCGTTCTCCTTGAGGATCCCGACTGCGCGGTCGAACAGGGTCTCGGCCATCTCTTGTGCCCTTCCGTTCAGGCCACCGCCTCCGTGGTCTCGGGGTCGAACCAGCGGACCCGGTCCTTGAGCGGCGCCAGCGTCAGCCGCTCGCCCGGTTTCACCACCATGTCGCTGTCGAGCACGGCGCGGAATAGCGCGCCATCGACCTCGCAGGTGACGAGAAGATGCGCGCCCAGGGGCTCGACCACCTTCGCCGTGGCCACGATCCCGGCGTCGGCGGGGCGCAGATCCTCGGGCCGGACCGCGAACTCCAGCCTCTCGCGGTCGGCCGACGGGCCGTCGAAGCTCTGACCCGCGACGTTCCACCTGGCGCCGCCGGCGGGCGTCGCGGGCAGGAAGTTCATCGGAGGGCTGCCGATGAAGCCGGCGACGAAACGCGCGGCGGGGTTGCGGTAGACCTCGATCGGCGTCGCCGCCTGGACGATCCGCCCCTCGTGCATCACCGCGATCCGGTCGGCGAGGCTCATCGCCTCGACCTGGTCGTGGGTGACGTAGATCGCCGTGGTGCGGCTCTCGGCCAGGACGCCCTTCAGCTCGGCCCGCATCTCGAGGCGGAGGAGCGCGTCGAGATTGGAGAGCGGCTCGTCCATCAGGATCACGTCGGGCTCCATGGCAAGCGCGCGGGCAACCGCCACCCGCTGCCGCTGGCCGCCCGACAGCTCGCCGGAATAGCGCTTGAGCAGGTGGTCGATGTGCATCAGCCCCGCGGTACGCTCGACCCGCTGCTTCACCTCGGCCTGCGGCTTCTTCTGCATCCGGAGGCCGAAGCCGATATTCTCGAACACCGTGAGGTGCGGGAACACCGCGTAGTTCTGGAACACCATGGCGATGCCTCGGTCGCGCGGAGCCAGGCCGTCGACCCGCCGGTCGCCAATCCAGACCTCGCCATGGGTCGCGGTCTCCAGCCCGGCGACGATCCTGAGAAGTGTCGTCTTGCCGCAACCCGAGGCGCCGAGCAGCACCATGAACTCCTGATCCGCGATGGTCAGGTCGATGGACTGAAGCGCCTGGAACGACCCGAAGCTCTTGGCGACGTTCTTGATCCTGATTTCGGCCATTCTAAGGGTTCCTTGTCCGGGGCGGCTCAGCGGTTGGCGATGCCCCACATCGCGAAGAGATACTTGCGCACCGCGAAGATGAAGATCAGTGCCGGCATCACCAGGATGAAGCCGCCGGCGAACTTCAGGTGGATGGGCGAGGTGTCGAGGTTCTGCAGCAGGAACGCGGTCAGCGTGCGGTTCTCGATCGTGAGGACGGCGGCGGCGAAGACCTCGTTCCAGGAGATCACGAAGGCGAAGATCGCCGAGGCAGCGATGCCCGGCAGGATCAGCGGCAGCACCACCTTGGTGAAGGCGGTGAACCGCGTGCAGCCAAGCGTCCAGGCGGCCTCCTCGAGCTCGATCGGGATGCCGGAGAAGAGCGAGAAGGTGATCAGGACCGCGAAGGGCACCGCGAGCGTGGTGTGGACCAGCGCGAGTCCGAGCACGGTGTCGTCGAGCCCGGTGCGGATGAAGAGCACCGCGAGCGGCAGCGCCAGGAGCGGCAGCGGGAAGGCCCGGGTCATCAGCACCAGGAGCCGGAACGCCGCCTTGCCCGGAAAGTCGAAGCGCGAGAGCGCGTATCCCGCCGGTGCGCCGATCCCGATCGAGAGCGCCATGGTCAGCGCCGCGACCAGGACCGAGTTCTTCATCGCCGCGAGGATGCCCTGGAAGTTGGCGAAGAAGGTCAGGCTGCCGAGGTCGAACTCGGGCCAGGCGGCCTTGGGAAAGCTGTTGACCGCCTCGGGCGAGCTCAGCGTGTTGATCAGCAGGAAGTAGATCGGCACCAGCACCCAGGCGCAGAGCAGGCCGATCGAGGCGCCGAAGACGTAGCGCCCGGCCTTGCGCGCATCCGGCGCGGCGGAGACGTCGGTGGCGGTCGCGGTCATATCCGGGCCCCCTTCGGAACGCGCAGGACGCGCAGGATGGCGAGCGTGAAGACGATCGAGATCGCCAGGATCACCAGCGCCACTGCCGCCGCGGCGTTGTTGTTCTGCAGGTCGAACTGGTAGGCGTAGGTCTCACCCATCAGCACCGGGAAGAGCGTCCCGCCCAAGGCCTCGACCACGGCGAAGACCTCGAAGGCGAGGATCACGCGCAGGATCAGCGCGGTCTGCAGCGAGGGCCTGAGCAACGGCAGCGTGATCTTCAGGAACCGCTTCCAGGCCGAGGCGCCGAAGACCTCGGCGGCCTCGTAATATTCCTTCGGGATGAGGCCGATCCCGGCGACCAGGATCACTAGCATGATCGCCGTCGCGCGCCAGATCTCGGCCAGCGCGATCGCGGCGAAAACCACGCCCGGGTGCTGGTAGGTCAGCCAGCCCGAGGGCCGGTCGATCAGTCCCAGCCCGCCCAGCATCGAGTTGAGGAAGCCCGACTGCTCGAAGATCGCCAGCCAGATGATCCCGGCGGCGAGGTCGGAGATGCCCAAGGGAATGGTCCAGATGTAGAGCGCGATGTCGCGACCGCGCTGCATCTTGTTGACCATCGTCGCCATCAGGAGCGAAAGCGCGAGCTGGATCGGCACCACCACGGCGGCCAGGAGAAGCGTGTTCTTCAGCGCGATCGGAAACTTCCAATAGCCGAACACCTCGCGGAAGTTCTGCAGGCTATAGGCGCCGTCCTTTGTGAAGGCCTGCACCGAGACCAGCGCGAAGGGGTAGACGAAGAATACCGCGAGGAACAGTGTGACTGGCAGGATCAACAGGTATGGAAGGAACCGCGAGTGCATTGCACCGCTCCCGTCTGGACGCGCCGTCGGCGCCTGGCATCGGGGTGGGGACCGAGCCTGA
>JBFKAV010000174.1:0-6652 GCA_041621405.1 Paracoccaceae bacterium
TCATGTCGTTGCACGCCCGCGTCCACGCCTTCGACACCGCCTCGTTGCCGATGTGGTGGCCCATTCCGGAGGCGCGGGGGGAGAAGATCGTCATGTCGGCGCCGCGCTCCTTCAGCGCGCGGAGCTGGTTATTCTCGAAGGTCTCGGCGATCTCGTCGTCGGAAATCGCGGCGAGCCTTGGGGCGGGTTTCGAAGGGTCCTCGAAATGCGCGATCTGTGCCTTGCGGAACGCGAGGAACGCCGGCGGCTCGGTGGTGTAATGGCCGTGGCAGTCGATGATCATCGGCCCTTCTCCCAGTCGGTCTGGTCGATGTAGGTGAGCCCCTTCTCGGCCAGTCGCGGCCGCATCTTGTTGACGTCGAGCCCGAGCTCGCCCGCCTCGTAGCGCGCCCGGCTTGCCGCCTCCTTGTCGATCCTGGCCTGCGCGGCGTTCGCGACCTCGGCGGCCTCACGCCGCGGCACCACCACGACCCCGTCGTTGTCAGCCACGATCACGTCGCCGGGATTGACGATCTGCTCGCCGCACGAGACCGGCACGTTCACGTCGCCCAGCGTCTCCTTCACCGTGCCATGCGCCGAGATCGCCCGCGACCAGACCGGGAAGCCCATCCTCTCCAGCTCGTCCACGTCGCGGCAGCCGGCGTCGAGGATCAGCCCCCGCACCCCCCGGCGCTGAAGGATGGTGCCGATGAGCTCGCCGAAATACCCTGAGTTGCTCCGCGAGACCGGCGCCACCACCAGCACGTCGCCCTCCTGGCACTGCTCTGTCGCCACGTGGATCATCCAGTTGTCGCCCGGCGGGCAGAGCGCGGTCACCGCGGTGCCGCTGATCGCAGGCCCGCGCCAGATCGGCCGGAGCCGGGCCGCCATCAGCCCGACCCGCCCCATGGCCTCGTGAACGGTGGCGACGCCGAACCCGGCCAGCGCGTCGGCCGCCGCACGGTCGGCGCGCTTGATGTTGGTGACGACGACAGGCATCCCTCTCCCCCATTACGCAGTGACGGCGGCCCGGCAGGCCTCGAAGCCGCTCCGAAGCTCGCCCGGATCCAGCCCACGGCCGATGAAGACCAGCCGGCTTTGCCGCGGCGCCGCGTCCCAGGGTCGGCCGTAGTCCCCCTCATAGAGCATGTTCACCGACTGCACGACGACCCGCCGCGGCTCTCCGGCGACCGATAGCACGCCCTTCATCCTGAGGATGTCGGCGCCCCGCACGGCAAGGAGCCCGCCGATCCAGTCCTCGATGGCGGCGCCGTCGAGGGCTGCGTCGAGCCGCAGGCTCACGCTGGCGATGCCATTCGCGCAGACGTGGTCGTGGTCGTGCTCCTCCTCCGGCGCGAGGTCCGCCGCCACCCGCTCCAGCGAGAAGCTCCCGGTGTCGAGCACCTGGCGCGGATCGACCCGCCCGCGATCCACGAAGCGGATCGGCGCATGCGGGTTGATCGCCCTGAGCCGCTCGGCGACCTGGCCCGCATCCTCCGCCTCGGAGGCCTTGTTCAGCACGATGACACTCGCCAGCGCCACCTGGTCGGCCGCGTCGGGGCTGTCGGCCAGCCGCGCGCCGATGTGGAGCGCGTCGGCCACCGTCACCACCGCGTCGAGCCGGCAGAGCTGGGCCAGGATCTGGTCGGCAGCGAAGGTCTGGATCACCGGCGAGGGGTTGGCGAGGCCCGTGGTCTCGATCAGCACTCCGTCGAGCCCCCGTTCGCGCTTCAGGAGCCCCCGCAAAGTGCGAATCAGGTCGCCCCTGACCACGCAGCAGACGCAGCCCGAGGAAAGCTCGATCAGCTCCTCCGCCCCGGTCTCGATCAGCTCGCCGTCGATCCCCGCCTCGCCGAATTCGTTGACGATCACGGCGTAGCGCCGCCCGGCATTGGCGTGCAGCACGTGGTTGAGAAGCGTCGTCTTCCCCGCGCCCAGGTAGCCAGTGACCACGGTCACCGGAACGCGGGTGTCCGCCCCGCTCATTGCCATGGCAGCAGCGAAACGTGGATCACCTCGCCCGAGGCACCCACCGCCTTGATCGCCGCGTCCGTGTCCCTCAGCCCGAAGCGGTGGGTGGTAATGAGGTCCAGGGGGAAGCGGTCCGAATTCAGCTGCTGCAGCGCCAGTTCGCAGGACTCGTAGTTGTGCCCCCGCGCCGCCTTGATGGTGATGTACTTGTTGGCGATCTTGGCCAGCGGGAAATTCGGGAAATCTCCGGCCTCGCCCTGGATCAACAGCGTGCCGCCCTTGCGCTTCAGCGCCTCGATGCCGAGGAGCGTCGGGATCGTTCCTGCCCCCGCGGTGCAGTCGAGCGCCACGTCGACCCCCTCGCCATGGGTGATCTCCATGATCCGCTGCAGCGGATCCTCGGCCTCCACGTCGATCACGTGGTCGGCGCCGAGCTTCTTCGCCACGTCGAGGCGCTTGGCGTCCTTCTTGGTCCCGGTCACGATAATCAGCGCGGCCCCTGCCTGCTTGCAGGCCACCACCTGCGAGAGTCCCTGCTGCCCCGGGCCCTGCACCAGCACGCGGGAATTGTAGCCGACCTTGCAGTCGAGAAGCGCCCACTGGATACCATTCGCCATCGGCGTGACGACACCGGCAAGCTCGGGCGACAGTCCCTGCGGCACCCGGTGGAGGATCGAATTCCAGGGCAGGAACATGTAATGCGCGAAGCCGCCCCAGAGATGCGGTGCGCGCTGGGCCGAGGTATAGCCGAAGCGGATGCCTTCGGGGTTCTTCCGCCAGTCGGTCGCCATGCAGAGCCGGTAGTCGCCCCTATGGCAATGCTCGCAGTTCATGCAGCCGACGTAGTGCTCGGCGAAGACCAGGTCGCCCTCCTTCAGCCCGCGCCGCTTCTGGAAGGTCCTTCCGGCCTTGGCGATGGTGCCGATGTTCTCGTGCCCCATGATCACCGGATCGGCGATCGGCGGACGTGCGTAGAACTTCACGTCGGTGCCGCAGATGCCGGCCACCTCGATCTTCAGAAGCGCCCCGTCGTCGGGGATTTCGGGCATCGGGAAGTCGCGGAACTCGGTCCGGTGCGGGCCCGTGCGGACGGCGGCCAGGACGGTCTCGGGCATGGCGCCTCAACTCCAGTTCGGCGTTGATTTCCGACTAGCAAAGCCGCAGACTGCGGGCAAGAACAATGTTCCGCATGACGGAACGCCATCGAGAATTGGCCCCGGCCGTGGGGCCTTGCGCGGAAGGAGGCCCCATGTTCCGGCGCCCTGCAGCCCGGCCCGGAAACCTCGCCGAGCTCGAGCGCGTCGAGGCGCTCGTCCGCGCCCGCTTCGGCCTCGATCCCGACGATCTCGTCTTCGTCTCCGAGGAGGAACCGCGCCGCCCCGGCTACCCGGCGCTCGAGACCGTGGTACTGTTCTGGGCCGTGGGCGAGTGCCACCGGCTCCGCGTGTTCCGCCCGGTGGCCGAGGTCGGCGAGCTGGACCTGCCCCCCGCCTGGCTTCGCCCCGCGCTTCTCGACAACGGCGAGGGCGATTGCTGCTGACCCCGAGGGAGTGTGGATGCCGAGGCCCGTTCTGAGAACCGTCACCCGCAGTCAGGGCAACAACCGCGCGCTGAAGGAAGGCCGCGTCGGCCCGCCCGATTTCGAGCTCGCTTTCGAGGAGGTGGAGCCGCTGGTCAAGGGCTTCCGCCGGATGGTGCGCGAGCTTGCCTACGACGTCGCGGAGATGGCGCTCACCACCTACATCTGCGCAAGGGCGCACGGGGCGGCCTTCACCGCGATCCCGGTGTTCCTGGTGCGCGACTTCCACCACGGCGCGATCCAGGTGAACCGTCGCGCCGGGATTGCGACGGCGCGCGACTTCGAGGGCCGGCGCGTCGGCGTCAACCGCGGCTACACCGTCACCACCGGGGTCTGGGCGCGGGCGATCCTTCAGGAGGAGCATGGGCTCGACCTCTCCAGTGTCACCTGGGTGCGCTCGGGCGAGGAGCACGTGGCCGCGTTCGTGCCCCCCGGGAACGTGGTAGACCTCGAACCGGGCCACGATCTCGCGGCCGACCTCGCCTCGGGCGCGCTGCCCGCAGCGGTGGGCACGGCGGTGGAGCATCCCGACGTCGCGTCCTTCATCGCGGACTCCTTCACCGCAGGGGTCGCGGCGTTGAAGGGCAGGGGGCTCTACCCGATCAACCACCTCGTCGTGGTGAAGGACGAAGTGCTGGCGGCGCATCCGGGACTCGCCACCCAGCTCTTCGAGGCCTTCGCCGCCTCGAAGCGGCTTTTCGTCGAGGCGCTGAAGGCGGGGCAGATCGCCGCGCCGACCCGCGCCGACAAGGTAGCCCTCGCCGCGCTCGAGGTGATGGACGACCCGTTGCCCTACGGAATCGAGCCCAACCGGAAGGTGCTGGAGACGCTGATGGGCCACGCGGTGACGCAAGGGATCGTCCCGTCGCGCATGGACATCGAGGGGCTCTTCGCCAAAGAGGTGCGCGGGCTCGTCGGTTGAGAGAGGGCAGGTGATGGTCGAGGCTTCGGAAGACCGGGCGTCCGCGCCACGGGCGGATCCCGCCCTGCCGGGGCCGGAGACCGCGCAGTGACCGAGACCGTCACGCCACCGTCCGCCTCGCGCTGGGCGGCGTTCCGGCATCCGGGCTTCGGCGTCTACTGGGGGGCGCAGCTCTGCTCGAACTTCGGCGTGCAGGTGCAGACCGTGGCCGTTGGCTGGCAGGTCTACGACCTGACGCGCGACCCCTTCGACCTCGGGCTGATCGGGCTCTCGCAGTTCCTGCCCGCGCTGATGCTGGTGCTCGTCACCGGCGCCGCCGCCGACCGCTACCCGCGCCGCCGGATCATGGCCATCTGCCTCGCGCTCGAGGCTGCTTGCGCGGCGGCGCTCCTGGCGATGACGCTCCGCGGCCTCACGTCCGTCCTGCCGGTGCTAGGCCTCCTCGCCCTCTTCGGCACGGCGCGGGCCTTCTACAACCCCGCGCGCCAGGCCCTCTTGCCGAACCTCGTGCCGTCGGCCCATCTCGGCAACGCCATCGCGGTCAACACGACCGCCTTCCAGCTCGCCACGATCTCGGGCCCGGTTGCGGGCGGGCTCCTCTACGCGGTCTCGCCGCTTCTTGCCTACGGCGCCGCCGGGGCCCTGTTCCTGGCCGCCTCCGGATTCGTCAGCCGCATCCCGAAGCCGCCCAAGCGCACCAGCGGCCGGGCCGCGAGCTGGGAGAGCCTCTCGGCCGGGTTCCGCTACATCTGGCGCGAGAAAGTGGTGCTTGGCGCGATCTCGCTCGACCTCTTCGCAGTGCTGCTCGGCGGCGCCACTGCTTTGATGCCGGTCTATGCCCGCGACATCCTGCACGTTGGCCCGGCCGGCCTCGGCGTGCTGCAAGCGGCGCCGGCGGTCGGAGCGATCGGCGTTGGGTTCTGGCTGATGACGCGCCCCATCGCAGACCACGCGGGCCGGGTGATGTTCGCCGGCGTCGCCATCTTCGGCGCCGGGATGTTGGTCTTCGCCGTGTCCGAGGCTCTCTGGCTCTCGGTCCTTGCGCTCGCGGTCGTGGGCGCCGGCGACATGGTCAGCGTCTACGTCCGCGGCACTCTGGTGCAGCTCTGGACGCCCGACGAGCTCAGGGGCCGGGTCAACGCGGTGAACCAGGTCTTCATCGGCGCCTCGAACGAACTGGGCGGTTTCCGCGCGGGCACCATGGCGGCGCTGATCGGGCCCGTCGCGGCGGTGGCCGTGGGCGGGGCGGGAACCCTCGCCGTGGTGGCGCTCTGGACGCGCTGGTTCCCCGACCTGGTCCGGATCCGGCGGCTCACGGATTGACCGTCGCCGCGCCCCTGGGCCGCCTCATCCCGCCGCCTTCAGGAAGTCGATGATCCGCTGCGGCGCGGTCTCCTCGGTCTGCGCCTCCGGGGGCACGTCCCAATAGTCCGAGCCTGCGAGGCATTCCTGCAGGTAGCGCGCGGCGGACGTGGCATGGAAGCCGTCGGCGCCGGGGACCACCAGGCTTGGGATGTCCAAGGCCATCAGCTCCTCGGGCTCGGCCCCGGGCGCAGTGTCGCGATCGAAGAGGCCGCGATACATTGCGGTGACGGTCAGGAGGTAGCCCTTCACCTCCATCGCCGCGTAGGCGCGGGCAAAGTCCTCTGAGCCCCGGATCGGATCGCCCCAGGGTCCGCCGCGAGGGTCGGCGGAGAAATTCCTGTCGTGGCTTCGCACCAGGTCCACCACTGCCTGGAGCCCGTTCTCCTCGACGAAGGCGAGGTGGCGGGCGAAGCGCTGGTGGCTCGAGATCCGGTAGCCGGCGCCGCCCACCGGCCAGTAGAGCACTAGGCTCAACGCCCGTTCCGGCGCAGCAACCGCCAGCGCCGCGACAGGGCAGCAGCCCATGCAGCCGCCCAAGAGGTGGGCGCGGTCGATGCCGAGGTGGTCCAGGAGTCCCGCGCCCTGGCGTGCGTAGTGGCCCCAGGTGATGCGCTCCACCCGCCCGCCCGACTGCCCGTTCTCGCGACGGTCGAAGAGGATGCAGGTGAAGTTCTTCGGCAGATGCTCGAGGAGCCTGATCCGGGCATAGACGCCGAGGTCCGTCCATTTCTCGACCCGCGCGTCGAAGCCGCCTGGAGAGAACATCAGCAAGGGCGGGCCGTCGCCCATCACCTCGTAGCGGGTGGAAATGCCGTCGATCACGGCGTGGGGCATCA
>JBFKAV010000175.1:0-6631 GCA_041621405.1 Paracoccaceae bacterium
CGGCGAGCAGCGCGGCAATGAGCGCGCGGGCAAAGGCGGTCTTGCCGGCGCCGATCGGGCCCTCGAGCAGGAGCACGTCGCCCGCGCCGAGCCGCGGCGCCATCGCCTCGGCAAAGCGCCGCGTCGCCGCCTCGCTGTCGAAGCGGAGCTCGGCGCGGAAGTCGGCGGCGGCGGGAACGGTGCTTGGCAGGGCCATGACGCCACTCTTACCGCCCGCGCCGCCCCCCGCAAGGCCCGCCCGCCCGGCGGGCAAGTTCAGTCCCTCGCGCCGGTCGCAACCGCGCCAGGCGCACCGGCGACTCCAGCCCGCGTCAGGCGCGGGCGCGACGGCGGGCGCGGAGCGCCGGCCCCGAGACGTGGAGCGGCACCTGCCCGGCAATCTCGGAGAACCCCACCAGCGTCGCGCCGCCTGAGAGCGGTTGGAACCGGCAATGCAGGCTGCGCCCGTCGCGCAGGCGGATCTCGCCCGACCACTCCGCGCGCTCGCCGCGCTCGGCCAGGAAATCGCGCGCGTCGCCCCAGATCGGCGTCGGCTCGCTCAAGGACTGCCAGAGCCGGGTCGCCTCGAGGATGCCGATCTCGCTCAGCGTGACCGAGGGATCGATCCCCCAGAGCGCAGAATAGCCGGTGTTCGAGAAGGTCAGAACGCCGGCCGGCGAGAACACGGCGATGGCCTCGTCAAGGCTGTCGATCACGGTCTGGCCGAGCTCGATCTCCGAGCGGAAGCGGCGGGTGAGCGAGATCTCGGCAGTGATGTCCTCGAACAGGAAGGCCACCGCGCCGTCGGGATGCGGCCGGCCCGAGACCCGGTAGGTCTGGCCGGTGGGCAGCGTCCAGTTCTCCTGCACGAAGCCGCCTGCGGCGGCCGCCTCGAGGTCCACCATGCGTTGCCGCCAGCTGCGGTAATCGCGCGGCTCGGGGATCCGGCGCCGCTCGCGCAGACGGTCCAGGAAGGCAAACAGCGTCGGTCGGGCCGCCAGGAACTCGACCTCGAGCCCGGTGAGGTCGGTCAGGGCCGGGTTGAACAATGCCAGCCGCCGTGCGCGGTCGAAGATCGCAAGCCCGATCGGCAGCTGGGCGAAGGTCTTCGACAGGGTCTGCACGAATTCGCGCAGGGACTCCTCGGCCCTGATCAGGCCGTCGGCGGGAAGCGCGTAGCACAGCACCCCGTCGCCGCTGGCATAGCCGTGGCACTCGAACCAGCGCGGCGGCTTGCCGTCCTCGCCGCCGAGCTTGGCGCGGAACGGCGCCGGGGCAATGCCGGTCTCCGAGGCCGTGCCGCCGGCAACCGGGAACAGCTGCGGCGGCGGCCAGGAATGCACACGCTCGGTGCCGAACATCTCGTAGGCAAGCGCGAAATAGGCATCGTTGGCCCAGACCACCGTTCCCTCGGCGCCCTGTTTCCAGATCGCGGCCGGGCCGGTCTGGACCACGTTGCGCAGGGTCTCGAGCTCGGCTTCGATCGCCGCCAGGCTCTGCCGCTCGACCAGGGCGCCGTCGCCACCCGTCGGGTCGTCGACAAGCGCGATACGCGCCAGCCCGTCGCGCCACTCGGCGACCAGACGGTCGGCGCCGCCGTCGCCCGGCTCAAGCTCGATCCGTCCCGCCTCGGCCAGGCCCTTGAGCGCCGCGTCGAGCCCGGGGAAACGGTGCCGGAGGAGCCCCGCGAGCCGCGACCAGTCGCTCCCAGGCTCGGCCGAGGTCTCCAGGAAGGCAGTGGCTGCCGGTGTCGCGTCCTGCACCGCCTCGTCGTCGAACAGGAAGGCGATCGGGGCGCGGGTCTCGTCCAGGAGCCGCGTCGATCCCGAGCTGCGCCAGCGCCGGGCCGCCAGCGCCGACGCCGCCAGCAGCGCAAGCGCAGAGGCGGCAAAGGCCGCCGCAACCGCCACCAGCAGGGTTCCGATCTCCGGCACCGCCATCCGTATCCGCCCTTCCGCCGCGAGGCCAGGAGGCCCCGAATTCGTTGACGAAACCTTGCGCCACAGGAGGTTAACAGGCCGTTAAGCGGCTCAGACCTCGATCGGGCGGTTCGGGCCGAGCGGCCCCTTGCCCGCCGCCTCGTCGGCGAGCGCAGCCCGCGACCAGGTCACCTCGACCACCGCGCCGCCGCGCTCGGGACGCTCGGCCCCGGAGAGGAAGGGATCGGAACCGTTGGCGAAGGCGAGCTCGGCACCGGTGCGCTCGAGCAGCGTCTTGGCGATGAAGAGGCCCAGTCCCATGCCCTCGTATTCCGGCCGTGCCGCTCCGGACCCCGCCTCCCGGCGCCGCACGAAGGGGTCTCCGATCCGCCCGAAGAGCTGCGTCGGAAAGCCCGGCCCGTCGTCGACGATCCGCACGGTGATCGCCTCCGCGGTCCACTCGCCGGCGATCCAGACCTTGCCGGCGGCGAAGTCGACCGCGTTCTGGACCAGGTTCCGCAGCCCGTGGATCACCTCCGGCCGACGCCGGACCGTGGGTTGGCGCGCCTCGCCGCCGGGGCCGGGGGCAAGCTCGAAGACGATCTCCTTGCCGCGCTCCATGTGCGGCTGCGCGGCCTCTTTCAACACCGCGTCGAGCGGCACCGAGCGCAGGAGCAGGTCGTCCTTCCCGGCCCGCCCCATCGAGCCCAGGATGTCGCGGCAGCGGTCGGCCTGGGCGCGGATCAATTCGGCATCGGCACGAAGCTCGGGCCGGTCCGCGAGCTCCTCCATCAGCTCGGCACTGACCAGCTTGATCGTGGCCAGCGGCGTGCCGAGCTCGTGCGCGGCCGCGGCGACCACGCCGCCGAGATCGGTCAGCTTCTGCTCGCGCGCCAGCGCCATCTGCGTCGCGGCCAGCGCGCCGGCCATCGAATGCGCCTCCTCGGTAATCCGGCGGGCATAGGTCGCGAGAAACCCCATGCCGATCAGCACCGCCGCCCAGAACCCGAAGCGCCAGACGCCGGGGATTTCAAGCACGCTGCCGTCCTCCAGCACCAGGGGCAGGTGATGAAACGCCAGCAGCGTCATCAGTCCCGCCGCGACGGCACCGAGGAACAGGGTCGAACGCAACTCGAGCGCGGTGGCCGACACGGTGACCGGGGCGATCACCAGGAGCGCGAAGGGGTTGTTGAGGCCGCCGGTCAGGAAGAGCAGGAAGGCGATCTGGGCGATGTCGAAGAGCTGCGTCAGCGTCGCTTCGGACTCCGACAGCCGCTTGGTCTCGGGGTAGACGGAGATCGCGATCAGGTTGGCCGCGATCGCCGCGCCGACGGCGAGGTAGCAGAGCCCGAGGTCGAGCTGCACGCCAAACCCGCGCTCGGCAACGGTGATCGCCGCGAGCTGGCCGACGATCGCGATCCAGCGCAGCTGGATCAGGGTGCGCAGCCGCATCCAGTGGCCGCGGGCGCGGCGGTCGGGCAGTCGGGTCTCGGGCTCGGGGGGCGCCGTCACGGTTGGCATCTGTGGCATCCTGCGCCATTGATAGGGGCGCCGTTCCGGGCGATCAATGCGCCGCGGGAATCGGAGGCTGGCAATGACACGCATCTACGCCGTTTCGGCCGTGGCCCTGGTCGCGGCGATGCTCGGAGGGATCGGCTACATGATCCTCGCCGGGCATCGCGGGGACGACCCCTTCGCCACCTGCCGCACGACGCGGATCGCCGGCGGCATGGAGTCGATCGGCGGACCGTTCACCCTCGTCAACGGCGCCGGCGAGACGGTGACCGAGGCGGAGGTCGTCACCGAGCCCGCGATCGTCTACTTCGGCTACACCTTCTGCCCCGATGTCTGCCCCCTCGACGCGGCCCGCAACGCCCACGCAGCGGACCTGCTGGCGGAGGCGGGCGTGTCCACCACCCCGGTCTTCATCTCGATCGACCCCGAGCGCGACACGCCAGAGGTGGTGGCCGAGTTCGCCGACGCCATGCACCCCAAGATGATCGGGCTCACCGGCAGCCCCGAGCAGGTGCGCGCCGCTTCGCAAGCCTATCGCACCTACTTCCGCAAGCAGGACGGCGATCCCGACTACTACCTCGTCGACCACTCGACCTTCAGCTACCTCGTCCTGCCCGGCCACGGCGTGGTCGAGGTGTTCGGCCGTGACACCACCGCCGAGGAGATGGTCGGCGCCGTGGCCTGCTTCGCCAAGTCCGCCGGCTGAATTGACCCACTCCCCACCCCGCCCTAGAACGGTTTCAGGACCAGCGGAGACCGGAAGGGTACGCCGATGCCGCAAAGCTCCAGCGACGATCTCGGCCCGGACCGGTCGCTGCTCCTCGTCGACGACGACGAGCCGTTTCTGCGCCGCCTCGCCAGGGCGATGGAGAAGCGCGGCTTCGAGCCCGAGCTGGCGCTCACGGTCGCCGAGGGCAAGGCGATCGCCGGCCGCCGCCCGCCGGCCTATGCAGTGATCGACCTGCGCCTTGAGGACGGCAACGGCCTCGACGTAGTGGAGGCGATCCGCGACAAGCGGCCCGATGCCCGGATCGTGGTTCTGACCGGCTACGGCGCCATCGCCACCGCGGTGGCGGCGGTGAAGGTCGGGGCGACCGACTACCTGGCCAAGCCGGCGGACGCCAACGACATCACCGCCGCGCTGCTGGCCAAGAGCGGAGCGCTGCCGCCGCCGCCGGAGAACCCGATGAGCGCCGACCGGGTGCGCTGGGAACACATCCAGCGCGTCTACGAACTCTGCGACCGCAACGTGAGCGAGACCGCGCGACGGCTCTCGATGCACCGCCGCACCCTGCAGCGGATCCTCGCCAAGCGCAGCCCGAAATGAGGCGCCGGGCGACGGCGCTGGCGCTTTTGCTCGGCGCCTGCGCGGCGCCGGCGGCGGAGACCCGTGTGCCCGGCCAGGGCCTGGTGCTCGACGCCGAGGGGCTGCACCCGGCCGGGTCGGCGCTGCGCGTCGATTTCGGCCGCGCCGAGGCCGGAACGGTGGCCGCGGTGAGCAAGCTGCTCGGCGCCGGGCCGGTCGAGACGGCGGCGAACGCGGAGTGCGGGGCGGGGCCGGTCAAGGCGGTTCGCTGGGCCAACGGGCTGACGCTCAACTTCCAGCGCGGGACGTTCCTCGGCTGGGTCTCGGAGCAGGGGCAGGGCGTGCCGGCGCGAACCGCCACGGGCCTCGGGCCGGGGACCGCGCAGGCGGCCGTTCCCGGGGCGCAGACCCGGGCGACGAGCCTCGGCACCGAGGTCGAGACCGGTGGCGTCTTCGGGCTGGTCGAGGCCGGCGAGGTCCGACGGATCTGGGCCGGGCTGACCTGCTTCTTCCGCTGAGAGCGGCGATATTTCACAGCGAAACCATGGGGCATCCCCTTGAAAGAAAAGGAGTTCACGTTTTCCGTTAACCGGAAATCAACCCAATTGCGCACGATTTCACGCGTCCCTTCGCCACCCGTCAGGCGACCGATTTCAACCAGCGCAACAGGGTCTTGAGCGCCGGCTTTTTCGGCCCCGGCCGGGTGACGAGCCAGTAGCTCATCCCGTCGTCCGGGCGGCTGGTGTAGACCGCCCGCAGCCGCCCCGAGGCGATCTCGTCGTCGAGCAGCGTCGAAAGCTCCACGTGCAGGCCATAGCCCTGGCGGGCGGCCGAAAGCGCCAGGTCCTCGGTGGGGACCTCGTGGGTTTCGATCGTCTTGGGGTCGATCCCGAGCGAGCGCAGCCAGGCCAGCTGCTCGGGCCAGCCCGATTCGATCACCCAGGGGAAGCGCGCCATTTCCTCAGCCGTGAGGCTTCCGACCGGGCCAAGGAGCGCGGGCGCACCGACGACGGTGAAATGCGTCGGCGTCAGGACCTCGGCCTCCACCCCCTTCCAGCCGCCATGGCCGCAGCGGATCGCGAGGTCCATGCGTTCGGCCGCCAGATCCACGACGCGGTTGTCGGGGTGGAGCGAGACGGCGATTTCCGGGTGCTTGGCCCAGAACCCCCCCAATCGGGGCATCAGCCACTGCGCGGCGAAGGAATGGGTGACGGAGATGCGCAGGGGCCGGGCGCGGTCGGCCTCGGCGAGCGCGTCGATGGCCTCGGCGATGGTGGCGAAGCCCTGGCCGAGCGCCGGCGCCAGACGGGCGCCCTCGTCGGTGAGCTTCAATCCCCGTCCCTCGCGGTAGAGGAGCGGCAGGCCGAGATGCGCCTCGAGCGCACGGACCTGCTGCGCGACGGCGGCATGGGTCACGTTGAGTTCGCGCGCCGCGGCGGAGAAACCGCCAGCGCGGGCGGCGGCCTCGAAGGCCCGAAGCGCGGTGAGCGAAGGAAGTTCCATTTGTTAGCTGATCTTACATTTTGCAAAGATTCCTGACTCACAGGATGCCATGAAGAACTGGTAATTCAAGGGGCATCCGCGAAGGAAAGGAATCAAGCCATGTTACAGATACTCGGAGAAACCATGCTGATCGCCACCCGGATGGACGGCTTCGTCGATGGCCGCCGCACGGGACCGGCGCGGCCGCTGCCGCACGAGGCCGAAGCGCCGAGGGAGCGCCGCCGCGGCTGGCTGCACCTCAGCGGCCTTCTGCTGTGATGCCTCAGGCGCCGGGCGACTAGGGTTGCGGCTCGGTCGCCCGGAAGCTTGGCCGGCCGGCGAGTTCGCGCACCCGCGCCGCGAGGCCGGCAGGCACAGGCTGGGGTGCGCCCCGCGCCACGGCCCAGAGCAGGATCGCGGCCGCCCCGCC
>JBFKAV010000176.1:0-6592 GCA_041621405.1 Paracoccaceae bacterium
CTCGGCTCGTCGCTGGTCCTGGAATGCGACGTCGCCGACGAGGGCTCGATCGACCGGCTCTTCGCCGAGCTCGGCGCCTCGTGGGACCGGCTTGATTTCGCCGTCCACGCCATCGGGTTTTCCGACAAGAACGAGTTGCGCGGGCGCTATGTCGATACCACCGCGGCGAATTTCCGGATGACCATGGACATCTCGGTCTATTCCTTCACTGCCGTCGCCCAGCGCGCGGAGAAGCTGATGACGGAGGGCGGCGCGATGCTGACACTCACCTATTACGGCGCCGAACAGGTGATGCCGCATTACAACGTGATGGGCGTGGCCAAGGCGGCGCTCGAGGCTTCGGTGATGTATCTCGCCGAGGATCTCGGCAAGGACGGCATCCGCGTCAACGCGATCTCGGCCGGTCCGATCAAGACGCTCGCCGCCTCGGGCATCGGCGATTTCCGCTACATCATGAAGTGGAACGAGCTCAATTCGCCGTTGCGGCGCAACGTGACGCAGGACGAGGTGGGCAAGTCGGCGCTTTACCTCCTGTCCGACCTCGGCTCGGGCGTCACCGGCGAGGTTCTGCATGTCGACGCGGGCTACCATGTCGTCGGCATGAAGGCGGTCGACGCGCCCGACATCGACGCCGTGACGGGACGCAAGGAGTGAAGCGCCGATGACCGACCGGCTGCCGCACGAGAAGGGCTTCCACGTCAGCTGGGACCAGATCCACCGCGACGCGCGGGCGCTGGCCTGGCGGCTCGACGGCCGGGGCCCCGACAACGGCGCCTGGCGCGCGGTGGTCGCGATCACCCGCGGCGGGATGGCGCCGGCGATGATCGTCGCCCGCGAGCTCGACATCCGGGTCGTCGATACGATCAGCGTGAAGAGCTACGACCACCAGGATCAGACCGACGCCAAGGTCATCAAGGCGCCGCAGGACGAGATCATGGGCGACGGCACCGGCATCCTGGTCGTCGACGACCTGGTCGACACCGGCAAGACCCTGGAACTGGTGCGGCGGCTCTACCCGAAGGCGCATTTCGCCACCGTCTACGCCAAGCCAAAGGGCAGGCCGATGGTCGATACCTACATCACCGAAGTGAGCCAGGACACCTGGATCTTCTTCCCCTGGGACATGGCGCTGCAATATGTCGAGCCCTACCGTGGGCGCGACTGAAGCGCCCGACCGGAGCCTCGCCCACAAGGCCTACGGTCTCAGCCTCCTGACCAAGGCGCTCATCGGCGGCCTGCAGCTGTCCGCGGGCCTCGCGCTTGCACTGGTCCCGAGCGGTCGTGCGATCGGCTTCGTCGAAGCACTGGCACGCTACGAGCTTGTGGAGGACCCAGCCGATCCGGCGGCGCTCTGGGTGCTTCACGCGCTGACGAACCTGCCGGTGGGGAGCGAGGGCTTCTACATCGTCTACCTGCTGCTGCACGGGGCGCTCAATCTCGGGCTGTGCGCCGCGCTGGTGGCCCGGCTGGGCTGGTCCTTTCCGGTCGCGATCGTGGTGCTTTTCGGCTTCATCGGCTACCAGGTCGCCGAGTATTTCGGCGGCCGGGGCGCGATGATGCTCGTGCTGAGCCTGATCGACATCGTGGTCATCGCGCTGGTGCTGCGCGAATGGCGGCACTTCCGGTGGCATAACCCCTTGCCGGCCAGGCGCGGGGGGACTTCGGCGTGACGCTTTCGCTCAATCCGCGTATGGCCGCGACCGAGCCGCCGCCGGTGATGGAGGCGCGGCGCTGGATCGCCGGGCGGGAGTTTCCGGCGGAGCGGCCGCTCCTGAACCTCAGCCAGGCGGCACCGGTGGAGCCGCCGCCCGAGGCGCTCCGGCAGGCGATGGCCGAGGCGGTGCTCAGCAATCCGCAGGCGCATCTCTACGGGCCGGTGCTGGGGCTGCCGGAGCTGCGCGAGGAGGTGGCGGCACGCTGGTCCGTCGCCTATGGCGGCGAAATCGCGGCGGCACAGGTGGCGATTACCTCGGGCTGCAACGAGGCCTTCGCCGCCGCTGTGGCAACGCTGGCCGGGGCGGGGGACGAGGTTCTCTTGCCGACGCCATGGTACTTCAATCACAGGATGTGGCTCGACATGAGCGGGGTGCGGGCCGTGCCGCTGCCGACGGGCCCCGATCTGCTGCCAGACCCGGACGCGGCCGAGGCCCTCGTCGGGCCGCGCACCAGGGCGATCGTGCTAGTCACGCCGAACAACCCGGCCGGGGTGGAATATCCCGCCGACCTCGTGCGCGCCTTTCTCGATCTCGCTCAGACGCGCGGGCTCGCGCTCGTGGTCGACGAGACCTACCGCGATTTCGACTCGCGGCCTCTTCCCCCGCACGAACTCTTCGCCGATCCCGACTGGGCGGAGACGTTCATTCACCTCTACTCCTTTTCCAAGGCCTATCGCCTTACCGGCCACCGGGTCGGCGCGATGATCGCCTCTGAGGCGCGCTTGGCCGAGGTCGAGAAGTTCCTCGACACGGTCACCATCTGCCCTGCCCAGGTCGGCCAGTTCGGCGCGCTCTGGGGGATGCGCAACCTCGGCCAGTGGCTCGCCGGCGAACGCGCCGAGATCCTCTCCCGCCGCGCCGCGATCGAGGCGGGGTTCCCGTCGCTCGGGCATTGGAGGCTCAAGGGCTGCGGCGCCTATTTCGCCTACGCCGAGCACGACTACCCGCTCGCCTCCGACGCGCTCGCCCGCCGCCTCGTCGAGGACCAGAGCCTGCTCCTGCTGCCCGGCACCATGTTCCGCCCCGCGGACGATCCCATGGCCGCGCGCGAGGTCCGCATCGCCTTCGCCAATGCCGACGCGGCCGGCATCGCCACCCTCTTCCAGCGCCTTTCCGACTTCGCCCCCTGAACCCTTGCCCCGCCCCGGCTTCCGCCTTAGAGGAGGGGCGCCGGAGAGGGCCGGGGAGGGCTTGAGCGCGATGGCCGAAAGACCGAAGAAAAAGACGAACATCGCCGTCTGGGCCGTGCTCGGCCTCCTGGTCTTCGCTCTCGGCGGCTTCGGGATCGGCAATTTCGGTGGCTCTGTGCGCGCGATCGGCGCCGTGGGCGATGCCGAGATCTCGGTCAACGACTACGCGCTGGCGCTGCAGGCCCAGCTCCGCACCCGCCAGGCCCAGACCGGCCAGGCGATCTCGCTCGCCACGCCCGCGGGCGAGGCGCTGGCCCAGGCCGTCCGCCGCCAGCTGATCGGCACCGCCGCGCTCGAGAATGAAACCGCGCGCCTCGGCCTCTCGGTGGGCGACGCGCGGGTCCGCGCCGAGGTGCTCGCCACCCCCGCCTTCCAGGGTATCGACGGCAAGTTCGACCGCGAGGCCTACGCCTTCACGTTGCGCCAGAACGGTCTCTCCGAAGCCGAGTTCGAGGAGAACATCCGCAGCGAGGCAGCTTCCAACCTCACCTCGGCGGCCGTGCTCGCAGGGATCACGGCGCCCGCCACCCATGTCGGCGCGATCGCCGCCTATGCCGGCGAGCGGCGCGACATCCTGTGGCTGAGGCTCGACGCAGGCGCCCTCGCCGAGCCTCTTCCCGCACCCACCGAGGCCGAGCTCCAGGCCGGGTACGAGGCGAACCCGGAGGCCTATACCGAGCCCGAGAAGAAGCGGCTGACCTATGCCGCGCTCACCCCCGAGATGATGGCGGGCGAGATCGCGGTGGAGGAGGCCGACCTCCGCGCCCTCTACGAGGCCCGGGCCGACGAGTTCAACCGCCCCGAACGACGGCTGGTCGAGCGGCTGGTCTTCCCCGACACCGCTGCCGCTGAGGCCGCGCAGGCCGCGCTCGACGCCGGCGAGACCAGCTTCGAGGACCTCGTCGCCGAGCGTGGCCTGGCGCTCGCCGACATCGACCTCGGCGACGTGACCGAGGCCGACCTCGGCCCGGCCGGCGCTTCCGTCTTCGCGCTCGAAGGCCCGGGCATCGCCGGCCCGGTCGACACCGAGCTCGGCCCGGCGCTCTTTCGCGTCAACGCCGTGCTCGCGGCCGAAAGCACCGGCTTCGAGGAGGTGCGCGACCAGCTCACCGACGAGCTCACCCTGGACCGCGCCCGCCGCGAGATCGGTGACCTGCGCGAGGGCATCGACGACCTCCTGGCCGGCGGCGCGACGCTCGAGGAGGTGGCCGCCGAGACCCCGATGGAGCTCGGCACGATCGAGCTCGCCCCCGACACCGCCGACGGCATCGCCGCCTACGCTGCCTTCCGCGAGGCCGCGGCCGCCGTCACCGCCGAGGACTTCCCCGAGCTCATCGAGCTCGAGGACGGCGGCCTCTTCGCGCTCCGGCTCGACGCGCTCCTGCCGCCGGCGCTCTTGCCGCTCGAGGACGTGCGCGACCGTGTCACCGCCGACTGGGAGGCCGCCGAGACCGAGGCGCGGCTCCTCGACCTCTCCGAGGAAATCCGCGCCGCTCGCGGCGAGGGCCGGAGCTTCCTCGCCCAGGGCTACGTCGCCGAAGCGCGCCAGGACCTCGGGCGCCAGAGCTTCCTCGACGGCGCGCCCGCCAGTCTGATCGAGGCTGCCTTCGGCCTCGAGCCGGGCGCGACCGCGGCCGTTGCCGAGGGCGGCACGGTCCATATCATCGAGCTGACCCGCATCACCCCGGAGGACCCGGAGGCCGAGGACACCGTCGCGTTGCGCGCCCAGCTCGAACAGGGCCTCGTCCGCGGCCTGAGCCAGGACGCGCTCGATCTCTTCGTCCGCGCGCTTCAGGCCGAGTCCGGGATCAGCCTCAACCAGTCCGCGATCAACGCGGTCCATGCCCAATTCCCGTGAGCCCGGCGTGGCGCTGACTCCCTCTTTCGAGGTCTTCGAGGCGGCCTTCGACCGGGGCAAGAACCAGCTGGTCTGGGCCCGGCTCGCGGCCGACCTCGACACCCCCGTCTCGCTGATGCTGAAGCTCGCCGGAGCCCGCACCGACAGCTTCATGCTGGAGAGCGTCACCGGCGGCGAGGTGCGCGGCCGCTACTCGGTGGTCGGCCTCAAGCCCGACCTTATCTGGCAGTGCCATGGCGAGAGGAGCCGCATCAACCGCCAGGCCCGGTTCGACGCCCAGGCCTTCGAGGACCTGCCCGGCCAACCGCTCGAGACCCTGCGCGCGCTGATCGCGGAATCCCGCGTCGAGATGCCCGAGGGCCTGCCGGCGATCTCGGCGGGGCTCTTCGGCTATCTCGGCTACGACATGATCCGCCTCGTCGAGCGCCTGCCGGACGTCAATCCCGACCCGCTGGGCCTGCCCGACGCCGTGCTGATGCGCCCCTCGGTCGTCGCCGTGCTCGACGGGGTCAAGGGCGAGGTCACCGTCGTCTCCCCGGCCTGGGCCGGCTCCGGTCTCTCGGCGCGGGCCGCCTATGCCCAGGCCGCCGAGCGGGTGATGGACGCCGTCCGCGTCCTCGAGCGCGCCGCGATGGGCGAAAGCCGCAGCCTCGGAGAGGCATTGGCGCCTGCGGGCGAGCCGGTCTCGAACTTCACCAAGGACGACTACAAGGCCGCGGTGGAGAAGGCGAAGGAGTACATCCGCGCGGGCGACATCTTCCAGGTCGTGCCCTCGCAACGCTGGACGGTCGATTTCCCGCTGCCGCCGTTTTCACTTTATCGTTCGCTGAGAAGGACTAATCCCTCGCCGTTCATGTTCTTCTTCAACTTCGGCGGGTTTCAGGTGGTGGGCGCGAGCCCGGAGATCCTGGTGCGGCTGCGCGAGGGCGAAGTGACGATCCGGCCGATTGCCGGCACCCGCCCGCGCGGCCGGACGGCCGAGGAGGACCGCGTCCACGAGGCCGACCTGCTGGCCGATCCGAAGGAGCGCGCCGAGCACCTGATGTTGCTCGATCTCGGCCGCAACGACGTCGGCCGGGTGGCAAAGATCGGCACGGTGCGGCCGACCGAGCAGTTCGTGATCGAACGCTACAGCCACGTCATGCACATCGTCTCGAACGTGGTGGGCGAGCTGAAGGAGGGCGAGGACGCGCTCTCGGCTCTGCTCGCGGGGCTGCCCGCCGGCACCGTCTCGGGCGCGCCCAAGGTCCGGGCGATGGAGATCATCGACGAGCTCGAGCCCGAGAAGCGCGGCGTCTACGGCGGCGGGGTCGGCTATTTCGCCGCGAACGGCGAGATGGACATGTGCATCGCGCTCCGCACCGCCGTCTTGAAGGACGGCAAGCTGATGATCCAGGCCGGCGGCGGCGTGGTCCACGACAGCGACCCCGAGGCGGAATGGCAGGAGACCGTCAACAAGGCCCGCGCGATCCGCGCGGCGGCGGAGGATGCCGGCCACTTCGCGGCCAGCGGCAATGATTGAGGGTCGTGTAACACCCCGTGTGAGGGGTTAATTTCGGGTTAGCGTCGGCACCTGGTATCCAACGGATTCAATAGCTTGGGTCGACGTAACACTGTGTTACACCGGGCGTGTAACACGCCTTTCCCGCCACCCCGCCGGAACGAGGAAGGGCCGCCCGGAGGCGGCCCCTGTCCTGCCCGTCCGGGCTATCCCGGGCCTCACATCTCGTCGAGCGCGTCGACCACCTTCTCCTCGAAGACCGGCGCGCGGATCGATTGCTGGGCCTGCGCGTTCTTCTGGACGAAGTCGAAGAATGCCCGCTCCTGGC
>JBFKAV010000177.1:0-6580 GCA_041621405.1 Paracoccaceae bacterium
AATATGGTCAAAGAGGTAGCCGTAGACGTTGTGGAAGTTGATCTCTTCCTGGGCGTTGACCGCCGCGATGAAGGCGGGTGTCGTGAGCCCGAAGTAGCGCTGCCCCCAGCTGATTTCCTCGCCGAACATCACGAAGAACAGGAAGCCCAGGAACAGGTGCATGTAGTATTCCGGACGGCCGCGGCCGAGCCTCAACGCAATCCGCACCGAAACCACGGCGGCGCAAAGCAGAAGCAGCGCCGATGCGGTTTCGATGATGCCGTCCTCGCGGTGCACGACGTTCAGTTGCCTTGGGTGGAGGAAGACGTCCGCGGTCAAGATCCAGAGGATCACCACCACGATCGACGCCATCATCACCGCCACCAGGGAGGCCAGAGGCCTGCGACAACGCACACGGTTCTCGCGCAGGTTCTCGCGCTTGCGCTCCACGAAGGCCCGGTACCGGGCCGAGTTCTCGATGCGAGACCAGAATGGAACGAGAAGGAAAAGGACGGCCGCGGCGCTGAATGCCACGACCCGGGCGCCAAGAATCTCGATCCGCGCACCGATGCGGATCAGCTCGGAGTCCGAGTACAGCGCATTCTCCATGAGGTCGAATCGCAACAGCGTCTCGGGCGTAGACACGATTCCTGCCCCGAGAAAAACCAAGGCCGCGACGAACAACGGGATTTCGGTCCGAATGGCGTTTGCCATCAGGCGGCTACCCCCCACAAATAACCCGCTCTCCTCGTATCCCGACCGGCTCGACGACCGCGTGGCGCGGCCCTGTCAAATCTGTCCGGCCCGAGGAGAGAACAAATGCAATCTCAATATGGCAATGTCGGATCGCTTTTACAAACGTCTCGGCGGCTGGCGGGCTCCGTTGATCAAAAGACAACCCTGACGCTAGCCTTGGTCGCGCCGCGCTTGCGCTCCGCTGGCGTGCCGTAAGGCTTTCGGCCGATCCGTTGCTCAGATTCGTGGGTCTTCGAACGAGTTTGGCGTGCGGCCCACATCGAGGCTAAACTCCCGTCGCAGGGCGCATCTGGCTAACTGGGCGCGCCGCTGCTTCTCATGGGGGTCCGTCCCGCACGGGCGGCCTTCCGTGCAAGAGTACAGAAAGGAAGGGCTGGTGTTCAAACACATCATGATTCCCGTCGACCTCGCCCATGCCGACAAGCTCGGCAAGGCGCTCAAGGTGGGGGCCAACCTCGCGAAGCACTACGGCGCGAAGCTCACCTATGTCGGTGTCACGGCGCCGACGCCCGGGCCACTCGGCCACAATCCGAAGGAATACGGCGAACGGCTCGCCGCCTTCGCCGAGGCTGAGCGCGCCAGCCACGGGCAAGAGGCGGCCGCCAGGACCGTCATTGCCCACGATCCTGCGACGGAGGTCGATGACGCGCTCCTCGGGGCGGTCGAGGAAATCGGTGCCGACCTCGTGGTAATGGCATCGCACATCCCCGGCCTGGCCGATTACCTCTGGCCCTCGAACGGCGGCAAGATCGCTGCCCATTCCCGCGCATCGGTCTTCGTGGTGCGCGCCTGACGCGCGCCGGACGGCAAGGACAGGAAGAGGAAACACACCCATGACCGACCAATCCGGCAACCAGGGCATCCCCGCCCCCGAGGGCGCCTCGGCGCTCATCGACACCGAGTACAAGATCGGCCAAGACAACGTCGAAGGCAGCGTCGGCCCCTTCGGCTTCGACATCCACAACCCGGTGTTCATGATATCGGGCCTCTCGATCGTCGCCTTCGTGTTCTACGCATTGGCGCTGCCCGAGCAGGCGAGCACCTTCTTCGGCTGGCTCCGGCCGGCGCTGACCAGCACCTTCGACTGGTTCTTCCTGATCTCGGCGAACATCTTCGTGGTCTTCTGCCTCGTCCTGATCGTCTCCCCCTGGGGATCCGTCAGGCTCGGTGGCGCCGACGCCACGCCGGACTACAGCTATGCGGGCTGGTTCGCGATGCTGTTCGCCGCCGGCATGGGCATCGGGCTGATGTTCTTCGGCGTCCTCGAGCCGGTCTATCACATGGCGATCTCCGAGCCCCTCGGGGTCGCCTCGCCGATCGCCGAGGACGGGACCATCATCGCCGAGAACGTCGCACGCGCGAAGGAGATGGGGCTGGCCGCCACGATCTTCCACTGGGGCCTGCACCCCTGGGCGATCTACGCGGTGGTGGCGCTGGCGCTCGCGCTCTTCACCTTCAACAAGGGGTTGCCGCTGACGATCCGCTCGGCCTTCTACCCGATCTTCGGCGAGCGGGTCTGGGGCTGGACCGGACACATCATCGACACGCTCGCAGTCTTCGCAACGCTCTTCGGCCTGGCCACCTCGCTCGGCTTCGGCGCGCAGCAGGCCAATGCCGGGCTCGAGCACATCTACGGCGTGCCGAACAACACATCGGTGCAGGTCATCCTGATCACGGTGATCACGGCCGTCGCGCTCTACTCGGTGCTGCGCGGCCTCGACGGCGGCGTGAAGGTCCTGTCGGAGATCAACATGGTGGTCGCTGCGGTGCTCCTGCTGTTCGTGCTCCTCGCCGGGCCCACGCTCGCGATCCTGCGCGACTTCGTCGGCGGGCTCGTTGCCTACGGGCGCGAGGTGATCCCGCTCTCGAACCCCATCGGGCGCGAGGACGACGGCTACCGCCAGGGCTGGACCGCCTTCTACTGGGCGTGGTGGATCTCCTGGTCGCCCTTCGTCGGCATGTTCATCGCCCGTGTCAGCCGGGGGCGGACCGTGCGCGAGTTCATCACCTGCGTTCTGATCATCCCCTCGCTCGTCTGCGTGCTCTGGATGGCGGTGTTCGGTGGCGTCGCCATCGACCAGGTGCTGAGCGATCCGACAAGCAGTTCCGTCAAGCAGTTCGTGATCGACAGCTACGTTCCGGAACTCTCGCTTTTCGCGATGCTCGAGGGGCTGCCGATGTCGGCGATCACCTCGACGATCGGCATCATCCTGGTCGTCGTCTTCTTCGTGACCTCGTCGGATTCGGGCTCGCTGGTGATCGACACCATCACCGCGGGCGGAAAGGTCGACGCGCCGGTGTCGCAGCGGGTCTTCTGGTGCACCTTCGAGGGCGCGGTCGCGATCGTGCTCCTGCTCGGCGGCGGTCTCTCGGCGCTGCAGGCGATGGTAATCTCCACCGGGCTGCCGTTCACCCTCGTCCTCCTCCTGATGTGCGTCGCGATCGTGAAGGGCCTGCGCGAGGAGCGCGTCTGAGGCTCGGGGGCGGCCGCCAACAACGCGCTAGAACCTGCGCGCGCCCTTGTGTAAGCAGGGCGCGCGTCTGCATCCGGAGAAGGTGGCATGTCGGCACTACACATCAAGAAGGGCACGACCCAGCATTCGGCCTACGAGCTGCGCGCTAACTACGCCGACATTCAGGAGACCCACACGCTGGCGGTGGTGGTCGACAACGAAGCCGGCGTGCTTGCGCGTGTGATCGGCCTCTTCTCGGGACGCGGCTACAACATCGAGAGCCTGACCGTGGCCGAGATCGACCATACCGGCCACCGCTCGCGGATCACGGTCGTCACGACCGGCACGCCGCAGGTAATCGAGCAGATCAAGTCGCAGCTCGGCCGCCTGGTGCCGGTGCACGAAGTGCACGACCTCACGGTCGAAGGACCGTCGGTGCAGCGCGAGCTGGCGCTCTTCAAGGTGTCGGGCGGCGGAGACAAGCGGGTCGAGGCGCTGCGGCTCGCCGACATCTTCCGCGCCAACGTGGTCGATTCCACGCTCGAGAGCTTCGTCTTCGAAGTTACCGGCACGTCGGAGAAAATCGACGCCTTCGCCGATCTGATGCGGCCGCTCGGTCTGAGCGAGATGGCCCGCACCGGCGTGGTTGCTCTGTCTCGCGGCGGCTAGTGGGGAGGACCCCCGGCGTGGGGACGTGCCGGGGGCCCTGTCGGGCGTGCGCTCTTAGCCGAGCGTGCCCGCTTCCTGCGCGGCGGCCAGTTCGTCCGCATCGACCGCGCCGTCGGCATTGGCATCGATCAGAACGAACACCTCGTCGGTGAGGTCCGGATAGGCCGCCATCAGCTCTTCCATCGAATAGACGCCGTCACCGTCGGTGTCGGCCACATCCTGCGCGATGGCGGCGCCCGCGAAACCGAGGGCGGCGACGGCGAGAATGACCTTCTTCATGACTCTCTCCTTGATCTGTCATGGGTTGGCGAGGGCGCATGGGCCCTCACCCGTCATGACGCGCGAGCGGTGGTTTTCTTCCCGTGCCGGTCCGGGCTTGGCCGATTTGCGCAAATCGCTGCCGAATGGCGCCCCCGGCGGCGGCGGCATTCGGCCGAACGCGGCCCTTCGTCGGGTCGGAGCGCAGTCTCTGCCGGCCTAACCATTCGAGGTCGAACTGACTAGCAGGCCGTTGTCCTGGCCCGCGCGGAACTCGCCCGGGCTGACCCTGCCATCGCCATCCGAGTCGATCAGGGCGTAGATCGCTGCCGTCAGCGCCGGGTAGAGCGCCTGAAGCTCGGCCAGCGAGTAGCGGCCGTCGCCGTCGGTATCGATTCCCGAGCCCGCCACTCCCGCTCCGGGAACGGCCGCCAAGAAGCCGAGAACGCCAATAAGAACACCGAATCTGGTCATCGAATGCTCGCCCGTTCAACACGCGTTTTTTCCGGACCCCACTGCGACTCCGCGCGCGGGGTCTCGCTGCTCGCGGCGGACAATAGGCAAGATCATTGCACCGTCCAGACCTCTTCGGCGGCGTGCCGCTGGCGGGCGCGCTTCCGCCGAGATCTACCCTGCCACTTGGGCGGGATTCGGCCCGAAATCGGCCGTTTTCAGTGCTCGGCGGATTCCTGCGCTCTTTTCGGCGACCGGCAAAGGCGCCAGCTTCGCCCTGCGAGACCAAGGAGGCGACGATGACCCCCCTTCCCTGCCCCCATGCGGCCCAGGCCCTGACCGACCTGATTCCGTCCCTGATGCGCACCGCGATGGCCCTGACCCGCTCGCGCGACCGAGCCGAGGACCTGGCACAGGAGGCGCTCCTTCGGGTCTGGACGCGGTTGCGCGAGGGCGAGACGATCGGAGATCTCAGGCCCTATCTCCTGACCACGCTTCGCAACCTCGCGCGGCGCCCGCCCCGGCTCGCTCCGGCAGAGGCGGCCGCGCCCGAAAGCGCGCCGAACGCGGCGCCCGACCGGATCGCCTGCCGCGAGGTGATCGCCGCGCTGTCCACGCTGCCGCCCGATCAGGGCCAGCTGCTTTCGCGGGTCGTGCTCGACGCGGTGACGATCGCCGAACTCGCCGCCGAGACCGGCCTGCCGCCCGGTACCGTGGCGAGCCGCCTCTCGCGCGCCCGCGCGCGGCTCCGCGCCCGTCTCGACCTGCCGGAGGGCGACCCCGTCGCCGCGCTTCTGGAGCGCTGAGCAAGGCGGACCGGGCGCCGATGTCGCCTTACCGACCCTGCGGCGTCGGTTCCGGGCCATCGCGGCCACTCCGAAGCCCTTAGTCTGATCGCAGACGATCCCGCGCGAGGAGCTGGCACAGATGGCCAAGGACTTGACCGACCTCGGCCCCGTCCGCCGCCCGGTGGACCGCGCCCGAGGGCTGCCGAACGCGCATTACATCGACCCCGTGGTCCACGCCGAGGAGCGCGAGGCGCTGCTCTTCTCCACCTGGGCCGGACTAGGCGTCGCCGCCGACGTGCCCGAACCCGGCGATGCGCGGCCGATCGACTTCGCCGGGGTGCCGCTGCTCTTGGTCCGCGACCGGCAGGGCCAGGTTCGGGTCTTCCAGAACATCTGCCGCCACCGCGGAATGATCCTCGTCTCCGAGCCGCGCAGGATCGAGGGCGCGCTGCGCTGCCCCTACCATTCCTGGTGCTACGGGCTCGACGGCCGGCTGGTCTCCACCCCGCATGTCGGCGGCCCGGGCCAGAACGTGCACCCGGAGGTGAAACGCGCCGAGCTCGGCCTCGTCGAGGTGCCCTCCCACGTCTGGCGCGACGTCGTCTTCGTGAACCTGTCGGGCGACGCGCCGCCGTTCGAGGAAGCCCAGGCCAAGGCGCTGGCCCGCTGGGCCGATTTCGAGCGCCCGGTCTTCCACGGCGGGCCGGAAAGCCGCTTCGACCTCGAGGTCGCCTGCAACTGGAAGCTCGCGGTCGAGAACTACTGCGAGAGCTACCACCTGCCCTGGGTCCACCCGGGCCTCAATTCCTACTCGCGGCTCGAGGACCACTACCACATCGAGGAGCCGGGCCACTTCTCCGGCCAGGGCTCGACGCTCTACCGCCAGCTCAAGGGCGATGCGGGCGAGACCTTCCCAGACTTCCCCGAATTCGACCCGAAATGGCAGACGGCGGCCGAATACGTGGCGCTCTTTCCCAACGTGCTTCTCGGCGCGCAGCGCGACCATGCTTTCGCCATCGTGCTCCTGCCCCAGGGCCAGGAGCGCACGCTCGAGCAGATCCACATCTACTACGCCACGCCCGACACCGACCCCGCGCTCAGGGCGAAGAACGCGGTGCAATGGCGCGGCGTGTTCGAAGAGGACGTCTCTGTCGTCGAGGGCATGCAGAAGGGCCGCCACGCGCCGGGCTTCGACGGCGGCAAGTTCTCGCCGGTGATGGACGG